>DASZLR010000065.1:0-72712 GCA_035552275.1 Pseudonocardiaceae bacterium | reverse complement strand
AAATGCTCGTCGGAGGCCGGCAAGAACATCGCACGGTGCACCAGAACTCGCACACGACGCTTGCGGCGTTGCCACGATGTCGCCTGGCCGATCAGCCAGATGGCGGGCTGCAATGGGTCCACATCGCAGTTCTTACCACGTCAGTTGGCCGACACGAGTGGGAAGCGGACCTCGAACCGGCAGCCATCGCCGTGGTTGCGCGCCTCGATTCGGCCGCTGTGCGCCTCGACCAGACCCCGCGCGATGGCCAGCCCGAGCCCGGCGCCGGCCGGCGCGTCGGTGTCACTGGTCGGAGTGCGCGCCGCGGTGCCGCGAAACGCCACGTCGAACACCCGGTCCAGTTCGTGTTCCGGAATGCCGCCACAGCCGTCGTCCACCCGCAGGAACGCGTCCGAGCCGTCCACGCCCAGGCCGACCTGCACCGTCCCGTCCGGTGGGGTGTGCCGGATCGCGTTGGACAGCAGGTTGCGCACGATCCGCGCCAACTCCGGGTCGCTGCCCAGCACTACCGGCCACGCCTCGGCGTCGCTCACCGGGCTGGCCAACACGTTGACGCCCTTGCGCCGGGCCACCGCCGCGTGCGCGGCGACCGCGTCGCTGACCACATCGCGCAGCGGCACCGCGTGCATGGTCAGCCGCAGCGCACCGGCGGTGATCCGGGACAGCTCGAACAGGTCATCCACCATGCCGGACAGCCGCGCGGTCTCCGCGCCGATCCGGCGGGCGTACTCGGCGACCTCGGCCGGCTCGTCCACCACGCCATCGGACAGTGCCTCGGTCATCGCCTGGATGCCGGTCAGCGGCGACCGCAGGTCGTGGCTGATCCAGGCGATCAGTTCGCGCCGGGACGCCTCGACGGCCCGCTCGCGTTGCCGCGCCTGCCGTTCCCACACGCTGCGCCGGGCGATCGACCGGCCGAGCAGCACCGCCGTCGGCAATGTCGCGACCAGGCTCAGCAGACAGACCAGCAGCAGCGTGGTGAGCACGTCGTTGAACATGAACCCGCTGACCGCCAGCACGCCGACCAACTCGGCGAACAGCGGCACCAGCACGATCACCGTCATCGACGCGATCAGCGACCGCTCCCGCAGCCAGCGCAGCACCAGCGCGCCGACCAGCAGCACCGGCAGGGAAAACCCGATGGCGTAGGGCAGGACGTGCGCGATCTCCATCAGCATGGCTCAGCCCGCCGGGTCATAGCGGTAGCCGACGCCCCACACGGTCGCGATCCGCGCCGGCCGGGCCGGGTCCGGCTCGATCTTCTCCCGCAACCGTCGCACGTGGACAGTGACGGTCGACTGGTCGCCGAAGTCCCAGCCCCATACCCGTTCCAGCAACTCGGCGCGGGTGAAAGCGCTGCCGGGGTTGGCGATCAGGAAGGCGAGCAGATCGAACTCGCGGACGGTCAGCGGCAGCGGCAGCCCGGCGACGGTGGCCCGGCGGGCGTCGATGTCCAGCCGCAGCTCCCCGTCGGCCAGCTCGGCGGGCCGTTCAGTGTGCCGGACCGGGTCGCCGCCGTTCGCCCGGCGCAGCACCGAACCGACCCGCAGCACCAGTTCGCGCGGACTGAACGGCTTGGTCACGTAGTCGTCGGCGCCCAGCCGAAGCCCGGCGATCCGGTCCTCCTCCTCGCCCAAGGCGGTCAGCATCACCACCGGCATCGCGCCGGCCGCGTGCAACCGGCGGCAGACCTCCAGGCCGTCCATGCCGGGCAGCATCAGGTCGAGCACCACCAGATCGGGTGCGGACTCGGCGGCGATCCGCAATGCGTGCTCACCGTCGCCGGCCACCGCGACCCGGTATCCGGCGTGCTCCAGGTACCGGCGCACGACGTCCCGCACGGTCACGTCGTCGTCGACCACCAGCACCCGATGGGTCACCCGCACCGCCTCACCAGATTGTCGTGACCAGGTGGCTCACCACGAGCGCGGTCAGCGCCTGGACCAGCAGCCACCAGCGGCGCGTCGGCGCCGGCAGCAGCGCCACGGCCGTGGTCAGCCATACCGCGAAGGGTAGCCATATTCGTTCCACCTCCGCTTTGGACAGTCCGGATTTGTCGGCTGCCGCGATGGCCAGCACCGCGCCGAGCGCCAACGCGACCACCGGCCGGGCAGCCGGCCTCC
This sequence comes from Pseudonocardiaceae bacterium, assembly GCA_035552275.1. Lineage (GTDB taxonomy): Bacteria > Actinomycetota > Actinomycetes > Mycobacteriales > Pseudonocardiaceae > DASVLX01. Next base: position 70,589 of record DASZLR010000065.1, on the reverse strand, counting down.
GCAACGCCGGACTCCGAAAGGCCGAGTTCCGCACTCCGATGACGACCCGACGCAGGCCGGGAGCCACCGCCGGGCCGGCGGACAGCACCAGGCAGGCCAGGTCCGCCCACACCCAGTAGTTGTACGGGCGGGTGAGCCCGACGTCCTGGTAGTACCGCTGGATGACCAGCTGATACCCGTCCCACCACCAGAATCCGCTGACGGCGAAGGCGGCGACCACCACGGCCGCGCCCAGTCCGGCGAGCAGCACCGCGCGCCAACTCCGGGCCGCCCAGCAGGCGGCCAGCGCGATCGGCGCCATCAGCACCAGGCCGTAGGACAGGAACAGCCCGCAGCCCAACAGCACGCCACCCGCCAGACCGGCGACCACGCCGAGCCGCTTCCGGCGCGCGCTGATCGCGACCAGCAGCACGGCGACCGCCATCAGCCCGGCGAACAGGCCGTCCGCGCTCGCGCCGCGCCAGATCGCGCCGGGCAGCAGCACCGCGAACGGCAACACCGCGCGGGCCGCGCCCGGCGAACCCAGTACCCGCAGCGTGCTCGGCACCGCCACCGCGGTCAGGCCGCCGACCAGGACGCACAGCAGCGCCGCCGGCACCGGGCCGCCCAGGCCGATCCGGTCCAGCAGCACGAACACCAGGAGCGCGCCCGGCGGATGCCCGGACACCTGGATCGCCCACGAGCCCGGATGGCCGGACAGGATGTGTGCGGTGAAGTCACGCAGCAGCGCTGGAACGCCGGCGACTCTGGGCACGTCCACCAGGTACTGGTACGGCGAGCTCATCGGGGTGATCACGGCGTTGGTCCAGCCGTCGACCAGCGCCAGCGCCAGGCTCCACGCCACGGTGATCGCGTAGCCGGCCAGGCACAGCCGCCGCCATGACCACCGCGCCGCCAGCTCGGGACCGCGCAGCACGACCAGCCCGGCGATCAGCACGGCAAGCGGCGTGCCCCAGCCGACATGTGGCAGCCAGCGGGCGTACAGCGGCGGCGCGAACGCGAAGATCTTGTCCTCGGTGTACCAGTGCGCCAGCACGATGACCGCGCTCGCGGCCGCCACCAGCGCCACCGCGAGCACGCCGGCCAGCACGTCCGCGCGGACACCGGTGGCGGACGCGCGGCTGGGCGCGGGTGACCGCGCGGTCGTCGTGGTAGGGGCCGCCATCGGACTGACAGTACCGAGCGCGCGAGCTGAAGGCCCGGCGACCGAGGTGTTCGTCAGAGATCCGTAAGAACTGGCACGGCGTCACAATTCGGTAAGCACCGCAAGGACTTGCGTCGATCCGATCAGCCCTTATGGTCAAGGAGTGGATCTCCCTGAATCCTTTGTAGACGGCTCGATTGAGGTCGTCCTGCCGTGCCTCGACGAAGCCGCCGCGCTGCCGGGCGTGCTCGGCGCGCTGCCCGCCGGCTATCGGGCGCTGGTGGTGGACAACGGGTCCGCCGACGGCTCGCCCGAGGTCGCCGCCGCGCACGGCGCCCGGGTGCTGCGCGAGCCCCGGCGCGGATACGGCGCGGCCGTGCACGCGGGCGTCGAGGCGGCCACCTCCGAGTTCGTCTGCGTGCTGGACGCGGACGGCTCGCTCGATCCGGCCGAGCTGCCGAAGCTGGCCGCGCCGGTGCGCTCCGGCCACGCCGATCTCGCCGTCGGCCGCCGGATTCCGGCCGGTCGCGGCGCCTGGCCGTGGCACGCCCGCGCCGGCAACGCGGTGCTCGCGGCGATGCTGCGCCGACGCGGCCTGCCGGTGCACGACATCGGCCCGGCCCGGGTGTTCCGCCGCGCCGACCTGATCGAGCTGGACGTCACCGATCGCGGTTTCGGCTATCCGCTGGAACTGTTGCTGCGCGCGGCGAACGCACATTGGCGGGTGGTCGAAATGGACGTGACGTACCGGCCGAGGGCGGCCGGAACCAAGTCCAAAGTGTCCGGTTCGGTGCGTGGCACCGCCCGCGCGCTGCGCGACATGGCGGCGGTGCTGCGCTGATGGAATCGGTGATTCTGTTGCTGGTGGCCAAGGCTCCCGTCGCCGGGCTGGCGAAGACCCGGCTGTGCCCGCCGGCCAGCCCGGATCAGGCCGCCGACATCGCCGCCGCCGCGCTGCTGGACACGCTGACCGCCGTGTTGGACACGCCGGCCGCGTTGCCCATGGTGGCGATCACCGGCGATCTCGGCGAAGCCCGGCGGGCAGCGGAAATTCGCCGGTTGTTGGCGCTCACCACGGTGATTCCGCAGCGCGGCAACACCTTCGCCGACCGGCTGGCGAACGCGCACGCCGACGCCAGTGCGGTGCATCCGCGCCTGCCGGTGGTGCAGATCGGCATGGACACCCCACAGGTGACGCCGGACCTGCTGGCCGGCGCCGCCGGCGCTCTCGACTCGTCGCCGGCCGTGCTCGGCCCGGCGACGGACGGCGGCTGGTGGGCGCTGGGGCTGCGCGATCCGCGCCATGCCCAGGCCCTGCGCGCGGTGCCGATGTCCCGTTCGGACACTGCCGAGCGTACCCGGCGAGCACTGCCGGTCTCGGTGGTCACCGACGCGATCCTGTCCGATGTGGACACTATGGCCGATGCCGAGCGGGTCGCGGTGACCGTTCCGGACAGCCGGTTCGCGCGAGCTGTCGCCGCCGTCCGGATGATGAGCGAGGCGGGATGACGCCGTTCGATCACGCCCCGTTCGATCACGCACTGCGTGGGGTGCACACCGCGCTGGAACTCGGCGGTCACCGGATGCCGCTGCCGGTCGCCCGCTGGCACGCTGAACCCGACCCGGCCGACGAACTGCTGCTGGCGCGCTGTGCCGGCGCCACCTTGGACGTGGGCTGCGGGCCGGGCCGGCTGACCGCCGCGCTGACCGGTCGCGGCATTCCCGCATTGGGCATCGACGTCTCGCCGGTCGCGGTCCGGCTGGCCCGAGCAAGGGGCGCGTCGGCGCTGCGCCGGGACGTGTTCGAGTCGGTGCCCGGAACCGGCCGCTGGCGGCATGTGCTGGTCGCGGACGGCAATGTCGGCATCGGCGGCGATCCGGCCGTGCTGCTGCGCCGGGTCACCGACCTGCTCGCGCCGGGCGGAACCGTATTGGTAGAACTCGATCCGCCCGGCACCGGTCTGGTGCGCGGCCTGGCCAGGCTGGTGCAGCCGCACGGCGCGTCCGGCGCGTTTCCGTGGGCGCGGGTGGGCGTCGAGGCAATCGCCGGACCGGCCGCGTCGGCCGGGTTGCGGCTGGGTTGGCGGGTGGGCCGAGTCGGCCGCTGGTTCGCCGAGCTGATGGGGCATTGACATGAGGATGAGACTGCCGATCAAACCGCCGCCATTGCCCAAGTTCCGCGGCGCGGCGCACCACCGATCGGTCACCTCCCGAGTCGGGGTGTGGCTGGCAGTCACCTTCACGGTGTGCTTCGTGACTGGGCTGGCCAGCCATTTCATCCAGCATCCGGTCGGCTGGTTCAACTGGCCGAGCCGGCCGGTCAACCTGTATCGGATCACCCAGGGTGTGCACGTGATCTCCGGGACGGCGGCGGTGCCGCTGCTGCTGGCCAAGCTGTGGTCGGTGTATCCGAAACTGTTCGAGCGGCCGGCGGTGCGCTCGGTGCTGCACGCGATCGAGCGGATCTCGATCCTGGTGCTGATCGCCTCAGCTATCTTCGAGCTGGTCACCGGTATTTTCAATGTGGCGCAGAACTATCCGTGGCGGTTCTTCTTCCCCGCCGCGCACTACGCGGTCGCCTGGATCGCGGTCGGCTCGCTGGTGATCCACCTCGCGGTGAAGCTGCCCATCGTGCGGGCCGGCCTGCGCGAGAAGCCTTCGGCCACAACGGAAGAGGCTGGGCTGTCCCGGCGCGGTTTCCTGCGCACCACCTGGCTGACCGCCGGGGTCGCCGGGCTGGCCGTGGCCGGCGGCACAGTGCCGTTCCTGCGCGGCATCTCGGTGCTGTCGCCGGTGTCGAGCAACGGGCCGCAGCAACTGCCGGTCAACCGCACCGCCCTGGCGGCCGGCGTGCGGGCGGCGGCGCTCGATCCACGCTGGCGGCTGACCATTGTGGGACCCCAGGGCCGTCGGATGTTCTCGCTGGCCGATCTGCGGGCCATGCCGCAGTCGACCGCCGAACTGCCGATCGCCTGCGTGGAGGGATGGAGCGCGTCGGCGGTGTGGAGCGGGGTCCGGGTGGCCGATCTGGTGCGCGCCGTGGGGGCGCGGCCGGGCGTGTCGGTGTTCGTGGAATCCTTGGAGCACAATAGCTTGTACGCGACCAGCACGCTGCCCGGCACACACACCGCCGATCCGCTGACCCTGCTGGCGTTGCGGCTCAACGGCTCGGATCTCGACCTCGACCACGGATTCCCCTGCCGGATCATCGCGCCCAGCCGGCCCGGCGTGCTGCAAACCAAGTGGGTCAACACAATCACGGTGTTGTCATGACCATCCTCATGCGACTTACCCGGATCATGTTGGTGCTGCTGGGCTTGGCCGGACTGGGATTCGGTGTCTCGCTGGCCTGGCCGATGCTGCTGGCCGTGCCGCAGGCCGGCTGGTCCTTCCCCGGCTGGCTGATCGTCGGGCCGTTCGCGCATGACGGGCTGATCGCGCCGCTGGTCGGGGTGTTCGGCCTGCTGGTGGTTGGTCGGCTGCCGCAGGCCTGGCGAGCGCCGGTGACCGCCGGCGCCGCAGCGTCCGGGGTGCTGCTGCTGTTGAGCGTCCCGCACCTGTGGCGGGCCTTCGCCCCGAACCACTACCCCGGCCTGGACGACCGCGACTACCCCGCCGGACTGCTGATCGCGCTCGCCGTGGTCTGGGCGGTCGCGCTCGCGGTCGGCCTGGTCCGCGCGCTACGGTCTCCGGTGATGCGGACCGTGACGAACGACGACGTGCGCCGGGTTTTCGACGCGATGGCCGGCCGATACGACCGGACCATGGCGATCTCGGAACGGCTGCTGCTGCCCGGCAGTCGGGACTGGGCCGTCGGGCAGGCGCGCGGCCAGGTGGTGGAGATCGCGGTCGGCACCGGGTTGAACCTGCCGCTGTATCCGGCGGACGTGACCGTCGTCGGCGTCGAACTGTCCGAAGAAATGCTGGACCTCGCGCGGCGAAAAGTCGCCGACCATGATCTGGCCGAACGGGTCGAGCTGCGCCTGGGCGACGTGCAGGCGCTGGACCTGCCGGATGCCAGCGCGGACACCGTGGTGTCGACCTTCACCATGTGCACGATTCCCGATCCGGCCGCCGCGATGCGCGAGGCGTACCGGGTGCTGCGGCCCGGCGGCCGGTTCGTGCTGGCCGAACACGGGCCGTCGACGTGCCCGGTCCTCGGCCCGCTGCTGCGGCTGGCCGAGCGGTTCACCGTTCGCTTCGCCGCCGACCACCTGACTCGCGATCCGCGGCCGTTGCTTGAAGAGGCCGGTTTCGACATCGAATCGGTGTCCAGGGCCCGGCAGGGCATCAGCTTCCGAGTGCTCGCCGTTCGACCCGAGTAGTCACTGGCGGGTGCGGGCCGCGCCGCGCGGTTTCGCGACCGATGTGGTCACGGATTCCTTGGCGGCGCCGGCTTTTCGGGTCGCGGACTTCGCCCTGCGCACCGCCGCGTGCCGGGTGCTGGCCCGCAGCGCGTCCAGCGTGAAGCGGCTGGACATCCGCTCGATCAGCGAGACCGTGGTGCGCGACTCGGCCACCGTCAACGGTGTGCACCTGGTTCAGCGCGATGTGGTGTTCCAAGGCCAATCGTGCCGTTCCACACCGCTCGCATGACCACCAGGCTAATAGTGGATCGGCCGGGCCGACTGCTACGAATGGGTGCTCTCGTCCGGAAATTCACGCATTTCGTCGAGCAGCGGACCACTCTCCGCGAGCGCCTCCGCCGAATAGCCGGCCGCGCTGGACGCCGCGTCCAGCACCTCGATCAGCGCGGCCCGATCGAGCTTGTCAACGGATCGCGGCAGGTCGACACGGCCGGGCTCGTCCAGCCGTTCGGCGAATCGGGCGAGCGATGAGGACAACCGCCGCTGCCCGACCACGAGGTCGCCCAACACTTCGGCGATCTCGCCCAGGTCCGTCACCGAGCAGCGGGACAGCTCCTCGGCGCACGCCCGGAGATGGCCGGCGACCACGGTCGCCGGCAGGGCCGACTGAGCCGGAAGCCCGGCCATACCTTCAGTCCGCCTTCGCGGTCGTTCCCGCCCTGGCACGCCGCTATCCTGCCACCGTCGATTTCGCGCCGCGCGCGGGCTCACCGCTATTCGCGTGAACCCCGGAAGAACACTCGCACCAGGACCCGCAGGCCGAGCACGAATCCGACGAACAGCAGCGCATAACCGAAGAACGCGTACAGCCGCACGGTCGGCGTGAGCATCGGACCGGTGTCGCTGGTCAGCAACATGATCGAGCCGATGGTGGCTGCCGCCGCCAGAATCGTGATGATCACCTGCTGGGCCATGGCGGTGAGGTAGTCCCGGTCCCGCCGGTCCGCCAACGGACGGACGTTGATCGAGAACCGGCCCTGTTCCAGATCCTCCACGATCTTGTTGATCCGCTGCGGAAGCCGTTGCACCATCGGCAGCAGACTGGCCAACTGCCCTTCCAACGTCTGTCTGATGGCGGCCGGATCGAGAGCGGCCGCCATCAGGCCGCTGCCCGCGACCCTGGCGGCGGCCAACACATCGAACCCGGGACTGACCAGCGTCAACGTCCCCTCCAGCGTGCCCATCGCCCGGAAGGCCGCGGCCACCTGCGCGGGAACCGCGAACCGGTGCGCCAGCACGAGTTTGAACAGCGCGGTGAACACGCCGAGACCGGCGACCGAACCGGCGGGGCCGCCGTAGCGCACCATCAGTTCGCCGATCGACCGTTCCAGTGCCCGCTGATCCAACTCGTCGGGCCGGCCGAGCAGTTCGACCAGCGCCGAGGTCGCGGCGATCGGATCGTCCCGCTCGATCGCGTAGAGCAGCAGCCCGAGCGCGGTGCGGGCGGTCCGGTCCAGCCGACCGACCGCGCCGAAGTCCAGCAGTCCGACTGTCCTATCCGGACTGATGAGCAGGTTGCCTGGATGCGGGTCGGCGTGGAACACACCGGTCACGATGATCTGCCGCAGCACCGAGCCGAGAATGTCGTTGGCCAGCGCGTGTCGCTGCTCGTCGGGGAAACCGGCCAGCAACTCGGCCGCGTCGGCGATCGGCACGCCGTCGAGTTTCCGCATCACCAGCAATGTCGGCCCGGACAGCTCCGGGTAGGTGTCCGGCACCACGATCCGGTCGTCGGCGCGCAGGGTCGCGGCGACCGCGCGAGTGTTCTCCACCTCGACGGAGTAGTCCAGTTCCTCGCGCAGCGATTCGGCGAAACCTTCGGCCAGGCCACGGACTCCCAGCGACCGCCCCCACCCGGTCACCCGGTCCAGCCGCCGCGCCAGTTGCACAACAATGTCCAGATCGGCGGTGATCTGCCGCCGAGCCGCCGGCCGCTGGACCTTCACCACCACCTCGCGGCCGTCCAGCAGCCACGCCTGATGCACTTGGCCGACCGATGCCGCCGCCAGCGGAATCGGCTCGACAGAACGGAACACCGTGTCGATCGGCTCGCCCAGCGCGGCGGTGATGGCCGGTTCGATCTCCGACCACGGCGCCGGCTCGGCCCGCGACTGGAGTTTGCTGAGTTCGGCGATCAGCGTCGGCGGCAGCAGGTCGCGGCGGGTGGACAGCATCTGGCCGAGCTTGACGAACGCGACCCCGGCGTCCTCCAACGCCCGCCGCAGCGCCACCGCGGTCTGCACCAGACCCGCACTCGACGGCGATCCGCCGCCGGCTCGGACGAACCGGCCCAGACCGTGCCGGACGGCGATGCCGACGATCGCGGCGTAACGGCGGGCGCGCCGGCGCTGTCGCCGCCACCGACGCCACAGCGACGCCGGGCCGGGCACACTTCCGGTGGGCAGCACCGCTTCGACGATCACCAGCAAGCTCAGGCCCAGGGTGAACATCCAGGCGATGGTCAGGACGCCGATCATCGACCCGGCGGCCGGACTGCCGACCAGCCGTCCGCCGGCGACCAGGCCGGCCTTGTCCAACACGAACACCAACAGCGACGAGCTGATCCCGGTCATGACGAGGCCGAAGATCACCGCCCTGGTCCAGCCGACCGGCACGCCGAGGATCTGTCGGGCCATCGCGGCGAGCAGCACCACGAACAACGCCCAGAACAGCACTCCGACCAGACCCAGCACGAACTGCATCAACGGCTCCCCCGCTCGGCTGTCCACTCTGGAGACCGACACTATCGGCCCGACTGGCACTTGGGCTGTTCGGCCGGGCCGCCGACGCGCCGAGATCACGATTCAGCCGGGCTTCAGTTGTTCAGCCGACGTTCAGTGTGGTCGAGAACCATGTCGGCCATGAACAGGTCACGCCCAGCATTCGTCGCCGTGAGTGCCGTGGGAATTCTGCTGGCGGCGAGCTGCACTGCGCCCGCGAGCACCGGCCCGAACACCACGTCAGCGACCGGCATCCACAAGATCCAACATGTGATCGTGATCCAGCAGGAGAACCGGTCGTTCGACAGCTACTTCGGCACGTTCCCCGGTGCCGACGGCCTTCCGGCCAGCGCCTGTGTGCCGGACCCGCGGACCAGCCAGTGCGTCAAGCCCTACGTCGACCACGCCGACGTGAACGGCGGTGGCCCGCACGGCCAGAGCAACGCCGCCGCCGATATCGACGGCGGTAGGATGGACGGCTTCGTCGGCCAGGCGGAGGCCGGCAAGAAAGGCTGTACCGACCCGACCAATCCGGCCTGCACCAACTCGGCGACCCCGGACGTCATGGGCTACCACACCGCGAGCGACATCCCGAACTACTGGACCTACGCCAAGGATTTCGTGCTCCAGGACCATATGTTCGAGCCGAACGCGTCATGGAGCCTGCCCGAGCACCTGTTCATGGTGTCCGAGTGGTCGGCGCACTGCACCCAGCACGACAACCCGTCCAGCTGCGTCAACGCGTTGCAGAATCCCGGCAGGCCACCGGCCAACCCGCCCGGCAAGACTCCGGCCAAGGGTCCGATCTATGCCTGGACCGACCTGACCTACCTGCTGCACAAGAACAATGTGAGCTGGGGTTACTACCTCGTGAACGGCACCGAGCCGGACTGCGAGGACGACTCGGCGGTCAGCTGCGCGCCGGTGAAGCAGAACGCCAAGACGCCGGGCATCTGGAATCCGCTGCCGTACTTCGACACGGTCAAGGCGGACGGGCAGGAGGGCAACATCCAGCCGGTGGACAAGTTCATGACCGCAGCCGCCAACGGCACCCTGCCGGCGGTGTCCTGGGTGGTGCCCTCGGGCGCGGTCAGCGAGCATCCGCCGGCCAAGGTCAGCGCCGGACAGTCCTATGTGACCAGTCTGATCAACGCGGTGATGCACGGCCCGGACTGGGATTCGACCGCCATCTTCCTGAACTGGGACGACTGGGGCGGGTTCTACGACCACGTTGCCCCGCCGAGCGTGGACGAGAACGGCTATGGCCTGCGGGTGCCGGGAATTGTCATCAGCCCGTACGCCAAAACCGGATACGTTGACCACCAGACCCTGTCCTTCGACGCCTACGACAAGTTCATCGAGGACGATTTCCTGAACAGCCAGCGGATCGACCCGCACACCGACGGCCGGCCCGACCCGCGTCCGGACGTCCGCGAGGACGTGCCCATCCTGGGCGACCTGACCGGCGATTTCGACTTCAACCAGCAGCCACGGCCGCCGGCGCCGCTGCCGGTGAACCCGGCGACCACCCTGACGGGATAACGCGTTCAACGCGCGGCGATGGCCAGCACCAGCGTGGTGGTGCACAGCGCGAGATACCCGATGGCGGCACCCAGCTGCACCGAATAGTCGCTCGCTCGGATGTGCGTATAGACGGCACATACGAAGAACAGCACCAGGCCGATGGCGGCGGCGATGCCGATCACCGGGACGCCGAACAGGCTGATCAGCAGCCCGACCGCGCCGGCCGTCTTGAGCGTGCCGATCGGGAAGGTCAGCCACGATTCCGGCACACCGGCCTGGGCCATGGCCGGCAGGATCGGTTTGAAGTGGACGAGCGCGGCGATGCCGGAGAACCCGGTGGCCAGCACCGTGACAGCGGCGACCACGACGTAAGCGGTGTGCACGGCCTGCCTCCTACTAAAGCGAACGTCTGTTCTCTTGGGTTCAAGGCTGCACCGCCGTGCGCCCACTTGTCAAGAACGAACATTCGTTTTACTTTCGACCCATGCCCCGTGTCAGCGATGAACACATCGCCATGCGCCGCGACCAGATCCTGGACGCGGCGCACCTCTGCTTCTCCCGCAAGGGATTCCACCAGGCGTCGATGCAGGACGTGATCCGCGAGTCCGGGCTGTCCGCCGGGGCCATCTACAGCTACTTCAAGAGCAAGAACGACATCATCGCCGCGCTGGCCGATCGACTCGCCGGCTCGTTCGACCAACTGCTCGGTCAGATCAGCACCGAGGACCCGCTGCCGTCGCTGGCCGAGATCATGGGCCGGGCCGCCGTCGCCGTCGTCGCACAGGCCGGCCCGGACGGTCCGGCCCGGCTGGCGCCGCACGCCTGGTCGGCGGCGCTGGCCTCGCCGGAACTCGCCGCCTCGATCCGCGGCCCGATGACCAATCTCCGGGCCATCCTCACCGGAGTGGCGCAACGAATGAAGGACGACGGTCGGCTGCCGGCCGACGCCGATCCGGCGGCGGTCGGCGCCACCCTGCTGTGCCTGATGCCAGGATTCGTGATCCAGTACCTGATCCTGGGCGACGTCGACGCGGACACCATCCAGCGCGGCCTCCGCGCCCTCTTCAACCCGGCCCAGTAGTCACACCGGTTCGACGCGGAACACCGCGATCTTGTCCGCGGCGGCGGCCACGCCCTCCGGTGTGGGCGACTCGGCCAGCCCGGTGGTCACGTACCGCTTGCCGACGCTGGCCGGACCGGTCCGCACGACTTCGCGCAGCACCGGCCGGCGGTCCTCGACCGGCACCTCGACCAGCCGCACGGTGGACGAGCGGCGGCCACGAGTCAGCGTGACCGTGTCCGCGGCACGAGCGTTGACCACCCAGGCGGCCTTCGGAAACGCCTGGATGATGTACCGCTCGCCCTGGACGGGTATCACGGCGATCGGGAAGGTCCGTGGTTCGCCGCTCTTCCGGCCGGCGACGGTGAGCAGCTGCATCGGGCCGAACGCGATGCCGATCCGTTGGAGCCCGGTGATCACCTTGTTGAAGTTGTTGACCCTCTTGCGATAGCCCTGCGCTGTGTCTGCCATGGCTCAACCGTACGCCGACTTCCTACGGAAGTCATACTATCTGGTACGTATATTGTCTACGTCGCGAAGCGTAGCCGTGGCCGGTCGTCAGTCAGCCGATCGGTGGACTGGCTCAGTCATGCGGTCGACCGTCGGTTCAGCCGCTGGCTCAGGAGATCGGACGATGTGCGGCCGGGCGTCGGATTGCGACGCTGTGCTGGTCAACGAGAAGCCTCCTGCGCCAGCAGGCCACATCGAAGGGTCCATCATGAACACGCCGGTCGCCACCGCCGAACGACTCAGCCACCCGCGCACCCTGGCCGCGTTCCGCAGCACGAAGCTGCTTGTCGGCGCCTACCTCGGCATCAGCGTGCTGACCCTGGTGGCCATCGTCCTGCTCCGCAACCACCCCGCGATCGTGACGAGCGCGGTCTGGACGCGCGGCACCATCGTCGTCGCCAGCGCGCTGCTGACCTTCGCCGTCACCGCTCGCGCGGCGCGCGGCTCCCGGCGGGCGTATCTCCGGCTGCGCATCCTGTCGGCCGTCATGGTGGTGGCTATCGCGGTGATCATCGCGCTGCCCGGCACGTTCCCGGTGTGGATGAAGATCGAACAGGGCGGGTGCGGGCTGATCCTGCTCGGCGTCGTCGCGATCGTCAACGGCAGGCACCTGCGCTCGCTGTTCGCCGCCCAGTAATTCGGATCAGGGCCGGTGGCGCACCCGCTGGCCGCGCAGGACCACTGCCACCGGCGCGGCCAGCTGGCCCAGATCCGACCGCGGGTCCTCGGCGTACACCACCGCGTCCGCCGGAGCGCCCGGCTCCAGGCCCGCCAGTCCGAGATAACCGCGCGCCGACCAGGACGCCGCCGCCAGCGCGTTCTCCGCTGGCACACCGGCCGCGGCCAAGGCCCGAACCTCATCGATGATCCGGCCGTGCGGCCGGGAATCCGTTCCCGCCAGCACCGTCACGCCGGCCTCGGCGGCGGCCGCCGCCAGCGCCCCGTGCGCACCCGCGCCGCGCAGGAACGACTCTTTGCGCGGACTGTCCGGCCGGCGCAGGGCATTCTCCATGGCTCCCTGGATCACCGACAACGTCGGCGTCAACGCGATACCCCGCCGCGCCATGTCCGCCAGGAATTCAGGATCGAGGCACATCCCGTGCTCCATCGAGTCCACTCCGGCCGCGACCGCGGCCGCGCCGCCCTCGGCCTGCTGGGTGTGCACGGCGACCCGGCCGCCCACCGTGTGCACCGCGTCGACCACAGCCTTCAGCACATCGGCCGGGATCACCTCGTCGCCCAGCTGCCAGTCCGCGATGATCTTGGCCCAGCCAGTGCGCGCGGCCTGTTCCGCCGCGACCGCCGGCAGTTCGCCATGATCGACCCGGCGGCCCCAGCCGTCGAAGAACTGGCCGTGCTGCGCCAGCCATGAACCCGCGTGACTGGCGCGCGGCAGTTCCGGGTCCGCGCCGAACCACGAGGGCGGATCACCGGCCAGCCCCGGCGACCGGATCAGGGTGACCCCGGCGTCGACGTGCTCGCGCAGATCGGCACGCAGGAGCTCTTCGTCCAGGGGCGAGCCGGAAGCCTCGGCGCCGGGATGGGTGTGCGCGTCGACCAGTCCCGGCAGCAGCCAGCCCTCGGCCACCAACTCCGCGCCGCGCACCGGATCGGTGGTCCACCGGTCACCGTCGGCGTAGAGATCGACGTACTCGCCTTGCGGCAGGGCGTAACCACGGATCCGAGCAATCACGATCCAAAACTACGCGGTCAGTAGGAGCGCGGCAGGCCAAGGGTGTGCTGGGCGACGTAGTTGAGGATCATCTCGCGGCTGACCGGCGCGACCCCGCGCCAAACCCTGATGCGCAACCGATCGGCGTGCCCCACACCTCATTCCCTGAAGGACTCAATTTCAACAAGTCGATCGGTCCATCGTTGTACCATATCCGTATCGGATAGCTGATCGGCAGCATGTTTAGCCAATTGAGCAAGGCAACTTCGACAGCTCAGACCTTCTTTGATCTCGAGTCCAGACTTAGTCAGCACCCAAAGGGTCGCATAGGTGTCTTCCATGGCAGACCAAGCGTCACCAATCAGACTAAGCGCGACACGATAGTCACCGACAATAATGTGGCACAGAGACCTGTTGTAGAGATTAATCACCGTTGGCACATAACCCAACTTATGTGCGTGTTGAAGTTTCTTGAGCGCCTCGCGTGGATCACCGGGAATTAGACAGAAGCCAAGGTTATTGAGGGCGACCGGATCCTCCGGATCCTGGCTCAAGGCAAACTCGAACAAGGTAGCGGATTCTCGAAATCGTCCTCCACGAAGCAGCTCGGTAGCCTGCTGCTGCATCTTCGACGCCAGCATGTTGTCCATGCCTACTGGCCCGATCGCGAATCCTGCCCGATGGCCGAACGTGACCCGACGCGCGATTTCTTCAGTCAGCTCACTTCGCAAGACAACTCGGTCCTTCATTAGTTCGTCCGCGCATGGGGCGAGCTCTTTCTCCGAAATCCAACCATATTCCAGATGAAGCGAGGAAGTGGACCAGTCCCGAAGATGGGTTACGGCGAACCTCTCAACAATCCACCTATATGATTCTAGAACTGCCCCCGCCGGCGGGTTTTCATTGGCGGCAGCCCGCACACTCTCAGGCTCGGGTGATGCACCACCAAGGAGATCGTCAAGTGATGCTGACATCAACCACGGAACGACTTTCCGAGTTGTTTCGACCATAAAACCGACAACCTCATTGACCGGGGGATGATTCGACCCTGGTCGACCGTGAGCGCATTCAATCTCGGGCGCAAGAATCCGCTTCCACGCACCGCCACCGGGCGAGAAACTAGCCACCGGTTCACCAGGACGCGCTGGGGACAGAGGGCCGACACCCAGAGACGGGAAACACTCCAGCAACAGCGGAATGGTGATCGATCCCACCAGCTCTGGACCGAGTCCATACCTGACCACGCTGTCACCATCGAGACCGCGGGAGGTGAGCTCATCAACGATTTGCCGTAGCCAAGCCTTCCGTCGAACCCCTTCAAGCGTCGACGCGCCGGACTCCCGCAGCAGAGCAGCACGGAGCGTGGAGATCAGGCTGACAGGTCGCCACATGCTGTGAGGCATGGCCTGCTCCGACAGCATCACTCGGCGCGCATCGAACGGATGGTCCATCGCCGCCTCCTATTGCCAAGATCCTACATTTGATCCTATCTTGCATCTTGCTACGATTCTACCTACACTGGTGACAGGAGGTCGTCATGCCTGACATGATCTTTCAAGTGAGCGATCTTGCCCAGAACCGCCTACAGGTACTGAAGGCCGCACGTGCTGGTGGAGCGCGCGTCCGGGACAAGGATGGGTTGAGCCTAATCATGCTTCCGGAGGGCAAGCTGGAGTTGCTTGAGGAGCTCGTAACGTGGAATGCCGCCCACCTGCGTCTGGAGGAGCTGCTGGCCAGGGGGGTAGCGCCGTCCGTAAGTGACCTGGGCGACCTGGCGTGGTTGAGGGTCTTCGACTCTGATGAGCTCAAGGAATTCTTGGACGAGCTTCACCGGGCACTGACCGCGTCGCATGCTGACGGCACCCTCGACGCCCTGCGCGATTGCATCACCGCTTGGAGAACCACCGCACGTCAGCTTGATGATCCGTTGCGGCGGTCCATACTGCGAAGTCCGCTTGGTGCCAACGACTTTGTCGAGGTGGAGAGGCCTGATGGCAACAGCTGACAGCGCTTACCAGCCCTATCAGCCTGCCCGTCGTCCCGGCGGCCGACCCGACGCCGCTCCGACCTACCGGGTCTTGGTTCACCGTCAGTACCGTCGGCATTGGGAACAACTGGTTACCCGCGTCGGTCTCCAGCAGGCGCAGGAACTGTGGGATCACCTGGCGCAGACACCTGGTAAGCCTCCGATGACTGCCAATTCCTGCATCCTGCGGGGTCGAGCTGGCCGACCGAAAGGGCCAGGTTGGTCACGCACCGTGCACTTTGAGGTTAGCTCGATGGCCCGCATCGACTACCAGCATCACGATGAGTACACCACGAACGCCGATGGTGACCCACATCCGGTCGTAGCGATCTTGACCATCAACTTCAGCAGCCACTGACATGCCTCAGTAGGAGCGCGGCAGGCCAAGGGTGTGCTGGGCGACGTAGTTGAGGATCATCTCGCGGCTGACCGGCGCGACCCTGGTGATCCGGGTGGCCGCCAGCAGCGTGGCCAGCCCGTACTCCGAGGCCAGGCCGTTGCCACCGTGCGACTGGATGGCCTGGTCCACCGCGGCGATGGCCGCCTCGGCCGCCGCGTACTTGGCCATGTTCGCCGCCTCGCCGGCCTCGTCGTCTCGCCCCGCGTCATACAGCGCCGCCGCCTTCTGGGTCATCACCCTGGCCAGCTCGACCTGAATCGCGCAGTGCGCCAACGGATGCGCCAAACCCTGATGCGCGCCGATCGGCGTGCCCCACACCTCCCGGGTGCGGACGTAGTCGGCGGCCCGGCCAAGGACGTGCCGGGCGATGCCGGTGGCGTACGAGGCCGCCAGAATCCGCTCCGGGTTGAGTCCGGCGAACACCTGCGCCAGCCCGGCGTCCACCGAGCCGACCAGATGATCGGCTGGCAGCCGGACATCATCGAAGAACAGCGTGAACTGCTTCTCCGGGGCGACGATGTCCATGTCGATCTGGTGGTAGGTGAAGCCCGGCGCGTCGGTCGGCAGGATCATCAACGACGGCAACAGTTTCCGGCCCTGTTCGTCCACATGCCGGGCGACCACCAGCACCGCGTCCACCTCGTCCACCGCCGAGATGAAGTGTTTGCCACCGGACAGGATCCACTCGTCGCCGTCGCGGCGGATGGTGGTGGCCAGCTTGTGCGAGTTCGAGCCGGCCTCCGGCTCGGTGATCGCGAACGCCATCCGCACGCTGCCGTCCGCGAAACCCGGCAGCCAACGCTGTTTCTGCTCCTCGGTGCCGAACCGGGCGATCACCGTCCCGCAGATCGCCGGGGACACCACGATCAGCAGCAGTGGACAGCCGGCGACGGACAGTTCCTCGCACACCGCGGCCAGGTCGCCGATCCCGCCGCCCCCGCCGCCGTATTCCTCGGGCACCGCGACACCGAGATAGCCGAGTTTGCCGGCCTCCGACCACAGCTCGGTGGTCTTCTCGCCGGCCCGCGCCTTGGCCGTGATGTACTCCCGGCCGTAACGGCTGGCCATCCCGCGCACCGCCGCCCGCAACGCCTGCCGTTCCGCACTTTCCGTGTATCCGTTCATGGCTGTGACTCCTCTGGCTCGATTACCGCGAGCACCGCACCGGCGTCCACCTGCTGGCCTTCGCAAACCGGCAGCTCACTGACCACTCCGGCGACCGCCGCCAACACCGGATGCCGCATCTTCATCGCCTCCAGCGCCACCAACTCGGCCCCGGCGACGACCCGATCGCCGACCGACACCGACACCGCGACGACCGTGCCCGGCATCGGCGCGGTGGTCGCGCCCTCGCTGGCTCGCTCGGCCGGATCGGCGAACCTGGGCCGCACCAACAGATCCACCGCGCCCAGCGCCGAATCCACCACCAGCCGGCGGCCGGCGGACGTGTCGTAACCGGCCACCGCGAACCGGTACCGCACCCCGCCGACGTCCAACCCAACCAGCTCACGATCGTGGCCGACCAGCGCGACATCGGGAACGATCGAGGTGCGCAGGCCGTCGGTGGCGAGCGCGTAGTCGACCTCGATCAGCTCGTCGGCGTTGTCCGTGTTGCCGGCGTTGTCGGTACGGTGGAAGCCGACTCGCTGTGGCGCGGACGGCAGATTTCGCCAACCGGACGGGATTCCCCGCTGCACCGGCGCGTTCTCGCCCCGGCGCCGGGCTTCGGCGAGCGCCGCCGCCAGTGCGGACAGTCGCACCGCCTCGGCGTCGGCCAGCGGCACGGCCAGGGTGGCCAATCCGTGTCGGTCCAGAAAGCCGGTGTCGGTCTCGCCGGCCAGGAAAGCCCGGTGCCGCAGCACGTTCACCAGCAGGTCGCGATTGGTGGCGGGGCCGTGCAGCCGGGCGCCGGCCAGTGCCTGGGCCAGTCGGCGAGCGGCCGTCAGCCGGTCCGGGCCGTATGCGATCACCTTGGCCAGCATCGAGTCGTAGAAGGTGCTGATCTCTCCCCCGGCCGCGACGCCCGCGTCCAGCCGCAATCCGTAGCCGACCGGAACCTCGAACTGAGCATCCACATCGGACAGATCGAAGCGCCACACGGTTCCGCTGCTGGGCCGCCAGTCGTGCGCCGGGTCCTCCGCGTACAGCCGAGCCTCGATCGCGTGGCCGCGCGGGCTCGGCGGACTCTGCGGCAGCCGCGCGCCATCCGCGATCGCCAACTGCCAGCCGACCAGATCGACGCCGAACACGCACTCGGTGACCGGATGCTCCACCTGCAGCCGGGTGTTCATCTCCAGAAAGCACGGCCGACCGTCCGGCGTCAGCACGAACTCGACGGTGCCCGCGCCGACATAGCCGACGGCTTCGGCCGCGGCTTTCGCGGCAGCGCACAGCTTCGCCCGCGTCTCGGCGTCCACCGCCGGGCTGGGCGTCTCCTCGATGATCTTCTGGTAGCGACGCTGGATCGAGCATTCCCGCTCCCCCAGCGTCCACACCGTGCCGTGCCGGTCGGCCAGCACCTGCACCTCGATGTGCCGGGCCGCGCCCACCAGCGGCTCGCAGAACACCGTGCCGTCGCCGAATGCCGACTGTGCCTCGGCGCGGGCGGCAGCCAACTCGGCGGGCAGCCGGTCCAGCGTGCGCACGATCCGCATGCCCCGCCCGCCACCGCCGGCGGACGCCTTGACCAGCACCGGAAGATCCTCGTCCACAATGGAGTCGGGGTCGAGTTCGGGCAGCACCGGAACGCCGGCCGCGGCCATCCGCCGCTTGGCGGCGACCTTCGACCCCATCGACTCGATGGTGTCCGGGTCCGGGCCGACCCAGGTCAGGCCGGCGGCCAGCACGGCACGGGCGAAGTCGGCGTTCTCGGACAGGAAGCCGTAGCCGGGGTGCACGGCGTCGGCGCCGACCCGCTTGGCCGCGTCCACGATGGCCTCGGCCCGCAGGTAGGTGTCGGCCGGCGCGCTGCCCGGCAGCCGCACCGCGACATCGGCCTCGGCCACGAACGGCGCGTCGGCGTCCGGATCGGCGAACACCACGGCCGGTGAGACGCCCAGCCGACGGCAGGTGCGGATGATCCGGCGGGCGATCTCGCCCCGGTTCGCGACCAACAACCTCGTCATCATCAGCGCGTCACATCCGGAAAACGCCGTAGCCGTCGGCGCCGCGCACCGGCGCGGTGTGCGCGACGGACAGGCAGATGCCGAGCACGGTCCGGGTGTCGCGCGGGTCGATCACCCCGTCGTCGTAGAGCCGGCCGGACAGGTACGCCGCCACCGACTGCGCCTCGACCTGCTGTTCCACCGTCTGCCGCATGTGCGCGTCGAACTCCTCGTCGTAGTCCTGGCCGCGCGCATTCGCCGCCTGACGGGCCACAATGGACAGCACGCCGGCCAGCTGCGCCGGCCCCATCACCGCGGACTTGGCGTTCGGCCAGCTGAACAGGAAGCGGGGATCGTAGGCGCGGCCGCACATTCCGTAGTTGCCGGCGCCGTAGGAGGCGCCGAGCACGACGGTGAAGTGCGGCACCCGGCTGTTGGACACCGCGTTGATCATCAGCGCGCCGTGCTTGATGATGCCGGCCCGCTCGTAGTCCTTGCCCACCATGTAGCCGGTGGTGTTCTGCAGGAACAGCAGCGGGATGTCGCGTTGGTTGGCGAGTTGGATGAACTGCGCCGCCTTCCGCGCCTCTTCGCTGAACAGCACCCCGCGGGCGTTGGCCAGCACGCCGATCCGGTAGCCGTGGATCGACGCCCAGCCGGTCACCAGGCTGGTGCCGTACCAGGGTTTGAACTCGTCGAACACCGAGCCGTCCGCGATCCGGGCGATCACCTCGCGCGGGTCGAACGGCACCCGGGCGTCGGTGGGCACCAGGCCGAGCAGATCGTCGGCCGGGTAGCGGGGTTCGGCGTAGTCGGCGGCCGGCGGCGGGCCCGCCTTGCGCCAGTTGAGGTTCGCCACGATCCGGCGGCCGATGCGCAGCGCGTCCCGCTCGTCCTCGGCCAGATAATCGGCCAGACCGGAGACCTGGGCATGCATCTCCGCGCCGCCGAGTTCCTCGTCGTCGGCGTCCTCGCCGGTGGCCATCTTCACCAGCGGCGGGCCGGCCAGGAACACCTTGGCCCGCTGTTTGACCATGACCACGTGGTCGGACATGCCCGGCAGGTACGCGCCGCCGGCCGTGGAGTTGCCGAACACCAGGGCGATGGTCGGCACCCGGCGCGCCGAGGACCGGGTGAGGTCGCGGAACATCCGGCCGCCGGGGATGAAGATGTCGCCCTGGCTGTTCAGGTCGGCCCCGCCGGACTCGACCAGCTGCACCAGCGGCAACTGGTTCTGCGCGGCGATATCACTGGCGCGGAAGCTTTTCCGCAGCGTCCACGGGTTGCTCGCGCCGCCGCGCACGGTCGGATCGTTGGCGACCACCAGGCATTCGACACCCTCGATCACGCCGATCCCGGCCACCACGCTCGCGCCGACCGGGAACTCGGTGCCCCAGGCGGCCAGCGGCGACAGCTCCAGGAACGCGCTGTCCGGATCCAGCAGCAGCTCAATCCGTTCCCTGGCCAGCAGTTTGCCCCGGTCGTGGTGCCGGTCGACGTACTTCGGGCCGCCGCCGGCCAGGGACTTGGCGTGTTCCTCGGCGAGATCGGCGAGCAGCGCCAGCATCGCCGCCCGGTTCTCCTGACAGCCGGGCGATGAAGTGTCCACAGTGGATCGAAGGATGGTCACAGCGGCGACTCCGGCGGGAGCAGTGACTCCGGAATATCGGCCAGCCGGGAGCGAAACCACTCGCCGAGCGCCTTGGCCTGCGGATCGAACCGGGTGGACGCCGCGACACCCTGGCCGAGCAGGCCACGCAGCACGAAATTCACCGCGCGCAGGTTGGCGAACTCGTACCGCTCGATGTCCAGGTCGCGGGCCTCGGGCAGCAGCTCGCGCAGTCGGTCGACGGTCAGTTCGGCGGCCAGCCACCGGTAGCCCCTGTCGGTGCTGTCGGTGCTGCCGGTGCTGTCGCCGTGGGCCCACACGCCGAGGTTGGCGTTGCCGCCCTTGTCGCCCGACCGGGCGCCGAACACCGTGCCCAGCGGCACTCGGCGGGTCGGGCCGTCGGGCAGCGGTTCGGGTGTGTCGTTGCCCACCATCAGCCAGGTCGGCTGGTTCGACAGGGTGGCCGGGATCTCCACCTCCGCGCCATCGGGCAGCACCGCGACCTGGCGGACGCCGGCCGGCGACACGAATCCGTCGTGGTAGACGCCCACCGGGGCACCGTCGGCCGGCGGCGCGGTCATGGTGAAGCCGGGAACCGAGGACAGCGCCAGCTCGACGCAGGATCGGGCGAAGGCCTTGGCCCGCTGGGCGTCGGGCGTCCGGACGGTGGCGTGCAGCAGGGCGCTCGCGGTCTCCTCGGTGTCCGCGTCCGGACGGTCGACCCTGGCCAGCGTCCAGGTGACGTCCTCGCCGCCGAGCTGACCGCGTACCAGCTCGGCTTTGGCCTCGATGTCGAGTCCACAGAGGACGAAGGTGACGCTGTTGCGGAAGCCATCGAGGGTGTTGACGGCGACCTTGAGGCAATTGGGCGGCGACTCGCCGCGGACGCCGGCGATCCGCACTCGGTCCGGTCCGTCGGCGGCCAGGGTGAGGGTGTCGAATCGGGCGGTCACGTCCGGGCCGAAGTAGGCCGGGCCGCCGATCTCGTACAACAGTTGCGCGGTCACGGTTTCCACGCTCACCGCGCCGCCGGTGTCCGGATGCTTGGTGATCACCGCGGAACCGTCGGCGTGCACCTCGGCGATCGGGAAGCCGGGACGGCCGAGGTCGCCCAACTCGGTGAAGAAGGAGAAGTTGCCGCCGGTGGCCTGCGCGCCGCACTCGAGCACGTGCCCGGCCACCGTCGCCCCGGCCAGCGCGTCGAAATCCGCGCGCCGCCAACCGAAGTGCGCCGCCGCCGGGCCGACCACCAGCGAGGCGTCGGTGACTCGACCGGTGATCACCACATCGGCGTCGGCACGCAGGCATTCCGCGATGCCCCAGCCGCCGAGGTAGGCGTTCGCGGTCAACGCCTCCGGCCAGCCCAGCTCGCCGGCCCGGTCGCGCAGGTCGTCGCCGGTCACGTAGCCGACCCGGACGGCCAAGCCGAGCCGGTCGGCCAGCGCGCTCACGGCCTCGGCCAGCCCGGCCGGGTTCAGGCCGCCGGCGTTGCTGACGATCCGCACGCCGTGATCCGTTGCGAGGCCAAGACATTCCTCCAGCTGCTTGAGGAATGTCCTGGCGTAGCCGGCCTTCGGGTCGGCCAGCCGCTGGCGACCGAGAATCAGCATGGTCAGCTCGGCCAGGTAGTCGCCGGTGAGCACGTCCAGCGGACCGCCGGTGAGCATCTCCCGCATCGCGGCGAACCGGTCGCCGTAGAAGCCGGACGCGTTGCCGATCCGCAACGGGCGGATCTCCCGGGCGTTGTCCGGCCTGGTTTCGGCCGTCGTGCTCATCGCGCCTCCCGCAGCGCCCGGTCCAGCATGTCGGCCCACTGCGCGACGATCCGCCGCCGGCGCCGGCTGTCGTCGGTCAGCTGGTTGGCCAGCGCCAGACCGCGCGCCAGGTCCAGGGTCGCCTGCACCGCTTCGCGGACACCGGGTCGCGACTCGTCCGCGCCGAGCAGCTCGACCGCGATCCGATGGCACTCCCGACCCAACCGCGCCTGCAACGGCACCACGAGCTCGGTCAGCGACGGATCGGTGCGAGCCGCCACCCACAGTTCCAGCGCAGCGGTGAACAGCGGGCTGGCGAAGAACTCGGTGATGAACTCCACCACCGCCCGGGTGCGGTCCCGGCTTCCACTCAGCGCCTCGGCGCGGGCGATCATGTCCCCCACGCCGACCGTGCCGACGTGCTCGACGGCCGCCGCGACCAGTTCGCCCCGGGTGCGGAAGTGGTGCAGTTGCGCGCCACGGGACACCCCGGCCCGCTCCGCGACCAGCACCGTCGTCGTGCCCGACCAGCCCCGCTCCACCAGGCAGTCGACCGTCGCCTCCATCAGCTTGCGACGGGTCTCCCGGCTGCGGTCGGCCTGGCGTTGCCGCTCCTGCACCACCACGCCACCGAGCGTGCCACCAGAACAAACAAACAGTCAAGCCTGACTTTTACTGTCCACACCTGGCTCTGGCTTTCTGGCTGGCCCTACCTGTCCGGATAGCTGATGTCCGGCTGTTGCCCGGCGCTGAGCAGGAAGTACCCGAGGAACGTGACTCCGTCGTCGCGCGCGTCGAACCGCAGGATGCGTGCGCCCTCCGGCTCGAAGAACACGTCGCCGGGCCGGAGCACCGATTCCGGCTCGCCGTCGACCTGGAACACGACGGAGCCCCGGACGATGCTGCCGACCACCGGACCGTTGTGCACATGGACACCGACACCGTGGCCGGGCGCGATCGTGATCCGCCGGACCTCGACGTGCTGGGTGTTCTTGGCCTGCTCCAGTTGCGCGTCGAGCAGCACCTCGCGGGATATCGGCTGTTCCGGATCGGGACCGTGAGTCGACATCTTCCCCCCGTCAATCGGCACGGACGTGGTCTGCGTCTTGGCAAACCGTAACCCGAGGAGCCGTTGCGGCGCCGGCGCTAGAGAAGTTCGAGTTGGCCCTGGCTCACCACCGCCTCTCCTGGCGCCTCGGCGGGCAGGCTGCCGGACGGCCACACCGGCTCATCATCGGCAGCCGCGATGGCCGAGCCGATAGCTCCGTCGGCGACGATCCGGCGCCGCACCCTCGGCGCCAAACCGTGCCGGCGCAGCAACGGGCCGACCCGCTCGGCCAGCATCCGGCGGTACCGCCGGTCGACATAACTGCCGCGGGCGAACAGGTTCCGGTACTCGCCGGCCAGTTCCGGATGCTCCCGGCGCAGCCAGGCGGCGAACCACTCCAAGGTGCCGGGCCGCAGATGCAGCGGCAACACCGTCGCCCCGGTCGCGCCGGCCTCGGCGATGGCGGCGAGCAGACCGTCCAACGCCTCGACCGAGTCGGTCAGCCGGGGCAGCACCGGCGCGACGAACACCCCGCACGGCAGGCCGGCGTCCCGAACCCGGCGGACCAGTTCCAACCGGGCGTGCGGGCTCGGCGTGCCGGGTTCCACGCTGCGCTGGAGATCGCGGTCCAGCAGCGCGATCGACACTCCGACGCCGACCGACACATCCCGGCTGACCGCCGCGAGCAGCGGAAGATCACGGGACAGCACGGTGCCCTTGGTGAGAATGGAAAACGGCGTGCCCGACCGGGCCAGCGCGCCGACGATGCCGGGCATCAACTCGTAACGCCCCTCGGCTCGCTGGTAGGGATCGGTGTTCGTGCCCATCGCCACGTGTTCCCTGGCCCAGGTCCGCCGTCGCAACTGACTGGCGAGCACCTCGACCGCGTTGACCTTGACCACGATCTGGCTGTTGAAATCCTGGCCCGCATCCAGGTCCAGATAGGTGTGACTGTTGCGGGCGAAGCAGTTGTGACTGACCACGCCGTTGGCGATGAAGTCGCCGGTGCCGGTGGTGATGTCGAACATCGGCAGTTCGCGACCCAGCGGCTCGATGCCGGTCACGCCGAGCCGCGCGGTGGACTTCAGCGCGATGCCGTCGATCGATCGCTTTCCGGTGACGGCCGGGTCGGTGAGGTGGAAGAACCGCAGGCGTTCGGGCAGACCGCCGGTCAGCCGGACGGTGCACCGTCCGTTCAACCGGCCACGATCCTCGATCACGTGCTCGAAGTCGTGCTTCTTCAAGGCGAGCGCGATGCCATCGAGAATGTCCCGATCGGCGGCGCCGATCCGCAGGGTGCTCCGTGAGCAACGGCCCTCGGCGTCGAAGATGCCGGCCAGAAAGCCCTTCGTCCAGTCGTCACCGCGCACGATGGGCCACTCGATGAGCGTGCTGCTCTCCGCGATGCCGAAACCGGCGAGATAGGCCCGGCTTCGGTCCAACGCCTCCGGATCGGCGCGGCCGCCAGAGCGGATCATCGCGAACAGGTAGCCGCGCCGGTAGTCGGCGGTGTCGGGGGGCGGCGGCCCGAACCCGCCGGTGCCCATCAGTTTGTTGCCCGTGGTCAGGTGCGGTCGTTGCCCCGCGCCACCCGACCGGCCGAGCACGTGCTTCCAACCCCGGTCGCTGAGAAAACGGTGGTCGCCACTGGCGGTCAGCTGGGTGCCGTCCGCGAGCGTGATCCGATAGGCGGGTTTCACCGTGGCCCAGTGCGCCAGCACTGTCGTGGGCGCATAGCGCCGGTAATGACCACTTCGGACAGTGCCGTAGATCTTGTCGCCGACCCGCAGGTCCGCGATCGGTGTGGTGCGACCGTCGGCCATCAGGACCGGAGTGTCCCCGGCCAGGCAGTAGGCACAGCCATGGGAACAGCCCCGGTACGGGTTGACCGTCCAGCCGAACGGCATGGACGAGGACGACGGCACCTTGTTCAGCACCGACCGCGCCCGAACCTCATGGAAGACCACGCCGGCGAACTCCGGCGCCCGCACACTGCGCACCAACTCTCCGACGCCGGGCAGGGCCTGCTGGCCCTGCTCCCGCTGGTCATCCGGCTTCTGCTCGTCCCACCTCATGACCATAGTCGAACACATGTTCGATCATCTGTCAAGGCGCGATGTCATCCAGTGTGCCACTGTGGCACATTGTGGTGCCGAACTGGCTTGTATATGTGCCAGAGTGATGCCATAGTGGCACCCATGGATCTCACGTATTACGTCGACGCTCTCCGCCAGCAGCTCGCGGTAGCCGCCGAAGCCGGCGGAGACGAGTCCCGCGCGCTGGCCGAGCGGCTGACCGCGCCACTGGAGTCGGGCATTCGGCTCGCCCTGCTCAACGCGCTGTCGGCCGCCGCGGACGAGATCACCCGCGATCTGGCGCCGGGCTCGGTCGACCTCCGGCTCCGGTCCGGCGAACCCACCTTCGTCGTGCTGCCCCCGGCCCTGGAGCACTCGTTCAGCGAGTCCGAACAGTCCACAGAGGACGCCCCGCCGCCGGTGCCCCCGGAGAGTGACGAAGGGCCGATGACGCGGATCAACGTCCGGCTGGCCGAAGCACTCAAGAACCGGATCGAGCAGGCGGCCGGCCAGGCCGGCCTCTCGGTGAACGCCTGGCTCGTCCGCGCAGCGGCCGCATCGCTGGAGTCCGACATCCGCGGCCGTCCGGCCGCGCGGCGCACCCCGACCAGAGGCGATCGCTACACCGGCTGGGTGCGCTAGCGCCCTGGCCATCCGACCCGACTTGCCACCAATCAGGAGAGACCATCATGCCCACTTTCGCTACTCCCGAACCGATTTCGGTCGCGATCGACCTCGGCGTCGGCGACGCCCGGATCACCGCCGGCGAGCGCACCGACACCGTGGTGGAAGTACGCCCGACCGACCCGTCCCACGATCCCGATGTGCGGGCCGCCGAACAGGTCCGCGTCGAGTACGCAGCCGGCCAACTATTGGTCAAGGCCGCGAAACAGCGCGCTGTCAGCCTGTTCAGCAAACCGGGGTCGGTCGACGTGACCATCGATCTGCCGGCCGGCTCGGACGTGCGCGCTGCCGCCGGGATCGCCGCGTTCCACGGCGTGGGGCGCCTCGGCGCGGTTCGGCTGAAAACCGGCGTCGGCGACATCGAGTTCAGCCACACCGGCGCACTCGACCTGCGGACCGGCAGCGGCGCGATCGAGATCGACCGGGTGGCCGGCAACGCCGAGATCACCACCGGGTCCGGCCGGCTGCGGCTGCACCAGATCGACGGCGCCGCAGTGATCAAGAACAGCAACGGCGACTCCTGGATCGGCGGCGTCGACGGCGACCTGCGGATCAGCGCGTCCAACGGCGATATCGCCGTCGACCACGCCCAAGCTGGTGTCACCGCCAACACCGCCAATGGCGACCTGCGGATCGGCGGTGTCGCCTGCGGGTCGTCGGTGCTGCGGACAGCGCACGGCCAGATCGAGATCGGCATCCAGGCCGGCACCGCCGCCCGGCTGGATGTGTCCACAGGTTTCGGCCGGGTGCGCAACGACCTCGACTCCACAGAGGACCCGGGGCCGGCCGACCAGACCGCCGAAATCCACGCCCGCACCAGTTTCGGCGACATCGTGATCCGCCGGGCCGCCGTGCCGGAACCGAACTGAACGCGAGAAAGAACGAGACCAAGGAGAACCAATGACGACCACCAACTCGGACCGGCTGGCGATTTCGGTCACCGGACTGCGGAAATCCTTCGGCGACACCGTGGTGCTCGACGGCGTCGACCTGACCGTCGCCGAAGGGACGATCTTCTCGCTGCTCGGCCCCAACGGCGCTGGCAAGACAACGATCGTCCAGATCCTGTCCACGCTGATCACCGCCGATCGCGGCGAGGTCCGGGTCGCCGGCCACGATCTGGCCAGAGATCCCGACGGGGTGCGCGCCGCGATCGGTGTCACCGGCCAGTTCTCGGCGGTGGACGGCCTGCTCACCGGCGAGGAGAACTTGTTCCTGATGGCGGATCTGCACCATCTGGGCCGCCGCGCCGGCCGAGCCCGCGCCACGGCACTGCTCGACCATTTCGATCTGGCCGATGCGGCGAAGAAATCAGCCGGGACGTACTCGGGCGGCATGCGGCGGCGGCTTGACCTGGCGATGACCCTGGTCGGCAACCCACGGCTGGTCTTCCTGGACGAGCCGACCACCGGGCTCGATCCACGCAGCCGGCGCACCATGTGGCAGATCATCCGCGGTCTTGCCGCCGACGGCGTCACCATCTTCCTCACCACACAGCAACTGGAGGAGGCTGATCAGCTCGCCGACCGGATCGCGGTCCTGGACCACGGCCGGCTGGTCGCCGAGGGCACCGCCGAGGAGCTCAAACGGCGCATCCCCGGCGGGCACATCCGGTTGCGCTTCGCCGAGGCGCCCGAGCTGGAATCCGCCGCGCGGGCCATCGGTGACGGCATCGGCTCAGTCTCGCGCGATGACGAGAACCTGACCTTGCAGGTGCCCAGCGACGGCAATGTGCGGTCACTGCGCGGCCTGCTCGCCCAACTCGACAACGCGTCGATCGAGGTCGACGCGCTGTCGATCCACACCCCCGATCTGGATGACGTCTTCTTCGCCGTCACCGGCCACCCCACCGCGGAGAAAGCCAGCCAGCGATGAGCACCCTCACCTACACCGTCAGCGACTCGGCGACGATGCTGCGCCGCAACCTCCGGCGGATGGTGCGCTATCCGTCGGTCACCGTGCTACTCCTCGGCATGCCGGTCGTCTTCATGCTGCTGTTCGTCTACGTCTTCGGCGGGACGCTCGGCGCCGGGCTCGGCGGCCTGTCCGGCGGTCGCACCGCCTACGCCAACTATGTGGCTCCCGGCATCCTGCTGCTCACCGTCGCCTCGGTCGCGCAGGGAACCGCGATATCCGTGGCCATGGACATGACCGAGGGGATCATCGCCCGGTTCCGCACCATGGCGATCTCCCGGGCCTCGGTGCTGACCGGCCATGTGCTGGGCAGCGTCATCCAGGCCGTGCTCAGCATCGCCGTGGTGTTCGGCGTCGCGCTGCTGATCGGATTCCGGCCCACCGCCAGCCCGCTCGCCTGGCTCGGGGCCATCGGCGTGCTGGTGATGATCTCCTTCGCGCTCACCTGGCTGTCGGTCGCGCTAGGCCTAGTCGCCAAGGGCGTGGAGAGCGCCAGCAACACGCCGATGTTCATGATGCTGCTGCCGTTCCTGGGCAGCGGCTTCGTCCCCACCGCGTCGATGCCGACCGGACTGCGCTGGTTCGCCGAGTACCAGCCGTTCACGCCGGTCAACGAGACGCTGCGGGGGCTGCTGATGGGCACCCCGATCGGCGACAACGCGATCCTCGCCATCGCCTGGTGCGCCGCCATCGCCCTGCTCTCGTACCTGTGGGCGAAGCGCCTGTACAACCGCCCGCGGGCCACGGCGCAACCAGGTTAGCGGTCCGGTGTCACGTCCGCTGTCACGTTCTCAGGCCGCGACTCGTCCTAGGCATGACGAACTCATCGAGGAGGTCCCCCATGTCCCGCGTCACCGCGGTCTCCCCCGGTCAGGCCGGCCCGCTGGTCAAACTGTCCTACTGGTACGCCAAGCGGCGCTTCGGCGAGGTGCCGGAGCCGTTCGCGGTCACCGCCAACCACCGCAAGCTGTTCTTCGCCAGCGCACTGCACGAGATGGCGGCGGGCAAGGCGGCCACCGGGCTGCCGGCCAACATCCGCGATCTCGCGGTGTACCGGGTGGCCTGGACGGTCGGCTGCTCGTGGTGCGTGGACTTCGGCACCATGCTGCACCGGCTCGCCGGCCTGGATGTTGACCAGCTCAAACAGATCGGCGATTACGCCACCTCGCCGAAGTACAGCGAGGACGAGCGGGCCGTGATCGAGTACGCCGACTCGGTCACGGCCACGCCGCCGACGGTCACCGACGAGCAGGTGGCCGATCTGCACCGGCGGTTCGGCCGCGCCGGGGTGGTAGAGCTGACGTACCTGATCGGCCACGAGAACATGCGCTCCCGGATGTACTCCGCGCTCGGCATCACCGAACAGGGCTTCAGCTCCGGTGAGGCCTGCCGGGCGCCGTGGGCGGACGAGCGATGAGTTCGCGGCGCGCGCCCGGTCTTCACCGTGTTCAGCTACGACCGGCGGGGACGCGGCCAGAGCACCGACACCCCGCCCCACACGGTGGACCGGGAAGTTGACGACCTGGCGGCGCTGATCGCCGAGGCCGGCGGTTCGGTGTTCGGGTACGGCTTCTCGTCCGGCGGACCGCCTGGGCCGCCGCCGTCGGCGCGGCCATCCCCCACGGCGCCCACCGCAGCCTGCCCGGCCGCTGGCACGGCATCCCGGCGGCCGATCTCGCGTCCGCCCTGACCACCTTTTCTACTGCTGACCAGACCGGCCACCAACAGACCACAATGGACAGAGAGGATGGGACGATGACGAACGTAGACGTGGTTCGGGCCATCTTCGCCGGCTACCAGACCCAAGACCGGGCGGCCGCCGAACGACTGATCGCCGACGACTTCAGCTTCACCAGCCCGCAGGACGACCACATCGACCGGGCCAGCTACTTCGAACGTTGCTTCCCCACGACGGATCGGCTGCGGTGGCAGAAGATCCTGGAGGTGACGCCCACCGCCGACGACGGTGTTTTCGCACTGTACGAGTACGAGCTGAAGACCGGTGAGGTGTACCGGAACGCCGAGTTCCTGACCGTCCGCGACGGCCGGATCACCGAGGTTCAGGTGTTCTTCGGCGGCCGGTACGACTCGTAACGCCAGCCGGCCAGGTAAGCAAGATCACAATCCTCGGCGCGGCCCGGCTTGCGGCAGGTCGTCCAGGCCGAGCAGGAACGGGTTGCTGGTCCGCTCGCGGCCGATCGTGCTGGACGGTCCGTGGCCGGGCAGCACCACGGTGTCGTCGGGCAGCGGAAGCACCTTGTCCCGCAACGACTCGACCATCTGATTCGAGTCGCCGCCGGGCAGGTCGGTGCGGCCGATGGAACCGGCGAACAGGGTGTCGCCGGAGATCATCAACCGGCCGCCGTCCTCGGTTCCGGAGCGGAACACCACTGAGCCCCCGGTGTGGCCGGGCGTGTGGTCGACGGTCAGCCGCAATCCGGCCAGATCCAGTTCGACGCCGTCGGACAGCGCACGCACCTCGGCCGGCTCGCGCAGGGTGAACCGGCCGCCGAAAAATGACGCCGCGTCCGCGCTCATCCCGCGCAGCGGATCGGTGAGCAGCCCACGGTCCTCGGGATGGATCCAGGCCGGCACGTCGTTTCCGTCGCACACCGGCGTGACCGAGAACATATGGTCGAAATGCCCGTGGGTGAGCAGCACGGCGACCGGGGACAACCGGTGCTCGCGCAGCGCCTCGTTGATCGGCTCGACGGCGTCCTGGCCGGGATCGACGATGACGCACGGCTCACCGGCGTCGGTTGCGAGCAGGTAACAGTTGGCCTGCAGCGCCCCGACCGGAAACCCGACGACCAGCACGATCTGACCTCCCACAATCACCTGCGCGGACCGGCCCAGCGTACCGAGGGCCGCCCACCACACAGTATTCACAGGTCGTCGCCCTAGACTGCGGGCCGCAGTGTTTGGCTTGGGTGCTCCGGCGCGGCGCGTGGCGGTAGGACGCGCACCGCGCGCCGGGTGCCTGCGATCCTCGGGAGAACCGACGTGCCCAGCAACGAGCAACGCCGCCAGGCCGCGAAGCGGAAGCTGGAGCGCCAGTTGGCGAACCGCGCCGCGCGGACCAAGCGACGCCGGACGATCACGATCATCTCGTCCGTGCTCGCGGTGGTCATCGTCGTCGGCGGCGTCTACCTGCTGGTCACCATGGGCCACAGCAATTCCACGGCGTCCGCGGCCAGCCCGTCCTCGACGACGAGCGCAGCGCCCACCACGACCAGCAACCCGGGAGTGCCGACCACCGGCCCGTGCAAGTACACGACGACGCCGGGGACCCCGGCGCCGGCCGGCAAGACCGTCGGCGTCCCGGCGGACCCGAACCCAACCCCGAAGACCGGCACCGTCTCGATCACGCTGCACACCAACTTCGGCGACATCCCGCTGACCCTCGACCGCGCCGCGGCGCCCTGCACCGTGCAGAGCTTCCTACACCTCGCGTCGGGCAAGTTCTACGACAACACCAACTGCCACCGGGAAACGGCGTACCCCACCCTCAAGGTGTTGCAGTGCGGCGACCCGACCGGCCAGGGCACCGGCGGTCCGGGCTACACGATTCCGGACGAGAAGCCGACCAACCTCAAGGCGGGACCGACCGACCCCAGCAGCGGAACGGCGTCCTCGATCTATCCGCGTGGAGTGATCGCGATGGCCAACACCGGACAGCCCAACACCGGCGGCAGCCAGTTCTTCCTGATCTACGCCGACTCGCAGTTGCCGCCGGACTACGCGGTTTTCGGCGCGACCAGCGGCGCCGGCCTGACCACCCTGGACAAGATCGCGGCGAACGGGATCACGCCGGGCACCGACCCGTCCACCGGCCAGAGCTCTACCCAGGACGGCAAGCCCAAGCAGACCGTGACCATCCAGCAGGCCCAGGTGTCCTGACCTGCTCCGCTCCGGCCCGATGTGAACGCAGGCGGAACGAGTGGATCCAATCCAGCGACCTCCCAACGAGTCACCGCGTGTCGATAAACACATATCGGCGGATCTGGTAGATCCCCGAGATATCTCCTGGGAAGCGGACGAGCCGGAGTTTCGCGTCCTGTTCTACCGGCCGAGTATCGAGCAGGCGACGGCCGAGAAAAGCATGTTCTCCACCGCGATGTACCGGCTGACTGGATGTTCGGTCAGCGAAGCGGTGACATGGGCGCAAAACAATCAGCGTCGGGAACACAGCGACGGCTATGTGCTGTACGTCATCGCGCGGTTCAACGGGCGAGTGGGCGCTGTGCGCTTGGAAGGCATTGATCCGTGGAGACCGCAGGCCGC
Source organism: Pseudonocardiaceae bacterium (assembly GCA_035552275.1). Taxonomy (GTDB): domain Bacteria; phylum Actinomycetota; class Actinomycetes; order Mycobacteriales; family Pseudonocardiaceae; genus DASVLX01. The sequence continues at coordinate 38,694 of DASZLR010000065.1, read as the reverse complement.
AGCTGACAATGCGAACCAGTCTGCGGACGACTTGTGACACGGCCTGCGGGTGCCAACTCGCCACCCGGCAGAGAAACAGCAGCGGAGTTACGTGGGCGAGCTGACACGGTGCAAGTTGTAAGGCTCGGGTGACCGCTATCCGTCAGCACGACCCTCGGCCAGTTCCTCGGTAGCCCGTCGGCCGGCGGAGGCCGTGCGGCGCAGGAAGTCGGCGAGCACGCGCAGTTCGTCCTCGCGATAGCTGGCGCAGATCTCGGCCACCGACGAGTTCATGCCGGCGTACAACCGCATCAGCTCCGCACTCCGGTCGCGCAGTGGCCGAACCACCACGGCGCGGCGGTCGTCCGGGTCCCGGTCGCGCGCCACCCAGCCGCTTCGTTCCAACCGGTCGAGGATTCCGGTCACGGTGGCCGGGTGCAGCCCAGATCGGCGAGCCAGTTCGCTAGGACCCAGCGGCCCGTGCCGGGAGATGACGTCCAGACAGTTCAGGTCCACCGGGCGAAGCTCGATGTGGGCGCTGACCTGGTGATTGAGCAGCGAGAGCTGCATGCTCAGCTCACGCAGCGAGTCCCTGATCTCACCGATCAACCGTCGCGGAATCGGCTTCTCGCCTCCCGATGATATGGAACTCATATGATATGCTCCTCGTACCGTACGACATACAGAGGTCAACGTACCTCGCCACGGGTGCGGACGAGAGGGGCATGTCATGATCTTGATCACCGGAGCCACCGGCAACGTCGGCCGTGAGGTGGTGCGGCTGCTGCTGGCGGACGGGCAGTTCGTCGCGGCGGTCACCCGCGATCCGGCCACCGCGGTCCTGCCCGATGGCGCGGACGTGCTGCGCGCCGATCCCGATCTCGCGCTGCCGGGAGTGCGGGCGGTGCTGATCAGCCCGCGTGCGGTCGGCGACGGTACGGCCGGATTGCTGAAGCGGGCCGCCGAGCAGGGCGCGACGCGGGTCGTTGTGCTGTCCGCGGCGACGGTGTCGCATGGCGGCGGATATCGGCGGTTCGCCGACGAGTTCCGCGCGGTGGAGGACGCCGCCGTCGCGTCGGGTCTGGAATGGACACTCCTGCGGTGCACCGACTTCGCCGCCAACAACCGGATCTGGGCCGGGCAGATCAACGCCGGTGACGTTGTTCGCGGCGCCTACGGCAACTCCGCCACCTGGCCGGTCCACGAGCACGACGTGGCTTCGGTCGCAGCCCGGGCGCTGGTGACCGAAGGACACATTGGACAGTCCTATGTGCTTAGTGGCCCAGAGTCGTTGAGCCAGCGGGACAGGGTTGCGATCATCGGCCAGGCGATCGGCCGGGACCTGACATGGCAGGAGGTCGCGCCCGAGCACGTCCGCGCGGCGATGCTCGCCCTGGGCGCTCCGCCGGACGCGCCCGACCGACTGCTCGGCTACCTGGCCGACCGCGTCGAGGACGCCGGACCGCACTCGGACACGGTGGAAGTACTGCTCGGGCGGCCAGCCCGCACCTTCGCCGAGTGGGCCGCCGAGCACGCTGCCGAGTTCGGCGGCTGAGCGCGGTCAGTGCGAGTACGGGCCGAACCGGTCCCACGTCACCAGCACGGCCAGCACCCGCCGCTGAGCCGCGAACAGGTCCACCGGGCCATGGTCCGGTTGGGCGACCCGGCATAATGATCAGTCGCCAGGATGTCGACCGGCCAGTGCCTCGATAGCTTGGCGTTATGGCTGACACACCCGCTTTCTCGCAGCACGCCGGGCGCACGCCCGAGGATTCCTATGCCGGCGACCGGCCGCCGTGGGACATCGGCCGGCCACAGTCCGCATTTCTCGCCCTCGCCGAAGCCGGCGCGATTCGCGGCCGGGTTCTGGATGCCGGCTGCGGCACCGGTGAGCACACGCTGCTGGCCGCCGGCCTCGGACTGGACGCCACCGGGGTCGATCTCGCGTCCAACGCGCTGGACACCGCGCGGCAGAAGGCACGCGACCGGGGCCTCGCCGCGCGGTTTGTCCGTCAGGACGCCCGCCGGCTGGCGGATCTCGGCGGGCAGCCGCTATTTCGTGCTCTGCTTCAGCGACCGGCAGCCGGGGAACTGGGGGCCGCGCCGGGTCTCCCGGGACGAGATCATCGCCGCGTTCGCCGACGGCTGGCAGGTCGACTCGATCGAACCCGCCACGATCGACATCACCATCGACCCCGACGGAGCGCAGGCCTGGTCCGTCGCCCTCACCAGGACCTGAGCGCGCCTAGGTGGCTGAGGTGATCCGGTAGACGTCGTACACGCCTTCGACGTTGCGCACCGCTTTCAGCACATGGCCAAGGTGTTTCGGATCGCCCATCTCGAAGGAGAACCGGCTCACGGCGACCCGGTCCCGGCTGGTGGCCACGCTCGCGGACAGGATGTTGACCTTCTCATCGGCGAGCACCTTGGTCACATCGGACAGCAGCCGGTGCCGGTCCAGCGCCTCCACCTGGATCGCGACCAGGAACACCGAGGACGCCGACGGCGCCCACTCGACCTCGACCAGTCGCTCCGGCGAGGCGCGCAGCTCGTCGGCGTTGGTGCAGTCGGTGCGGTGCACGCTGACCCCGCCGCCGCGGGTGACGAAACCGAGGATCTCGTCGCCAGGCACCGGCGTGCAGCAGCGGGCCAGCTTGATCCACACCTCGCTGGTGCCCTTGACCACCACACCCGCGTCCGTAGACGCGCGCCGCCGGGTGATCGTCGACGGGGTGGCGCGCTCGGCCAGCTCGTCCTCGGCGTGCTCGACGCCGCCGAGCAGCGCCACCAGGCGCTGCACCACATGCCGGCCGGACGCCTGTCCCTCGCCGATCGCCGCGTACAGCGCGGTGACGTCCGGGTAGCGCATCTCGCGGGCCAGCGCGGTCATCGAGTCGGCGGACACCAGCCGCTGCAACGGCAGCCCGACCCGGCGGACCTCCTTGCTGATCGCGTCCTTGCCGGCCTCGATCGCCTCTTCGCGCCGCTCCTTGGCGAACCACTGCTTGATCTTGGTCTTGGCACGCGGCGAGGCGACGAACGACAGCCAGTCCCGGCTGGGACCGGCGCCCTCGGCCTTCGAGGTGAAGATCTCGATGACCTCGCCGTTCTCCAACTTGCGTTCCAGCGCGACCAGCCGGCCGTTGACCCGCGCGCCGATGCACCGGTGGCCGACCTCGGTGTGCACGGCGTAGGCGAAGTCGACCGGGGTCGAGCCGGCCGGCAGGGTGACCACATCGCCCTTGGGGGTGAAGACGAAGATCTCCCGGGTGGCCAGGTCGTAGCGCAGCGACTCCAGGAACTCACCGGGGTCGGCGGCCTCACGCTGCCAGTCCAGCAACTGCCGCATCCAGGCCATCTCGTCGACCTCGACGGACCGGCCGTTGTGGGTGCCCTTGGTCTCCTTGTACCGCCAGTGCGCAGCGATGCCGTACTCGGCGGTGCGGTGCATCTCCTGGGTACGGATCTGCACTTCCAGCGGCTTGCCGTCCGGGCCGATCACGGTGGTGTGCAACGACTGGTAGACGCCGAACCGGGGCTGTGCGATGTAGTCCTTGAACCGGCCGGGCATCGGCTGCCACAGCGAGTGCACCACGCCCATCACCGCGTAGCAGTCCCGCACGTCGTTGACCAGGATGCGCACCCCGACCAGATCGTGGATGTCATCGAAATCCCGGCCGCGGATGATCATCTTCTGGTGGATCGAGTAGTAGTGCTTCGGCCGGCCCTCGACCTTCGCCTCGATCCGCGCGCCGCCCAGTTGCTCGGACAGCTCGGCGACCACCTGGCGGAGATAGATGTCCCGGGACGGCGCCCGGTTGGCCACCAGCCGGACGATCTCGTCGTACTTCTTGGGTTGCAGGATGGCGAACGCCAGGTCCTCCAGCTCCCATTTGACGGTGGCCATGCCCAGCCGATGCGCCAGCGGAGCCAGCACCTCCAGCGTCTCCTTGGCCTTGCGCGCCTGCTTCTCCGGCGGCAGGAACCGCATGGTGCGCATGTTGTGCAGCCGGTCGGCCAGCTTGATCACCAGCACCCGGGGGTCGCGGGCCATCGCGATGACCATCTTGCGGATGGTCTCGGCCTCGGCGGCGCTACCCAGCCGCACCTTGTCCAGTTTGGTCACTCCGTCGACCAGGTGCGCGACCTCGTCGCCGAAGTCGGCGGACAGCGCGTCCACCGAGTAGTCGGTGTCCTCCACGGTGTCGTGCAGCAACGCGGCGACCAGCGTGGTGGTGTCCATGCCCAGCTCGGCGAGGATGGTGGCGACGGCGAGCGGATGGGTGATGTACGGGTCGCCGGACTTGCGCCGCTGGTCCCGGTGCAGGGTCTCGGCCACGTCGTAGGCGCGTTGCAGCAGCCCCAGATCCGCACCCGGGTGCAGACCACAGTGGACAGCCGCCAGCGGCTCCAGCACCTGTTTCACCGGGGCCGCCCGCTGCGCGGTGATCCGCCTGGCCAGTCGGGCGCGCACCCTGCGGGTCGCCGACGGCGGACGCGCCGCTGACGGCTCCTCCGCGTCCCAGACGACTCCGGGTTCGACGTCCTGACTCACCCACGCTCCCGATATTGCGACTGTCATCCGGTCTGAACGCCGGATGCTGCCGGGAAGTGGTCCCGGTAACCGAGGATAACTCCCCGGTAGGACGGGGTGTTCCAGCGGCCCACCAGGGCACACGCTGTGTTGATGAGGGTTTTACCGCAGGTTACAGCGCGGCGAGGGCGTGCACGGGCAGGCCGGTCAGCCTGGCCCGGCCGCCGAGCGCGACCAGCTCGATCGCCACCACCACCCCGGCGACACTCACCTGGGCGCTGTCCATCAGCTCACGGGTCGCCGCCACGGTGCCGCCGGTGGCCAGCACGTCGTCCACGATCACCGCGCGCTGTCCGGGGCGCAGCAGGCCGGCCGGCAGTTCCAGCGAGGTGGTGCCGTATTCCAGTTGGTACGACACGGATCGCGCCACCACCGGCAGCTTGCCGGGCTTGCGCACCGGCACCACACCCAGGCCGGTGGCGCGGCTCACCGCGGCGCCCAGGATGAACCCGCGTGCCTCGACCGCGACCAACACGTCCGCCGCCGGATCAACCCGCTCGGCCAGGGCGTCGGTGAGGACGCGGAACGCGGCGCCGTCGGCGAACACCGGACCAAGGTCCCGGAACAGCACGCCCGGCTCGGGAAAGTCGGGCACCTCGCGCATCAGGGCGAACGCGTCCGCCAGTCCCGTCATGGTGACGCCTACCGTCGGCGCTTGCCGGACGGGCGGCCGGATTTGCCGGACGGGCGTCCGGCGCGAGCGGACTTCGGTGTGTGCCGGGCCGGCACGCTGGCCGCGTACGCCGTCTCCCGCGCCGCCGTCTCGTCCAGGTCGGCCTCGGCCGGCGCCGGCTCGCCGGCACTCGCCGCGGCGGCGGCCCGCTTCGCGACCAGTTCCTGCCGGGCCAGCACCTTCCGGGCCTGCTGCCGGTACGCGGGCTGGCGCATCTTCAGGTCCACCAGTAGCGGAGTGGCCAGGCAGATGGACGAGAACGCGGCGATCAGCATGCCGACGAGCTGCACCAGCGCCAGGTCCTGCAGGGTGCCGACGCCGAGCACGCCGACGCCGACGATCAGCAGGCCGAGCACCGGCAGCAGGGCGATCAGTGAGGTGTTGATGGACCGCATCAGGGTCTGGTTCACCGCAAGGTTGGCCGCCTGGCCGAAAGTCTGCCGAGTCAGCCCGAGCAGCCCCCGGGTGTTCTCCCGGACCTTGTCGAACACCACCACCGTGTCATACAGCGAGAAACCGAGGATGGTGAGCAGGCCGATCACCGTCGCCGGAGTGACCTCGAAGCCGACGATCGAGTAGACGCCGGCCGTCACGATGATGTCGTTGAACAGCGACACCAGCGCGGCCAGCGCCATTCTCGGTTCAAAGTAGACAGCCAGGAAAATGCTGACCAGCACCAGGAACACCAGCAGGCCGATCAGCGCCTGTTGGGAGATCTGCGAGCCCCATTCGGCGCTGACCTCCGAGTCGCTGATCGACGTCTGGCTCGGGTGCCCGGACGAGTTCAGCGGCTGAAGCTGTTGGAACAGCGCGGTTTCCACCTGCGAGACCTGCGCGTTGGTCAACGTCTCGGAGTGGATCTGGATGCTCGCCGAGTTGCCGTTGCCGACCGACTGCACGGACGCCGGTTCCGTGTTCAGCGTGTTCGAGAAGATCTTCTTGGCCTGGTCGGTGCTGATCGTGCCGTGCGTGCCGACCGACGGCAGCTGGATCTGCGTGCCGCCGACGAACTCGATGCTGAAGTTGAAGCCGCGCAACACAATCGACAGCAGGCAGATCAACACCAGCCCGCCGAACACGACGTAGAACCACTTCCGGCGGCCGATGATGTCGATCAGGCCGGTGCCGGTGTAGAGCCGGTGGAGCGTGCCCTCGGGCTTCGCGGCGCCGGTCTGGCCGCCGGTCTGGCCGCTGCTCGCCTCGGTCGTCATTGCTCACGCCTCCTTGGCGGCGGCGGGCGCCGGGTTCTTCGCGGCCCGAAGCGCGGCGCCGGCTCGCTGCACCGCGCCCAGGCCGGACATGCTCGGCTTGGACAGGGTCTTGGACCGGGACGCCAGCACCACCAGCGGATGGGTCACCAGGAACACGATCAGCAGGTCGAGCAGCGTCGACATGCCGAGGGTGAAGGCGAAGCCCTGCACGTCGCTGACCGCGATCACGTACAGCACCACGGCGGCCAGGAAGCTGACCGCGTCGGAGGCCAGGATCGTGCGCCGCGCCCGCACCCACGCCCTGGGCACCGCGGACCGGAATGTTCGGCCCTCCCGCACCTCGTCTTTCAGGCGTTCGAAGAAGATCACGAACGAGTCCGCGGTGATGCCGATCGCGATGATGAAACCGGCGATGCCGGCCAGGTCCAGGCTGTAGCCGATCCAGCGGCCCAGCAACACCAGCACCGCGTACACGGTGATGCCGGACAAGACCAGCGACAACACGGTGAGCACGCCGAGCGCCCGGTAGTAGGCCAGGCAGTACAGCACGACCAGGATCAGGCCGAGCCCGCCGGCGATCAGGCCGGACTGCAACGAGGACAGGCCCAACGTCGCGGAAATGGAGTTGGCGTTGGACACGGTGAACGCCAGCGGCAGCGAGCCGTACTTGAGCACGTTGGCCAGGTTCTGCGCGCCGGTCTGGTCGAAATTGCCGCTGATCTGGGTGGAGCCGGTGATCGTGCTCTGGATCACCGAGGCCGACACCACCTGGCCGTCCAGCACGAACGCGACGTAGTCGGCCGGCGGGGCGCTGCTGGAGTTGGTCGAGCCGCCGGTGTTGTGCGCGCCGGTGTAACTGGCCCAGATACCGGAGCCGTGGCCGTTGAAGGTCAGGTTGACGACGTAGCCGGCGCCGTTGGGGTCGGGGCCGGAGTTGGCGTCACTGATGTCGGTGCCGGAGATGATCGACTTGTCCAGGATGTACTTGGTCTTGCCGTCCTGGGAGCAGGCCACCAGCGGCTTGGTCGGATCGTCGTTGCCCAGCAACGGGTCCGAGTACGGCCGGCCCGATGGGGCGTTGCCGCAGTGCAGGTAGCCCAGCGCGGTCTGCTGCGCGGTGGTGTCGGTGGTCTGCCGCAACACCCGGCACTCGGTGATCAGCGCGGCCTGCTCCGCGGCGGTCAGCGGCGCCTGGGTGGCCTGCACCTGCGGGTCGACGCCGTAGCACGGGCTGCTGGCGCCGGTCCAGGCCGGTGGAATCGGGACCGCGCCGGTGGGCGCGGTCGACGTGTCCCCCATACCGGGCATGCCCGCCATGTCGCCCGGGGTCGTGGTGGGGGCGCCGCTCGGCGTCGTCGGGGGGTTGCTGGTGGGGGCCGCGCCGGCGTAGGCGTCCAGCACCACACCGCCGTTCTGCCCCGGCGCGCCCAGCCCCTGCGCCTTGGTGGGGCTGGTTGTGGGGCTGGCCGGCTTCGCGGTGGGCGCGGTTGTCTGGGTGGGTGTGGTGGTCTTGCTGGGTGTGGTCGTCGGCGCGGCCGGAGCCGGGGCTGCCGACGCTTCCGGCGCCAGCAGCGGCCGCAGATACAGCCGGGCGGTCTGGCCGAGCGTCTTGGCCTCCTGCCCCTGGTCGCCGGGGACGGTGATCACCAGGTTGCTGCCGTTGATCACCACCTGGGCGCCGCTGACGCCCAGGCCGTTGACGCGGGACTGGATGATCTGCTGCGCCTGGTTCAAGTCCTGCTGGGGCGGCGGCTTGCCGTCGAGGGTGCGCGCGGTGAGGGTGACCGTGGTGCCGCCCTTGAGGTCGATACCGAGCTTCGGCGACGGCTGGTGGTCGCCCGTGCCGAACACCAACGCGTACAGCGCGACCACGATGACGGCGAAGGTCCCCAGATAGCGACCAGGGCGGATATGCCCAGCTGGCGGTGCCACGGTGCGTCGGTCTCCTCGAAGCGTTCTCGGTGCCCTCCCCGCCGCACGCTATGCGGACGTGGCCGGCATGTTGCTACGCCCCACCCGGGCGACGGGTGAGGCGTAGCGCCACAGGCTACTCCGAACGACGTGAGGCCAGCGTCATGGGCCGTTCGGCGGTTCCGGCCGGAGCCGGTCTTACTTGCGGTGGTCCAGCGGCGGGGCAAGCTCGGCGGTCGACGACGGCTCGTGCCCGTTGCCGCTGTACTCCGCCTGTTCCGTCTCGACGCCGTCGGTGTCCTCGGTCTCGGACTCGTCCTCGTAGGTGTCCTCGTCCGTCTCGGCGACCTTCTCCCGGACGGCGGCGCGCAGCCAGGTGGTGGTGATGCCCGGCGCGATCTCGATGTCGATCGAGTCGTCGTCGGTGCGCACCACAGTTCCGTACAGGCCCGAGGTGGTCATCACCCGGTCCCCGGTGGACAGCGACTTCTGCATGTTCTGCTGCTGCTGCGCCTGGCGCTTCTGCTTGCGTGTCCCGAGATACAGCATGCCGATCATCAGCACGAGAAGTAGCGGGAGCAGAAGAGTCGACATCGGTAATCTCCAATTCGATGTTGACGTCACGTGTCGCGTCAACTTGTGGTGCCCGCGGCAAGCATCCGTACCGCTAGTGCCAGGTCAGTGAGTCTACTCGTCGAACAGCCCTGGCATCCGTCCACCTCCGGGCAGCCCCTGCGCGTCTGGCAGCGCGGTAGCCGGCGGCGTCAGCCCCAGGTGCGACCAGGCGGCCGCGGTGGCGACCCGGCCGCGCGGCGTCCGGGCCAGCATCCCGGCCCGCACCAGATAGGGCTCGCACACCTCCTCCACGGTGGTCGCTTCCTCGCCGACCGCCACGGCCAGCGTCGACACGCCCACCGGGCCGCCACCGAACGACCGCACCAGGGCGGCCAGCACGGCTCGGTCCAGCCGGTCGAGGCCCAACTCGTCCACGTCGTAGACCTCCAGCGCGGCGCGGGCCACCTCCCGGGTAACCGCGCCGTCCGCGCGGACCTCGGCGTAGTCGCGGACCCGGCGCAGCAGCCGGTTGGCGATGCGCGGCGTGCCCCGGGACCGGCCGGCGATCTCCATTCCGCCGTCGGGCCGCAGGTCGACGGACAGGATCGCGGCCGACCGGCGCAGCACCTGTTCCAGTTCGGCGGCCTCGTAGAACTCCATGTGCGCGGTGAACCCGAACCGATCGCGCAGCGGGCCGGTCAGCGAGCCGGACCGGGTGGTCGCGCCGACCAGCGTGAACGGGGCGATGTCCAGCGGAATGCTGGTCGCGCCCGGCCCCTTGCCGACGACGACGTCGACCCGGAAGTCCTCCATCGCCAGGTACAGCATTTCCTCGGCCGGCCGGGCGATCCGGTGGATCTCGTCGATGAACAGCACGTCGCCCTCGACCAGATTGGACAGCATCGCGGCGAGGTCGCCGGCCCGTTCCAGCGCCGGCCCCGAGGTGATCCGGATGGCGCTGCCCAACTCGGCGGCGATGATCATGGACAGGCTGGTCTTGCCCAGACCGGGTGGCCCGGACAGCAGCACGTGGTCCGGGGGCGCGCCGCGCCGCCGCGCGCCTTCGAGCACCAGCGACAGCTGTTCGCGAACCCTGGGCTGGCCGACGAACTCGTCCAGGGTGCGCGGCCGCAAGGTCGACTCGACATCCGTCTCCGAAGGCCGGGCCAGCGGGGACAATTCGGCGTCGGACTCGTCAACTTCGGTGTCGGGCTCGGTCATCGTTTGCGGCCCAAGGTGGTCAGCGCGCGGCGCAGCACGCCGGCGGTGTCATCCGGACCATGGCCGTTGCCGGCCAGCACACCATCGACGGCGGACTCGGCCTGTTTTGCCGCGAAACCGAGGCCCAGCAACGCTTCCACCACCGCCGCGCGCACCGATCCGCCGGCTGGCGCTGATCCGCCGTCGGTCGGGCCGGATGTGCCGGGCAGCGCGCCGACCTTGTCCCGCAACTCCACGATCAACCGCTCGGCGCCCTTGCGGCCGATGCCGGGAACCTGGGTGAGCGCGGTGATGTTGCCCTCGGCGAGCGCGGCGCGCAGCGCGTCCGGCTCCAGCACGGCCAGGGTGGCCAGGGCCAGCCGCGGCCCGATCCCGGAGACGGTCTGCAGCAGCCCGAACAGTTCCCGGGCCTGGGCGTCGGCGAAGCCGAACAGGGTCAGCGAATCCTCACGCACCACCAAAGTGGTCACCAGTCGGGCTTCCTGGCCCCGGCGCAGCCCGGCCAGCGTGCCCGGCGTGGTGCGCACCTCGAAGCCGACCCCGCCGACCTCGACCACCGCGTGGTCCAAGCCGATCTCCAGCACGTTTCCGCGCACCGAGGCGATCATCGGCCGGCTCCGGTCCGACCGCGGGCGGCAGCGGCCAACCGGGCTTTGTGGTGCTGGGCCAACTCCCGCGCCCGCTGCTCGGCCTCGGCCAGCCGGCCCCGCATCGGCGCCCGCCAGAGGTGGCAGATGGCCAGCGCCAGGGCGTCGGCCGCGTCGGCCGGGCTGGGTTTCTCGGCCAGCTTCAGCAACCGGGTGACCATGGTGGTGACCTGCGCCTTGTCCGCCCGGCCGGAGCCGGTGACGGCGGCCTTGACCTCGCTGGGCGTGTGGAACGCGACCGGCAGGTCACGGCGGGCGGCCGACAGCGCGACCACGCCGCCGACCTGCGCGGTGCCCATCGCGGTCCGGACGTTGTACTGGCTGAACACCCGCTCGACCGCGACCACGTCCGGACGGTAGCGGTCCAGCCAGCGGTCGACTTCCTCGGACACCTGGAGCAGCCGCACGGCCAAGTCGGCCTCGACCGGCGTGCGCAGCACGTCGACGGCCACGCACCGCACGGCCCGTCCGGTGCCGCCGTCCACCACGCCGAGGCCGCACCGAGTCAATCCGGGATCGACGCCGAGCACCCGCACACCCACCACCTGTCAGCGACGAACATCAGTTCGAGACCTTACGGCCGAAGGTGCGCACGTCTCGGGAGGACACGCGGTCAGGCGGGATCAAACCGGGATTGAGACGCCCACGCCGCCCTTGGTCCGCGCGCCGTAGCGGATCTTGGTCACCGCGAGGTCCAGCGGCCGCGCGCCGCGCACGCTGAGCTCGGCCTCGGTGATCTGGTCGGCCGGCACCAGCCAGGACACCTCGAACTCGATGCCGTCCGGATCCTTGGCGTACAACGCTTTGGTGGTGCCGTGATCCGACGCGCCGACCAGGGCGCCCAGTTCCAGCAGCCGGCCCCGGATCCGGTCCAGTTCGTCCAGGGTGTCGACCTCCCACGCGAGGTGGTAAAGGCCGACTGCGGTTCTGCCGGCCGGCGAGTCAGCGGCTTGTTCACCGAGTTGGAACAGGCCGAGGTCATGGTCGTTGGTCGAGCCGGAAGCGCGCAGGAACGCCGCGCCGGGAAAGCCGTCGTAACGGTCGACGGGCGCGAATCCGAGCGCGTCCCGATAGAACTCGACGCTCCTCGGCACGTTGCGTACATACAGCACAGCGTGATTGAGCCGCTGGACCGGCATGGGGTCCTCCGATCGTCCTAGACAGCCCAAGGCGGAATGCTACTCCCAGTATATTGAATGCTCAATCACCCTCGGTGAAACTTTCCGGCTCGCCGCTCACCGTCAGTATCGGCTGCCAGTCGGCGAAGCCGGCCGGAGCGTCCTCGGTCCACGGCCAGTGGCCCTGCGGAGTGGGCACAATGATCTGCACCGCCGGGAATTTCCCTTGCGGGTAGCACAGAAACGCGCTGCCGAGGTATTCCGGATACCAACCGGCGTCGACTTTCTCGAATGCCACCGGGATGCCCTCGAAGAAGCCGTCGTGCACGGTACCGGCCAGGAACCGCTCGCCCTGGCGCGCCCGGTCGACGTAGGCGCGGAGCAGCACCTGGGACATCTCGTCGGGCAGGCCGATCACCACCGCCTCGGCGATGCCGAACCGCCGCCACGCGCCCACGGTGAAGGCGTACGGCGGCTCCCGGTCGTCCCCGTCCGCGCCGGCCACCTGGACGACCGCGGCGCCATGCTCCTCGGCCTGATCCAGCAGCCATTGCCGAAGCTGGGTGTCCTGTGCGGTGAGTCCGGTCGGTGGCACCGGCACATTGTGCGTCATCAACCCGTGTTGTCCAGGTGTGCCGGCGGTTTCTGGGCTCAGTCCAGCAGGGCTCAGTCCAGCGCGGCCATGATCTCGTCGGAGACGTCGTAGTTGGCGTAGACGTTCTGCACGTCGTCGCTGTCTTCCAACGCGTCGATCAACCGAAACACCTTGCGGGCGCCGTCGGCGTCCAACGGCACGGTCATCGTCGGCAGGAAGCTCGCGTCGGCCGACTCGTAGTCGTAGCCGGCGTCCTGCAACGCCTTGCGCACCGCGACCAGGTCGGCGGCCTCGGAGATCACCTCGAAGCTGTCACCGAGGTCGTTGACCTCCTCGGCGCCGGCGTCCAGCACGGCGAGCAGCACGTCGTCCTCGGTGAGATCGCCCTTGCCGACGATCACCACGCCCTTGCGGTTGAACATGTACGCCACCGAGCCGGGGTCGGCCATCGAGCCGCCGTTGCGGGTCATCGCGGTGCGCACCTCGCCGGCCGCCCGGTTGCGATTGTCGGTCAGGCACTCGATGAGCACGGCCACGCCGTTCGGGCCGTAGCCCTCGTACATGATCGTCTGCCAGTCGGCGCCGCCGGCCTCCTCGCCGCCGCCGCGCTTGCGCGCCCGCTCGACGTTGTCCGCCGGCACGGAGTTCTTCCGTGCCTTCTGCATCGCGTCGTACAGCGTCGGGTTGCCGTCCGGGTCACCGCCGCCAGTGCGCGCGGCGACCTCGATGTTCTTGATCAGCTTCGCGAACAGCTTGCCGCGCTTGGCGTCGATGGCGGCTTTCTTGTGCTTGGTGGTGGCCCACTTGGAGTGGCCGCTCATCTACTCCTCCGTGCTGGTGCTACTAGTACTGCCGCGGATGATGCGCACGAACAAATCGTGCACCCGGCCGTCACCGGTCAGTTCCGGATGGAACGCGGTGGCCAGCACCCGCCCCTGGCGAACGGCGACGACCTTACCCGCAGCCGCGCCGACCGATGACGTGTGCGGCACCGTATCCGACAGTCTGGCCAGCACCTCCACATGATCGGCCACCGCCTCGGCCCACGGTGCGCGGATGAACACCGCGTGCACCGGGCCGCCGGCGACGCCCACGAAGTCGAGGTCCTCCTCGAACGAGTCGACCTGGCGTCCGAACGCGTTGCGCCGCACGACGACGTCCAGCGCGCCGAGTTGGTGCTGGTCGGGGCGACCGCCGATGACCTCCTTGGCCAGAAGGATCATCCCGGCGCACGACCCGTACGCCGGCATCCCCTCGGCCAGCCGCGCCCGCAGCGGCTCCAACAGCTCGAAGGTGTTCAGCAGCCGACTCATCGTGGTGGACTCCCCGCCGGGCAGCACCAGTCCATCGACCCTGGCCAGTTCCTCGGGGCGGCGCACCAGCAGCGCGCGAGCGCCGGCCGCGTCCAACGCGGCCAGGTGCTCGCGGACGTCGCCCTGCAGGGCGAGCACGCCGACGACCGGTCCGGTCACTGACGCCCTCCCTCATAGCCTGCCAACAGCGGAAACCCTACCGGTGCGGCGAGGCGAGCCGGCGCACCCGGCCGCGCACCACGAACCAGCCGATCACCAGCAGCACCGCGATCGCCGGAGTGGCGTAGATCAGCACCCGGCCGGACGGCACGTCGTACCAACTGAGCCCGAACACCAACGCCAGGAAGGCGATGGTCAGGTAATTGGTGAACGGCGCGCCGGGCAGCCGGTAGTCCGGCCGGACGAGTTGACCGCGTTTCGCCTTCCGCAGCATGGCCGCGTGCGAGAGCATGATCATCACCCACATGCCGATGATGCCAAGCGCGGCGAAGTTCAGCCCGATCTCGAATGCCTGGCCGGCGAAGAACACGTTGAGCACCAAGCCAACCAGGTACACCGCGCCGGTCAGCAGCACTCCGCCGTACGGGACGCCATTGCGGCCGATCACCCCGGCGAACCGCGGCGCGGAGCCGTTCACCGACAACGAGCGCAGGATCCGGCCGGTCGAGTAGAGGCCGGAGTTGATGCTGGACAGCGCCGCCGTCAGCACCACCAGATCCATCACGCCGCCGGCGCCGGGCACGCCGAGCTTGTCCAGGAACGTGACGAACGGGCTCTGCTGCGCCGAGTAGTCCGACCACGGCAGCAACATCACCAGCAGCAGCACCGAGCCGATGTAGAAGATCGCGATCCGCCAGCCGATCGAGTTGACCGCCTGGGGAATGACCTTGCGGGCGTCCTGCGCCTCGCCGGCGGTGACCCCGACCATCTCCACGCCGGCATACGCGAACACCACGCCCTGCAGGATCATCACGGCGGCCAGGAATCCGGCGGGGAAGAACCCGCCGTGGTCAGCGATGAGCTGCGGGCCGGTCGAGTGGCCGTCGATCTGGTGCCGGCTGACCAGCACCACGATGCCGATCACCATGAACAACAGGATCGCGGCCACCTTGATCGCGGCGAACCAGAACTCCAACTCGCCGAACACCTTCACCGACACCAGGTTGATCGCCACCACCACGGCCAGCGCCACCGCCGCCGGAATCCATTGCGGCACAGCGGGAAAGAAGTACCGCACGTACAGCGCGGCCGCGGTGATGTCGGCGACGCCGGCCGTGGCCCAGTTCAGGAAGTGCATCCAGCCGGCCACGAACGCCGACCGCTCGCCGATGAACTCGCGCGAGTAGGAGACGAACGAGCCGGTGGTCGGCCGGTGCATCGCCATCTCGCCCATCGCCCGTACCACCAGGAACGCGAACCCGCCGGCGACGGCGTAGACGATCGCCAGCGACGGGCCGGCGCTGTGCAGCCGCGAGCCGGCGCCGAGGAACAGCCCGGTCCCGATCGCGCCGCCCATGGCGATCATCTGGATCTGCCGGTTACGCAAAGACTTGTGGTAGCCGGCGTCCTCCACCGCGACCAGATCGGTCCGGGAGACATGGCCGGCGGAGGTGCGTTCGACTGTTCGGTCGACTTCGACCGTCGGCTCAGGCGTGTGCGACATCAGGCCCCCTCATGTGTCTTTGAGTGCACGTCCGACCGCGTATTGTAGTCATTCGGGCTGACCCTGGGTGTGGTCGCGGCCAACGCCACTCCCCCGCACAGCAGCACCGCGCCGACGATCCCGGCGACGCTGAGCCGGTCGCCGAGCAGCAGCACGGCGAGAATCGTGCCGGTCAGCGGTTCCAGCAACGCCATCAGCGCACCGGTGCTGGCGGCCGAGACGCGCAGGCCGCGGAAGTACAGCGCGTAGGCGATCGCGGTCGGCGCGGCGCCGAGCGCGACCAGCAGGCCGATCGTGTTGGCGTGCACCGCGAAGCCGAGGCCGACGGCGGGCGCGGCAAGCGCGGCCAGCAGCGATCCGCCGATCGCGAAACCGAGTCCCGTCATGGTCAGGTCGTCCAGGCCGGGCACGGGTCGCCTGCCCAGCAGGGACAAGGCGGCGAATCCGGCGGCGGACACCAGGGCCAGCCCGGCCCCCGCCACGGTGACACCGCCGGCGGGCGAACCGACCAGCAGGCCGAGCCCGGCCAGCCCAAGAACCACGGTGCTGACTTTCCGGCGGTCGAACCGGGCTCGTTCCACGGCCAGCACCAGCAACGGCGCGGCGCCGATGGTGATCAAGGTGGCCAGGCTGACGGAGGTCATCGACACGGCGGCGAAGTAACAACCCTGATAGCTGGCGGTCAACAGGCCGACTATGAGAATGCGCCGCCACGCCGCCCGGCCGCGCGGAAACCGACGGCGGGCCAGCACAAGCACGGCGACGATCAGTGCGCCGCCGACGATGAGTCGGTAACTGGCCACGGCCAACGGGGACAGGCCGGCGGTGCGGCCCAACAGGCTGCCCAGCAGCCCGCCGGAGCCCCAGAGCAAACCGGAAAAGACAAGGGCAGGCGAAACACGCATGGTAGATCGGCTCCTGCGACGAGAGGGAATGAGAGGTCGCGGAAGCGGGGCGCGTGCGCGCCGGAACTAGAGAACGCTAGAAAACGTCGCCAAGGTCGCCCCGCTCAGGAGCGCGGCGGCGGGGTGATCGGAAAGCACCGATGCATGCCTGCCATCATACGGACCGAGGCAAGAAGTCCTGTGTGGACGGACGGGCTATGATGCGCCGATGGGTAGGACGATCCAGATCCGCGAGGTCGATGACCAGGCGCACGCCGTGTTGCGCGCCCGTGCCGAGGCGGAAAACCTGTCACTGACAGCCTATCTGCGCCGCGAGTTGGAACGGATGGCGAACCGGCCGACCATGGCCGAGCTGCTGGAGCGCGCGGACCGCCGCCGCGCTGAGGGCATCAGCGTCAACCGCGACGACATCCTCGCCGCCGTCCGCGCCGCCCGCGAGGAAGGCGACTGAGCCGTGGCTGCCGAAGAACTCTCCCCGTCCGCCGCTCTTCGCCGGCAGGCCGAGAGCCGGGTTGGGAAGCCGACCATGGCTGAGCTTCTGGAGGAGGCTGATCGCTTCAGGGAACGGGGAGTGTGGGTGCGCAGCGCGGATATTCTCGCCGCTGTGCGCGCCGCTCGTGAGGAAGATGACGAATAACGTGCCGAACGCCGTAGTTCACCTCGGCAGCGGTCGACGTGCTTCGTCGGTTGGTTCGCCTCAGTCCTGAAGGTCAGCCTGGATCCTGAAGGTCACCAGCCGCGTTCGGCGAGCCGGTGCGGCTCGGGAATGTCGTCCACGTTGATGCCGACCATGGCCTCGCCCAGCCCACGCGACACCTTGGCCAGCATGGCCGGGTCGTCGTAGAACGTGGTCGCCTTGACGATCGCTTCGGCCCGCTTCGCCGGGTCGCCGGACTTGAAGATGCCCGAGCCGACGAACACGCCCTCAGCGCCCAGTTGCATCATCATCGCCGCGTCCGCCGGAGTGGCGATGCCGCCCGCGGTGAACAGCACGACCGGCAGCCTGCCGGCTTCGGCGACCTCGCGCACCAACTCGTAGGGCGCCCGCAACTCCTTGGCCGCGACGTACAACTCGTCCGGGGACAGCGCGCCGAGCTTGCGGATCTCCGCCCGGATCGCCCGCATGTGGGTGGTCGCGTTGGACACGTCGCCGGTGCCGGCCTCGCCCTTGGAGCGGATCATCGCCGCGCCCTCGGTGAGCCGGCGCAGCGCCTCGCCGAGATTGGTGGCGCCGCACACGAACGGCACGGTGAACTGCCACTTGTCGATGTGGTGCGCGTAGTCGGCCGGGGTCAGCACCTCGGACTCATCGATGTAGTCGACGCCCAGCGCCTGCAGAACCTGTGCCTCCACGAAATGCCCGATCCGCGCCTTGGCCATCACCGGGATCGACACCGCGTTGATGATGCCGTCGATCAGGTCCGGGTCGCTCATCCGCGCCACGCCGCCCTGGGCCCGGATGTCGGCGGGCACCCGCTCCAACGCCATCACCGCGACCGCGCCCGCGTCCTCGGCGATCTTCGCCTGCTCGGGCGTGACCACGTCCATGATCACGCCACCCTTCAGCATCTCCGCCATGCCGCGCTTCACGCGCGCGGTGCCGGTCTGCGGGTTCGGAGTGGTCTCGACGGTAGTCACGGACGGCCTTTCGCTGTGCTGTGAAGCTGGCTGCGGAGATTTCGGGAAACCGCACCTCAGGATGCGTCACTATCCATGGTACGGGCGACGTGGACCGGTTCGGCAGGCCAATTCCGCGTGTTCTCACCAGTCCACTTGCGGTTGGGCTTGTCCCAGCCCGGCAACAGGTGTGGGATCGAACACATCGAGTATTGCCAACACCGACGGACAGTGCGGTCCGCGGGAGGTGGAAGTCATGAGTACCAAGCATGCGGACAGTGGCCCGGCCACTGCCCAGAACGGAGCGGCGGTCGCTGTAGACGACCCGGCCAGGGTGCGCAATGTCGCACTGGTGGGGCCGTCCGGCGCCGGCAAGACAACCCTGACCGAAGCTCTGCTGGCGACCACCGGGGTCTCCCCCGCGCCGGCACGGTTACTGACGGCACCACGGTGTGCGACCACGACCCGGCCGCCATTCGCCAGCAGCGGTCGGTCGGCCTCGCGGTCGCCCCGGTCGTGCACAACGACGTCAAGATCAACCTGATCGACACGCCCGGCTACGCCGACTTCGTGGGCGAACTGCGGGCTGGGCTGCGGGCCGCCGACGCCGCGCTGTTCGTGGTGTGCGCCGCCGAGGGCGTCGACCAGGCCACCGTCGCGTTGTGGCAGGAGTGCGCCGCGGTCGGCATGCCACGGGCGGTGGTCGTCGGCCGGCTCGACCATCCCCGGGCCAATGTGGACGCCGAGATGGCCGCCTGCCGGGACGCGTTCGGCTCCGGCGTGCTGCCGCTGTATCTGCCGGCGGGTTCGACCGGCCTGATCGGACTGCTGTCCGGTCGGCACTTCGACTACTCCGAGGGCTGCCCGCCGAAGGTCGGCGAGCCGGACCCGACCGAGGCCGACCGCGTCGAGCAGGCGCGCAACGAGTTGATCGAGGCGCTGATCGGGGAAAGCGAGGACGAGTCCCTGATGGACCGCTACCTCGCCGGCGAGGTGATCGACCAGGCCACGCTGATCAACGATCTGGAGAAGGCGGTCGCCCGGGGCACGTTCCATCCGGTGATTCCGGTGTGCGCGACCACCGGTGTCGGGCTGGCCGAGTTGTTGGAGGTGTTGGTCGGCGGGTTCCCGTCGCCGCTGGAACATCCGTTGCCGCTGGTCACCGACCCGGCCGGGAAACCGCACGACGCACTGGTGCCCAACCCGCGCGGCCCGCTGGCCGCCGAGGTGGTCCGGACCGCCGTCGATTCGTATGTCGGCCGGGTGTCGCTGGTCCGGGTGTTCTCCGGGACGCTGCGACCGGAGAACTCGGTGCACGTGTCCGGGCACGGGTTGGCCGACCGGGGCCACGCGGACCACGACGCCGATGAGCGGGTGGCGCATATCTATTCGCCGTTGGGCGCGTCGCTGCGCGAGGTGCCGTACTGCGTGGCCGGCGATCTGTGCGCGTTGACCAAGATCGGCTCGGCGGAGACCGGCGACACGGTGTCCGATCCGGCCGAGCCGTTGCTGATGCGACCGTGGGACATGCCGGAGCCGCTGTTGCCGGTCGCCGTGGTCGCCCGCAAACGCAGCGACGAGGACGGCCTCGCCCGCAACCTGGCTCGGCTGGTGGCCAGCGATCCGACCCTGCGGATGGACCGCAACGCCGAGACGCACCAGTTGGTGTTGTGGTGCATGGGCGAGGCGCACGCGGACGTGGTGCTGGCCCGGTTGCAGGCCGGCGGCGCGGAGGTGGACACCGAGCCGGTGATGGTGGCGCTGCGGGAGACGTTCGCCGGGGCGACCAAGGGCCACGGGCGGCACGTCAAACAGTCCGGTGGGCACGGGCAGTACGCGGTGTGCGACATCGAGGTCGAGCCGCTGCCACGCGGCTCGGGGTTCGAGTTCGTGGACCGGACCGTCGGCGGGGCGGTCCCGCACCAGTTCATCAGCAGCGTGGAGAAAGGCGTTCGGGCCCAGCTTGCAGCGGGTTTGCAGGTCGGGGGTTTGCAGGGCGGTTGCCCGGTCGTCGATATCCGGGTGACCCTGGTGGACGGCAAGGCACACAGTGTCGACTCGTCCGACGCCGCGTTCCAGACCGCCGGCTCGCTGGCCCTGAAGGACGCGGCTGCCAATGGCCGGCTGACCATGCTGGAACCGCTGGACGAAGTGACGATCACCCTGCCGGACGAGCATCTGGGCACGATCCTGGGTGACCTGTCCGGTCGGCGTGGCCGGGTGCTGGGCACCGAACCGGGCGAGAGCGGGCACACCGAAGTGCGCGCCGAGGTTCCGGCGAGCGAGCTGCTGCGCTATGCCATCGACCTGCGTTCGATGACGTCCGGCTCCGGCCGGTTCGCCCGCCGCTTCGCCCGCTACGACCCACTTCCCGGTTAACTCGCCGCCCACCGTCAACGAGATTCGTTTGCCGGCACCGCCGTCACTCGACGGTGCCGGCGAGCGAGCCAATGCCGCCCAGCCGTTCGGATACGGCGGTGGCCAGATTCTTAAAATCCAGATAGCATTGCTGGACGTACGATTGGGTGCTGCCGATGGCCCCGTCACCCGATCGGAGGTCGAACATCGGCTTACGCGCGTTGTGGGCCAGCGGCATGAGACTCTGATAATTCTTCAGGGTGGCGATCTCGTATTCGCGAGAGTCCGTCCGTGAGTTTTCGTTGCCAAGCACCGACGTCTGAAAGACACTGGGAATTCTTTCCAGCCATCGACGATATGCTTTCACGGGCCGGTCCAGTCGCATCGTAGGTTGCATGATGACGTATCCCAATGGGCTCATCACTCCGGCCGGAGCAGGTGTGTTCGCGGGAAGTCGCGGCAAGACGGTTCCCTGCCACATCGACCGCCATTCTCGCAACGTCGGGCCCAGGTTGCGCAAACCGCGCAGCGAGAAGAGATCCGCGGCGAGCGGCATGAGCACACTGTCAGCCGTCAGGAGGGCGGCCCGGTTGATTGCGCCAAGATTAGGACCGACGTCCATCAGCACAATATCGGCGTCCACTTTCGTCGCGGCAGAGAGAACAATCCGATGAAACGCCGTCGTGGTCCGGACAGCCGCGCCATCCTTACCCAGGAAGGTGTTGGGCCAGGCTGCCGACAGCTTGTCTTCAAAAGCACTGAGTTCCAGATCGCCGGGCACCAGCCACAGCCGATCCATTATCTCGACCGGGTCAAAGTACTCAATATCACCGGTGCCGTCCATGATCGGCTGAACAGCCTTCGCCACTGTTCCAGTTTCAGGTGATGTCTTGGTCGACCAGATCCCCAGGCTGGGCTAAGTCTCGTTCCAGGCGGGCGACGGACCCTCGTCCCACATGATCGCCAGATCGTCTTCACTGAGGAACGCGGCGGTCAGATTCGACTGCGGATCAAGATCAACCGCGAGAACTCGCGCGCCGAAACGCTGGAACATATGAGCAAGATGATACGTCAGCGTGGTCTTGCCGACACCGCACTTGTTGTCGAACAAAGCCAGGCAGATCACGTCGCCTCCCAACACACGCCTCGAACACAGGCACGAAGCACCAGGTTAATGGCTGTCCGCTCGCCGACACGTCTGGTACACCGGAGCCTGGACGATCGACTTACGAAGGGGTGCTGGGTTTCTTGAGTGCGGTGGTGACGGCGGTCAGCAGCAGCGCGGAACACACGTTCTCCAAACCGAACCGGCCGAACATCCGGTTGCTGGCCGGGCTGGGCGTGGCGGGGGACGCCCATTCCGGCGAGACGGTGAAGCACCGGTCGCGGGTAGCCCGCGACCCGAGCCGGCCGAATCTGCGGCAGGTGCACCTGATCCACGCCGAACTGCACGACGAGTTGCGGGAGACCGGATTCGCGGTGTCCGCCGGGGACATGGGCGAGAACATCACGACCCGTGGGGTCAACTTGTTGGCGCTGCCGACCGGCAGCCGGCTGCGGCTGGGCACCGGCGCGGTGGTCGAAGTAACTGGGCTGCGCAACCCGTGCGTTCAGCTCGACAACTTCCAGGCCGGCCTGCTGGCGGCAGTGCTCGGTCGCGACGAGGACGGCAATCTGATCCGCAAAGCTGGCGTGATGGGCATTGTGCTGGCCGGCGGCGAGGTCCGGCCCGGCGACACCGTCCACATCGAACTCCCGGTCGGCGAACCCGAGCCACTACAACCCGTCTGAGCCCGACTCGCCCGGACTCAACGGCGCAGAGCGGTCTCCGTCTCCATGTGCGACAGCTTCTCGGGATTGCGCACGGCGTAGAGCCCGGTGATGCGGCCCTCGTCGATACGCACCGCCACGACGGTGTCGATCTCGCCGTTGAGCCGGAGCACCAGCGCCGGGTAGCCGTTGACCTGGGCCGGCCGCAGCGACGCGGCGGTGACCCTGTCCAGCCCGGCGGCCAGCAGGCGAGCCACCTTGTCGGCCCCCACGATGGGCCGCAGGACGGCCTGCTTGACTCCGCCACCGTCGCCCAGGAAAACCACGTCCGGCGCCAGGATGTCGAGCAGGCCCTGCAGATCGCCCGTTTCGGCCGCCCGCTGGAACGCATCGAGTGCCTTCCGGGTCTCGGCCGCCGAAGCGACCCCGCGCGGCCGGCGCGCCGCGACGTGCGCCCGCGCCCGGTGCGCGATCTGGCGGACCGCGGCCGGGCTCTTGTCGACGGCTTCCGCGATCTCGTCATAGTCGACATCGAACACCTCGCGCAGCACGAACACCGCCCGCTCAGTCGGCGCGAGCGTCTCCAGCACCAACATCATCGCCATCGAGACGCTGTCGGCCAACTCGACGTCCTCGGCCACGTCGGGCGTGGTGAGCAGCGGCTCGGGCAACCACGAACCGACGTAGGACTCCTTGCGGCGGCCGAGTGTGCGCAGCCGGGTGAGCGCCTGGCGGGTGGCGATCCGGACCAGGTACGCACGCTGATGGCGCACCGCGCCGAGATCCACCTCGGCCCACCGCAGCCACGTCTCCTGGAGGACGTCCTCCGCGTCGGCGGCCGAGCCGAGCATCTCGTAGGCGATGGTGAACAGCAGGTTGCGATGGGCGACGAACGCCGCGGTGGCGGGGTCCGGGCGATCTTGGCCCATGTTCCCGTCGCGATCGTCGGGCGCTGCCTGCGACGTGCCGGCCATGGGTGGCTCCTCTGCACTCTCGACTGTGCCACCCACCAGACACCGGTCCCCGCCGTTGCGTGACACCGAGACGGTAATCAATTGGTCACCTCATTGTGGCGTGCGTCACGTGACCGCGCTGTCACAGGACTCGGGTCGCCGGCATCTCGTGTTTGTTCGGTGCGGCAGCAGGCCACACCAACGAGCGAGGACAGTGAGGACACCGTCATGGACGCCCGGATCAACATGTTCGACAACGAGATCGCGGCCAAGTTCGCCAAGCGGTTCGCCAACGCCGCCCTGGTGATCCAGCAGTCGCCGCTGCCGAAGGCCACCCAGGAGTTGGTGTCGCTACGCGCCAGCCAGATCAACGGCTGCGGTTGGTGCATCGACATGCACACCAAGGAAGCCGCGGCCGCCGGGGAAACGTCGGTCCGGCTCAACCTGGTCGCCGCCTGGCGCGAGGCGACCGTGTTCACCGAGGCCGAGCAGGCCGCGCTGGCACTCGCCGAAGAGGGCACCCGGCTCGCCGACGCCCATGACGGCGTGTCCGACGAGACCTGGGCTCAGGTGCGCAAGCACTACGACGAGGACCAGATCGTCGCGCTGGTCGCCATGGTCGCCCTGATCAACGCGGCCAACCGGCTCGCTGTGATCGTGCACCAAAAGGGGGGTTCGTACGAACCGGGCATGTTCGACAGCATGGTGCGCTGATCGACAGCCCAATCCCGGCCCGGCCCCAGGATCGTCCGATCCGGGCCGGGCGCTCCCGTTCGTTCATTCGCCCCTTCTGCTCAAGATCTGTTGACCACCCGGCGCGAACCGCCAGAATCAACGGGTGACCGTTTCGCGGGTCTGGCCGCTGCCCGACCATCTCGGTGTCGATCTGATCGTCGGGATCTTCGCCGGGCTGCTGATCTTCGTCGTCGCGGTCGCGCCGTTCGGACCGCCGATCGTGCTGCTGGTGCCGATCATCGTCGGCCTGATCGCAGCGATCACGCTGCTGTCGTTCCTGGTCACGTCCATCCGCTTCGACACGGACCACGTGGTCATCACCCGGCTCTGGCGAACGCGCCAACGTATTCCGTGGACGCGCATCGCCGAGATCACCTCGGTCTCGCAGGACCACAACGACAGTGACGACGTGGCCATCTGGCGCTGCGCCGCGCTCATGGTCTACCGAAATCCGGATGTCCCGCCCGAGCCGACGCCAACCAAGCCAGGTGAACTCCGCAGGTGGCAGCGGCAGACCTACCGAACCGTCCTGCTGCCCGTCCACCTGCCGGACCGCTCAGCGCCCCGGCCGCGTGGCCCGCTCGGCCGGCTGACCGCCCGCAGCCGCGAACTCGTCCTCGCCGAGCTCACCGCCCACGGGCTCACGGCGCCGGAATAGCTCCCGTCGCCCCAATAAACGCCTCGGTGAGCACTTCGAGAGCGACATCGGCCTCTTCGGCGGTGAGCGTCATCGGCGGGGATAGCCGAAGCACGTTCCCGTACAAACCACCCCGGCCCACCAACAGGCCGCGATCCTTCGCAGCCTGGGCCGCCGTGGTGGCCGCCGCCGGGTCCGGCGAGCCGTCCGGGGCGACCAGTTCAACGCCGATCATCAGGCCCTTGCCGCGCACGTCGCCGATCACGTCGAACCGGTCCGCCAGCGCACGCAAGCCGGTGAGCAGCTTGTCCCCGAGCTTGGCGGCGTTGGCCTGAAGATCATGGGCGAGCACATAGTCGAGCACGGCCAGCGCCGCCGTGGTGGACAGCGGATTGCCGCCGAACGTGGAGATCGAGTTGGCGGTGAGGCTGTCCATCAGATCGGCACGCGCCACCACACCGCCGATGGCCACCCCGTTGCCCAACCCCTTGGCGAACGTCATGGCGTCCGGCACCACGCCGTGCGCCTGGATGCCCCAGAAGTGCTCGCCGGTCCGCCCCCAACCGGTCTGCACCTCGTCGGAGATCAGCAGGATGCCGTACTCGTCCAGCACCTCCTTGAACGCGGCGAACAGGCCGTCCGGCGGCACCGCGAACCCGCCAACACCCTGGATCGGCTCAGCGATCAGGCAGGCGACGTCGCCGGCGGTGCCGGTGAGGATCACGTCGCGCAGATCGGCGACGCACGCGGCGATGTAGTCGGCGTCGGAGAAACCACGGAACGGGCTGCGATAGCGGTAGCCGCCGTGCACATAGCCGACCTGCACCGGCGACAGCGAGGACGCCGACCAGCCACGGTTGCCGGTGATGCCGATCGTGCCGAAACCCCGCCCGTGGTAGGAGTTTCGCATCGCCAGCACCTGATTGCTGCGCCGGCGCTGGGTGGCCAGCAGCAACGCCGCCTCGTTGGCCTCGGTGCCCGAGTTGGTGAAGAACACCTTGGCGTCGGGGATGCCGGACAGCGCCGCGATCCGCTCGGCCAGTTCGACCTGGCGCCGGATCAGATACAGCGTCGAGGTGTGCACCACACCGGTGTCGAGTTGGCCGCGAACCGCGTCGCTGATCTCCGCGATGTCGTAGCCGATCGAGTTGGTCAGCACCCCGGCGAAGAAATCGAGATACCGGCGACCCTCGGCGTCCGTCACATGCCGGCCCGAACCGCGCACGATCTCGATCGGCTCGTCGTAGTACAGCGTGAGCCAACTCGGCAGCACCGCACGGTGCCGGGCCAGCAGGTCGTCGGAGCTCATGTATCCATACTGGCGAGTTCCCCGAGCAACTTCCAGGTGCGCTGGCGTCCGGTCTCGCCGGCCAGATTCGTCTGGGTGAACACGACGTCGGTGGCGCCGGCCTCGAAATGCCGCCGAACCGACGCGGCGACGGCGTCCTCGTCGCCCAACACCACCAGTTCGGCCACCCGCTGCGCGCCGGAAAGCGCCACGACCCGCTGGTAGGACGGCACCCGGTCGTAGAACGCGGTCTGCGCGATCGCGGCCTCCCGAGCGGCTGCCACGTCGTCGGTCACCGCGCCCGCGACACAGGCGACGATCCGCGGAGCCGGGCGGCCGGCCTGCTCGGCGGCGCGGGTGATCGCCGGCCGTGGAAAGTCCACCTGGCCGGTCTCCAGGACCTGGCGGGCGACGATGAGGAACTCACGCAGCCGGGCCACCGGCCGCTCGAACGGCACGCCGAGCGCGGCCTCCACGAAAGACGGGGCGCCCAACGCCAAGCCGAGCGCGAACCGTCCGTGGGTGGCGGCCTGAGTGGTCTGCGCCTGGCCGGCGACCAACAGCGGATGGCGCCCGAAGATCGGCACCGCGGACGTGCCGACCTCGATGCCGGGCACCTCGCGGCCGACGATCGCGGCCAGCCCGATGGCGTCATAGTCGAACCGTTGGCCGAACCAGACCGAGCGCAGGCCGAGATCGGCCGCCTCGCGGGCCTGATCGACGGCGGTGTCGACGGCGTTGCTGGGCTTCGCCGCGTCGACGGTTCCGGACACGGACACTCCGATGCTCATGTCCCAGGCAACATCGGTTGCGGTGTTGGGCATTTCCGTTTCTATCAAGTGAGATCGGCACGGCGCTGGAAGGCGGCCGCCGCGACCAGCGCGAGCGCCGCCCCGGCCACGACGTAGATCGCCAGCACGATCAGGTGCGCGGCAATTCCGTTGCCGCCGAAATAGACGATCCGGCGCACGGTGTCCGTGCCGGCTCCGTTGGGCAGAGCGCCGCTGATCGCCCGCCAGAACGGTGGCAGGAGGGACGGTTGATACGCGCCGCCGGCACTCGGATTGCCGAGGATGACGAACACCAGCACCGTGATGCCGATGCCGATCACGCCGAACAGCACCTGGAACGCCATGGTGACGGTGGCGGCCGCCAGCACCAACAACGCGCCAACCCACCACAGCGCCAGCAGATGCCCGGTGATCGCGCCCAACACGGGTCCGACGATCACCGCGCCGCCCAATCCGGACACGATGGCGTAGGGCACGATCGCGACGAGCCGGAAACCGGCCCGGCGCACCGTCGTCGGCCGCGATCCCCTGGCCACGCCGAGCAGCGCCGCGACCAGATATCCGCCGACAATCCAGCCGACCACCAGATAGAAGCCGCTCAACCCACGGGCGTCGCCGGCCTGCTCGGGCACCACGTCCTGGACGCTCAGATTCCGGCGTTGCGCCGCCTCGGCCTGGGTGACGATCGACTGAACAGCGGTGGACACCGCCGACCCGCCACCGGAGGCGACCAGCAAGGTGTCCGTGGTGCCGGGGGCTTGGCTGGGCCGCACGATCAGCACGCCGGAAGTGTTGCCGTCAGCCAGTTGCCGACGCGCGGTCGTCTCGTCCGCGACGGCGGCGGCGTTGACCGGACTGCCGTTGATGCCGTTGAGCCGGCCGACGATCTGGGTGGCGGCGGGCGCTGGCGCCACGACGGCAAGCGGTATGTGCTGCGGCCGGGGCGCGTGGAAGGCGCCCACATAGGACAGGATGAAACCCAGTTGCAGCAACAAAACCCCGACGATGAGCAGCACCGTGCGTATCTCGACGGCGTCCCACCATTCGGCCCAGATGCCCTGTGATTCCGCACCCTTCGACTCCTGACCCGTCGATTCTTGATCAGCCATGTGACCCATCCTCGATCAACCCGACCGACCCCGCCCGTCAGCGCACGACGCCATACTGGTGGAGTCAGTCGGCTCACGTCAGAGCTTCAGCTTGAATCCCTCGTGGGAGGCTGTGAAACCGAGCCGTTCGTAGAACCGGTGCGCGTCGGTACGGGTTTTGTCCGAGGTGAGCTGGACAAGCGCGCATCCCCGCGCTCGGGCCTGGTCGATCGCCCACCGGATCAACCGCTGCCCGAGCTTGTTGCCCCGCTCACCGCGCGCGACCCGAACCGCCTCGATCTGCGCCCGCAGCGCGCCCTGACGCGCCAGGCCAGGCAGCAGCGACAGTTGCAGCGTGCCCACGATCTCGCCGCCACGATCCGCGACCACCAACAGTTCGCCGGCATCCGCGTCGATGAGCTCGAACGCTCGCCGGTAGGGCGCGAGATCGTCCGGCGACTCACGGGCCGCGCCGAGCTCATCATCGGCCAGCAGCGCCACGATCGCCGGCACGTCCGACCCGGTCGCACGGCGGATCACCACCTCGTCACGGTCGTTCACCGACACCCCTCTCCCAGGCCCCCGCCGACATCACGGCCAGCGTGGGCAGGTCGCGACGGCCGCGAATCGGACTGAACCACAGGATCAGCCCACCGGCCAGGTAAATACCGAGCATGATCCAGACCGTAGGCCGCACACCGACCAGCGCGCCAAGCCCACCGGCCAACACCGCGCCCAGCGGAATCGCGCCGTACGACGCCATCCGTCCGGTCGCGACGACCCGACCGAGCATCGCCGGCGGACAGTACGACTGGCGGAAACCGGCGATGATCACATTGCCCGCCACCACGCCGGCGCCGCTCACCAGACTGGCGAACACCACCAACAGCACACCGAACCCACGACCGGCCAGCGGGACGAGTAGCACGACCGGCGAGGTGCCGATCAGGCATAGCAACAATCCGCGCGCCGACCCGAACCGTCGAGTCACCCGGCGGGCCAGCATCGCGCCGGCAATGCCACCGACGCTGGAACCGGCCACGATCCAGCCGACCAACGATGTCGGCACATCCAGCACCCGCACCAGAAAAACGACCTGAATGGACTGATATCCCATCAACGCCAGATTGCCGACAGCCGCATCCGCCGTCACCGCGCGAAGATACGGATCACGCGACACCAGCCGCAGCCCGGCCGCGATCTCCCGCCGCAAACCAGGCCTAGCCGCCGCGCCAGCCGAATCCACGGCGGCCGAGTCCACGACACCGGCTGGCTCGCGGGCACGAATCGCCAGCAGACAGACCATCGAGACCAGAAAGCTCACCGCGTCCGCGAACAACCCCAGCACCGCGCCGAACCATTGCGCGAACAGGCCGCCGAATCCACGCCCGCCGAGTTGCGCGGCCGAGTCGGCACCGATCAGTTTCGCGTTCCCCTCGGCCAGATCATCGGCCGGCACCAGCGCGGGCAGATAAGCCTGATACGCGATGGTGAAAAACGCGCTGGCGACGCCGGTCAGCAATGCGACAGCCATGAGTTGGCCGATAGTGAGCACGCCCAGCCACGCCGCGATCGGCACGCTTACGAACAACGCGGCCGAAGCGATATCGCACGCCAGCATCACCGGCCGTCGCGCCATCCGGTCCACCCACGCGCCGGCCGGCAGTCCGATCAACAACCAGGGGATCCACTCTGCCGCTGTCAACGCGGCGACGATGAACGTGTTGGCGTGCAACGTCAACACGGCGACCAACGGCAACGCCACGGTTGTGACGCTGGTGCCCAGCTTGCTCACCGTCTCGCCGAACCAAAGCAGCCGAAAATCCCGCCGAACCGCGTGCCGCACGCGAACCCTCCCCCGTCGTCGGGTAGTCTACCAACGTCGGCGCGACAATCGATTTCAGCGAACATGGCATATGGTTCTTGCCAGCCCGGCAAACGTTGATCCGTTCGAGTGGACCTGTAGATTTCGGGCGTTTCCCTAGCGCCCATTGTCGGCGCCTTCCGCCATGATGTTCGCACCCACACATCACGAGGATGGGACGACACCATGACGGAACCAGAACTGCCCACCATCCGCGCTCGCGAACTCGGCGCGGAACTCAAACGCCACCGCGAGACCTTGGAGATGACCCAGGAGGACGTCAAGGAGAAAACCGGGTTCTCGATGAGCAAGATCAGCCGCGCGGAGGGCGGCCGGCGCGGCGTGCTGATCCAGGACATCGCGACCCTGCTGGCCGTCTACGACGTGATCGGCAAGGAGCGCGACGAGCTTCTACAGCTCGCCAAGGAAGCCGACCAGAGCGATGCCCTGGTGCGCAAGGGTTCCACGCTCGATGAACGGCGGCGCACGCTGATCTGGCTGGAAAGCCACGCCACCTCTATCACCAACGTAGAGACGGTCGTCATGCCGGGCCTGTTGCAGACCGGCGAGTACACGCGTGCACTCATGGCCGACTCCGGGCTCGTCCCAGAAGATCAGATCGAGGATCGGATGGTGACCCGGCTGGCCCGGCATTCGGTGCTGCATCGGCAGTTCCCGCCCAAGCTGACCGCGTTCATAGACGAGCCGGTCTTGCACCGACCGGTCGGTGGCCGGGACGTGCAGCACCGGCAGTTGGAGCACCTACTCACCATGGCCAACTGGCCAACGATCACCATCCGGGTCATCCCAGCTTCGGTCGGCGTGCACGCGGCTACCAACGGCTCGTTCTCGCTGCTCCGGTTCACGGGCGCGCGGCCGGTGGTCTATGTCGAATCGCTGGCTGCCGGGCTGTTCCTGGAGGAGAAGCCCGAGATCACGGCTTACGAGAAGGCGATGGGCCTGCTGGAAAAGTCGGCGCTGGATGAGGAAGAATCGGCCCGGACGATCGCCCGCTTGATGTTCAAGCTGGAACCGGAGGAAGGCACCACATGATCTGGCGCAAGAGCAGCTACAGCGGCACCGAGGCGAACTGCGTCGAGATCGCCTGGCGTAAGAGCACCTACAGCGCGACCGAGACGAACTGCGTCGAGATCGCGTTCGTCCCGACGGCGGTCGCGGTGCGCGACTCGAAGAACGTCGACGGCCCGACCCTGGCCGTCGAGCCGGGCGCGTTCGCCGCGTTCCTCGGCAGCCTCCGGTCATGACTAAGCAGGTCACCGGCGCGTTCACCTTCGACAAGTGGGAGTCCGCGCCGGACGAGACCTGGCCGGAGGTCGGCCGCACGCACGGCGAGAAGACGTTCACCGGCGAGATCACCGGAACCAGCGTCCTGGCGGCGACGATGACGAGCGTCGAAGGCGGCCCGGCCGTGTATGTCGCGATCGAGAAGTACGAGGTCGAGTTCGACGGTCTCAAAGGTCGTTTCCTGGTCGCGCACCGCGCGACGAAGAACGGCGACGTGCAGGACCTGTCGTTGCTGATCGTGCCCGGATCGGGCAGCGGCGATCTGACCGGCATCACCGGCACCGCTGAGATCACCCCCGACGACGACTTCATCCTGACCTACGAAATAGCCGCATCGTGAACCACGACAAGGCTCTGCTGAATCGCTCGACCGACATCATCTCCGAACTCCGCGAGGATCGAATCTGATCTACAGTTCGGTCGCGCCGTCGATTCACTCGAACAGGCCAATGTGGACAGATCGGCACAGCCTCGGATGGGCTACTTGGGCGCGGCGTTCCGGAGTTGGCTGGCGGTCAGCGGCGGGATGGGGAGGGGGTGCGCCGCTTGGGGACGGAGGCCGTCGAGCACCAGCGACAGGTGCCGGCGCCAGGCGTCGGGGGCGATGTCGCGGGTGGCGTCCATGGTGCCGACGATGCCCCAGATGATGAGGGCGAGGTCGGTGGGTTCGACGTCGGCGCGGAGCACACCGGCCCGTTTGGCCCGCGCCATGATGGTCGCCTTGAGGGCCAAGAGCCGCGCCTGCGCGGCGGCGATGACGGGAGTGCCCGAGACGCGGGACCGGTACACATCGGCATAACCCCGGTCGTCAGCGAACAGCGCGCAGGTGTCCTCGGCAAGCGACACGAACGCCTGCCACGGGTCCTCGGTGCGAGCCGCCCGCTCGGCCAGCTCCACCGCGCGCTGCGCCAGCGGTCCCAGCGCCGCGTCGACCAGCTCACCACGGCTGGCGAACCGGTTGTAGAGCGTGCCGATCGCCACGCCCGCCTCCCGCGCGATCTCCTCCAGGGGCACGTCCAGCCCCTTCCGGCGAAACGCCTCGCAGGCAGCCAGCACGAGGCGCTCGCGGTTCCGCGCCGCGTCCTGCCGCAAGGGGCGCGCGGTAGTCATACACCGAAGTGTAGGCGCAAAGGTGAGGGAACCCTTCAAGTTGCGCTAGCGTGAAAGTTGAAACGGTCCTCAAGTTACGGGAGGAACACATGAGGACGATCGCGATCTTCGGCGCCGGCCCTGCTCTGGGCCTGGCAGTGGCCCGCCGGTTCGGGCGCGAAGGATTCCGTGTCGCGCTGGTGGCGCGGGACCAGGGCCGCTTGGACGACATGGTCGGCATGTTGGCCGGCGAAGGAGTGGAGGCGGCCGGGTTCCAGGCTGATCTCACCGATCGCGCGGCGGCCCTGAACGCGGCGGACGCGATCGAGGCTCGTTTCGGGTCCATCAATGTCCTGGAATACAGCCCCGCGGGCGACGCCAGCATCATGAAGAGCCCGTCCGAGATCGATGTCGCCACCGTGACGCCGCTGCTCGACAAGTTCCTCCTGACCCCGGTCGCGCTGGTCCGGCGAGTGCTGCCAGGAATGTTGGAACGGGGCGACGGCGGGCTTCTCTTCGCGCTGGGGGCGGCGGCCAAGTACCCGATGCCGCACCTGGCCAGCGCCGGCATCGTGGTCGCGGGGCTGCGCAATTACGTCCACACTCTGCACGCCGAGTTGGGGCCGAAGAACGTTTACGCCGGCGCGCTGCTGATCGGGGCGCTGATCGAGGGAAGCGAGGCACACCGCAACGCGTCCGCCTGGGGCGGCGAGCAGCGCCTCGCAGTGGTCTCGGCCGAGGATCTCGCCCAGCGTTACTGGGACCTGTACGTCAAGAGGGACCACGTCGAGGACGAGGTGGCGTCGGACCACACCTGATATCGCAGGACGAAAGGCGCGCTGCCCGGCCCGTCGCGGGCAGTTGGTCGCCAGGATCGCTACACCCGGCCGCTGTGTCCAATGTGGACATGGCAGTCGGGCGCTCGCGAAGTGTGGGGATGGGCGCTGACCACCAGCCGCCACGTCCGTTGGATCGCGCTGGGCCGGCGAGGCTCGCACCAGTACGGACTCACCGTCACCCCAATTGTCTGGCTCGCCACCCTCGGTGACCCGGCCTGACTCGCGGCAGAGGACTGCCCGCCCCACCCACCTACACACAGACCCCGTGCCACAGATACGGCTTTCTCCCGATGCCGTACTCGGCGCGCGGGTGGTTGCGTACCCAGCCAGGTCGTCGAAATCGCAAGTCCGACGCCGGCCCCCTGTCCCGCCGCCCGCAGAAGGAACTCGTCAATGATGTCGAGCAGTACCGTGCTGTCCAGGTTGTCCCAGGCCCTCTGGTCCCGCCCGATGCGCGTGTCAGCGGTGGTGGCGACGCTCCTCGGACTGTCACTGGCATTGGCCCCGGCCAGTTCGGCGATCACCGTCGGCAGCCACCCGGCGGCCGTCCGGTCGGCCGAATCCGGCCTTCCCACGTCGTACAGTGGCCGGTCGGTGTCCGGTCTGCGGCGATTCTCCGTGTCGCCGGGGCTGACCCGGCGCTTCACCGAGGCACACGATGCCCGGCTGAGTGGCTGGGGCGACAGCAACACCCGGTTTTCGGCAGCAGGTCCGCAATCCCCATCCGGGCAACAGCCGGACCCGGTCGCCACCACGGATAACACGACACATCACTTCGACTCCGGTATTCAGCTCACGGCTGCCACGACAGGCATGGCGGCGATGCAGAGCATCACCCCGACCGGCAGCGAGCTGTCGGCCTCCGACCAGGACTCCGTCCTCAGCCCGACCCTGTATCCCGCCGCCAACAGCTGCATCGAAGTCACCACGGTCGCCAACAGCGACGGATACAGCGTGTCGCCGTTCGACTGGTGCGGCTATCCCAGCGGCGCCCGTGGCTGGCAGCCCGGCCGGAAAATCGACGCAAGCTTCCTGAGCACCTATATGACCAGCAGCTATGGCCTTCCCTCCTACTGGGTGCAGATCCGCCAGACCAACCCGGCCACGAACACCTGGACCGCGTATCTCTACAACTTCCAGACCAAGGCGTGGGACAGCTTGTACTCGTCCTCGGGTGCCACCGGCAAGCCCGGTATTCAGGGCTGGGACATCGCCGAGTTCTATTCGACCAGCAATCCCGCCACCAGCACCGGTTACTTCTGCACGGAGACGCGGGGCATGGCCTGGGAGTCCAACGACATCATGCTCCTGGTCAACGGCAAGTTCACCTGGGCCTCGGCCAGCAACAGCAGGCAGGTGCCTGGCGGCGGCGCGAACTGCCCGCTCTCGTACAAGGTGATCGCCACGAACTCGCACTGGCGGGTGCAGAACGTGTCCTGATCCATTGGGTCACGACCGACGAAGGCCGGCCGACGACGGCGTTTCGGTTTCTATTCAGGTGGTACAGCAGCGGGACCGTACAACCGGGCGATATCGGGCGAGTCGAGCCATCCGGAGTAGGTGGGCGCCTTCGGCCAACCCTCCGGAGAGTCCTGCCACGCCTCCCGGCGCCCATAGGGAAGCACGTCGACCAAGGGGAACGTGAAGGTGAGCTGTTCGACGCCTCGACCGCTCGTGTGCCAGGTGCGGTACACCGTATCGCCGTCCCGCAAGAAGACGTTCATCCCGAAGCCCCCGCCGGGCGGTGCGTCGACATCGGCGCCGAACGAGCTGTCCGCGGTTGAATACCAGGTCATCTTGTTGCCGACGCTTTCGGCGTACGCGAGCGCCGCGTCGATCGGGCCCGGGGTGACGATCACAAATCGCGCGTCGTAGTTGTCGAGGAAATCGAGCCGGGTGAATGAGGAGGTGTAACTGGTGCAGCCGCCGCACTGCCATTCGGCGTTCTGGTCGGGGTTCCACATGTGGTGGTAGACGATGAGCTGCGATGTGCCGTCGAAGATGTCGACCAGCCGGACCGGTCCCTCGGCGCCGGTCAGCGTGTAGTCGGGCATTTTCACCATCGGGAGCCGTCGGCGCTGCGCGGCGATCGCGTCGAGTTCCCTGGTGGCCGCTTTCTCGCGGGCACGCAGCTCGGCCAACTCCTTGCGCCAGGTGTCGTGGTCAACAACAGGTGGCAGAGCCATGATCAACCTCTCCCTCGGTCGTGTCGCCGCACTGAGCCTTGGCATCGAGTTCTACGCCACTCGGGGCCGACGCGCAGGCCAATTAGGCGGCCTGGTCGAGTGACGCCAACGTCCGGCGGCGGAGTTCGGTCAGGTTGACACCGCTGTTGCGCAGCGCGTGCACCGCGATGCCACGTCCCTCCCGCAGCAGTCCCAGCAGCACATGCGGTGTGTCGATGTATCCATAGTGCATCCGCACGGCCTCGCGCAACGACAGTTCGAGCACCTTCTTGGCGCGCCGGGTCATGCTGATCCGGGAACCATGGCGGGACGTCGACCGCCCGCGCGAGCGCAGCCAGTCCATCGCGCCCGCGCCGAACGTCGCCTCAAGCTTGGCGCGCACCCGGTCCGGGTCGATGCCGATCGCGCGCAAAGCGTCCGGGTCGAAGTCGTCCTGATCGTCGTCGGTCGGCTCGCCCCGACCGACCATCCGCCCGATCTCGGCTCGAATGGTGGCCAGCTCGACCCCGCTCTCGCGCAACGCCTCGACGGCCGGGTCCGGTCCCTCGGTCGCCAGCAACGCGAGCAGAATGTGTTCTGTCCCAACGAAATGGTGTCCGAGTTCGCGGGCCTGTTCCCGCGCGCCGACCACGACCTGTCGGGCCGGCTTGGTGAACCTCTCCAGCATCACGCCTCCCACTCGGGTCGGAGCGAATTCCGCCGAGCGTGCTTCTT
Source organism: Pseudonocardiaceae bacterium (assembly GCA_035552275.1). Taxonomy (GTDB): domain Bacteria; phylum Actinomycetota; class Actinomycetes; order Mycobacteriales; family Pseudonocardiaceae; genus DASVLX01. Next base: position 3,075 of record DASZLR010000065.1, on the reverse strand, counting down.
GTGCACGGCCTGCCGGCTGATCCCGAGCTCGTCCGCGATCTCCTGCCACGACCAACCATGCCGGCGTGCGTTGTCGACGTGCAGGATTTCGACGGTCTCGGCAAGCCGACGCAGCGATCGGGCGGCACGCAAACCGGTGCCCGGATCGGTGCTGCCGACCTCGTCGGCCAGGTCGTCGGCGACTTCGCTCATGCCGTCAACATACGTTGACGGCTAGCGAGTGTCAACCATGGTTGACACTAACGCGGATCGCCCGCCTGGGTAGCGGCCAGCACTCGGGCAGCTTCACCCGATGGAGTAACGCCTGGTCTCAATGCGCGTTCATGATGACAATGGCCAGCACCGCCGCGAAGAACAGCAGCGAGAAAACCACCGACACCACGTTACCGCGCTGCCGCCGACTGCCCCGCCGATATAGGTCGCGCTGCCGGTACTGGCCGAGATTGTTGTAGAGAAACGCGTCGTTGGCGGCCTGGTAGCCGCCGTGATGATGATGGCTGGACGAGCTGGTGTGGCTGTGCCCGCCGAAGCCGCCGCCATGGTGTCCACCGCTGAAACCCCCGCCACCGCCGCCGTGCATGGCCCGCTCCCTTCGGCCGATTTCCCTATTGACCAAAGGAAACCATGAAGGAACCGCGGGCACAATACCAAATAAGATCAATTGTTTATCAATATAAAATCAACGGTTCAGCAGTAGCACGATGAAAATCATCACGATAGCCACCGCGATGAACGCCATCACCGCGTATCCCGCGTACTCGGACAGCTCGCTGGGCGGCGCGAACTTCGACGGACGGGGCAGCCGGGACGAGCTGGCGAACCGAGTCGGGCCGGGCAGCCGGGATGACCGGGGCGGTCCGGCCGATCGGGATGTCGGAGACCGGCGGGACGCGACCGGCCGCAGATACGTGGTCAGGTCGCCCTGCGCGTCGTCGCCGTAATCATCCCTGTCGTCGGGCTCGTCATAGTTGGCGTGGCTCGGGGGCCGGGACCGCCAACCTCCGCTGGCGTGCCGGCCGCCGCCGATGTCACCGGCATCCAGATCATCGAAGCCATCGTCGCTCAGGCTGCCGCGATACATGGAGAGTGCGCTCCCGCGGGGTCTTTCGGTAAAGGAGAGGCCCCTATGTAACCATGCGCAGCCGTCCGCGTACAGCCTTCTTCACGCTATGCGTACGCCTCCATTGGCGGGCAGGAGCAGACCAGGTTCCGGTCGCCCTTCGCGCCGTCGATCCGGCGCACCGGCGGCCACGCCTTGGCGCCCGTCGCGCCGGCCGGGAAAGCGGCTTCCTCGCGGGTGTAGGGGTGATCCCATTTCGCGGCGATGCAGGCGGCGGTGTGCGGGGCGTTGCGCAGCGGGTTGTCCTCGGCCGGCCACAATCCGGCGGCCACCTTGTCGATCTCGCCCTTGATCGCGATCATCGCGGCGCAGAACCGGTCCAGTTCGGCCAGATCCTCGCTCTCGGTCGGCTCAACCATCAGCGTGCCGGCCACCGGGAAGGACATGGTGGGCGCGTGCAGGCCGTAGTCGGCCAGCCGCTTCGCCACATCGTCCACGGTCACGCCGGTGGCCTTGGTGATCGGCCGCAGGTCGAGAATGCATTCGTGGGCGACGAATCCGCCCGCGCCCGCGTAGAGCACCGGGAAGTGCGCGTTCAGCTCGCGGGCCAGGTAATTGGCGGCGGCCACGGCGGTCAGGGTGGCTCGGCGCAGGCCGTCGGCGCCCATCATCCGCACGTATGCCCAGGAGATCGGCAGGATCGACGCGCTCCCCCACGGCGCCGCGCTGACCGGACCCGGCCCGGTCGCCGGGCCGGCGGCCGGCTGCGACGGGTGGTTGGGCAGGAACGGCGCGAGGTGCGCGCGGACGCCGATCGGGCCGACGCCCGGACCGCCGCCGCCGTGCGGGATGCAGAACGTCTTGTGCAGGTTGAGATGCGAGACGTCGGCGCCGAACTCGCCGAACCGGGCGACGCCGATCAGCGCGTTGAGGTTCGCGCCGTCCACATAGACCTGGCCGCCGCGCTCGTGCACCAGAGCGCACACCTCGCGCACGGTGTCCTCGTACACGCCGTGCGTCGACGGATAGGTGATCATGATCGCGGCGAGGTCGTCGCGGTGCGCGTCCACGAGCTCGCGCAGGTGCGACAGGTCGATGTTGCCGTTGTCGTCGCAGCGCACCACAACCACCCGCATGCCGGCCATCACCGCGCTGGCCGCGTTGGTGCCGTGTGCCGACGACGGGATCAGGCAGACGTCGCGGTGCGCCTCGCCGCGGGCGCGGTGGTAGCCGCGGATCGCCAGCAGGCCGGCGAACTCGCCCTGGCTGCCGGCGTTGGGCTGCATGCTCACCGCGTGATAGCCGGTGATCCGGGCCAGCCAGTCGGCCAGGTCATCCACAATAGACAGTAGTCCGGCGGCGTCTTCGGCGGGCGCGAACGGGTGCAGCTCGGCGAACTCCGGCCAGGTGATCGGCTCCATCTCGGCGGTGGCATTGAGCTTCATGGTGCAGGAGCCCAGTGGGATCATGCTGCGGTCCAGCGCGATGTCCTTATCGGACAGTGCGCGGAGATAGCGGAGCAGCGCGGTTTCGCTGCGGTGCGCGTGGAAAACCGGATGGGTGAGAAACTCGCTGGTGCGGAGGAGACTTTCCGGCAGAGCGTCGTCGGTCCGGCTGTCCAGCTCATCGGCCATGTCGTCCCAGACCGTGGCGCCGAACGCGCGCCACACCAGGTCGAGGTGCGCGCGGGTCGTCGTCTCATCGGTCGACACGCCGACCCGGTCGGCGTCGATCCGGCGCAGGTTGACGCCCTGCGAGCGCGCGGCGGCGACAATGTCGTCCGCGCGGCCGGGCACCACCGCGACAACGGTGTCGAAGAACGCCTCGGATTCGACGGTGACTCCGCCGTCACGCAAGCCCTTGGCCAGCACGGCGGCCATCCGGTGGGTGCGGGTGGCGATGCCGCGCAGGCCGTCCGGGCCGTGGTACACCGCGTACATCGAGGCGATCACGGCGAGCAGCACCTGGGCGGTGCAGATGTTGCTGGTCGCCTTCTCCCGGCGGATGTGCTGCTC
>DASZLR010000064.1:0-12042 GCA_035552275.1 Pseudonocardiaceae bacterium | reverse complement strand
GCGGCGGTACCGTCGACGGACGAAGATGGCCGTGGGCGACGAAAGGCGGGTCGAGACCGATGCCAGGGCTGGGTATCAAGATCGTCGGCAAGCCGGTGGACCGGGCGGAGGAGATCCTCACGCCGGACGCGGTGGAGTTCGTCGCGGCGCTGCACCGGCAGTTCGCCGGTCGCCGCGACGGGCTGCTGGCCCGGCGGGCCGAGCGGCGGGCCAAGCTGGCCGTCGACCCGCGGCTGGATTTCCTGCCGGAGACCCAGGAGATCCGCGAATCGGCCTGGCGGGTCGCGCCCGCGCCGGCCGACCTGGTCGATCGGCGAGTGGAGATCACCGGCCCGACCGAACGCAAAATGGCGATCAACGCCCTCAATTCCGGCGCGAAGGTGTGGTTGGCCGATCTGGAGGACGCCAACACCCCGCACTGGCACAACGTGGTGTCCGGCCAGGTCAACCTGTATGACGCGGTGCGCCGGCAGATCGCGTTCACCTCGCCCGACGGCAGGCGATATGAGCTGAGCCCGGACGTCGAGCCGGCCGTGATGGTGGTGCGGCCGCGCGGCTGGCATCTGAACGAGCGGCACATCGAGATCGACGGCCGGCCGGCGGTCGGCGCGTTGGTCGACTTTGGACTGTTCTTCTTCCACAACGCGCAGGAGCTGCGGGCGCGCGGGAGTGGGCCGTATTTCTACCTGCCGAAGATGGAAAGCCATCTGGAGGCGCGGCTGTGGAACGACGTGTTCACCCAGGCCCAGGCGCGGTTGGGGGTGCCGCACGGCAGTGTTCGGGCGACCGTGCTGATCGAGACCATTCCGGCCGCGTTCGAGATGGCCGAGATTCTGTACGAGTTGCGCGAGCACGCGTCCGGGCTGAACGCCGGCCGCTGGGACTACCTGTTCAGCGTGATCAAGAACTTCCGGGACGCCGGCGAGCGGTTCGTGCTGCCGGACCGGAACAGCGTGTCGATGACGGTGCCGTTCATGCGCGCCTACACGGAGCTGTTGGTGCGGACCTGCCACGAGCACGGCGCGTTCGCCATCGGCGGGATGGCCGCGTTTATCCCCAGCCGCGATCCACAGGCCAACCACACCGCCCTGGCAAACGTCCGGCTTGATAAAGAGCGTGAGGCCGGCGACGGATTCGATGGGTCGTGGGTCGCGCATCCCGGTCTGATCGAGGTATGTGGGGAGGTGTTCGACTCGGTGCTCGGCGACCGGCCCAACCAGCTCGACCGGACCCGCGCGGATGTCGCGGTGACCGCCGATCAGTTGCTGGACATCGCCAGCACGCCCGGTGCGGCGACCGAGGCGGGCGTGCGCGCGGCGGTCGATGTCGGGGTGCGCTACTTGGCATCGTGGCTGAGCGGCAACGGCGCGGCCGCGATCCACAATCTGATGGAAGACGCGGCGACCGCCGAGATCTCCCGCTCCCAGATCTGGCAGTGGGTGCGCAACGGAGTGCGCCTGGACACCGGCCGGCAGATCACCGCCGACTGGGTGCGCTCGGTGCTGGCGGAGACGAAGGCGGCGGCGCTGTCCGGTGAGGCGGCGCTGTCCGGTGAGCTGCCCACGGAGCTGTCCGAGCACCTGGACACCGCGTGCGAGCTGTTCGAGCGAGTGGCGCTGGACCAGGAGTTCGTGGATTTCCTGACCCTGCCGGCTTACGAGAAAATCGACTGACCATGACCTCCGTGCCCCCCAGAACCGCGCTGGACCCGGTGACAGTTCTCGATCTGACCGCGCCGCTGGAAGCCGTCGACGCGGAGCACGCACGCCGCTATCCCGGCCGGCCGACCGGCCGCCAGCCGGTGCACACCTGCTACCTGCCGGCCGGTGGATTCGGGCTGGATACCGTGCAGCGATGGGGCGAGCGGGCGCTGTCCGCACTGCGTCGCCACGCCGCCACACCGGCTGAACTGGCCGATGTCACCGGATTGTCGGTGGACTTGGCCGAAGCGATCGAGTCGAGGCTCGTCACGAAGCTGACCGAGGAGCCGATCGAGGACCTTCGACTGGATTTCGAGGACGGCTACGGCACGCCGGGAGACATCGTGGAGGATGCCGACGCCGAGCGGAGCGCGGCAGCACTGGCCGCCCGGCACCGCGACGGTCTCGGCCCGGCGGGCCTGGGTCTGCGTATCAAGTCGTTGGACGGCAAGGAATCCCGTGATCGGGCGATCCGCACGCTCGATGTGTTCCTGTGTGCGCTGCTGGACGGTGTCGGCGGGGAATTGCCGCCGGGATTCGCGGTCACCGTGCCGAAGGTGACGTACCCAGCCCAGGTCGAGGTGTGCGTCGAATTGTTCGAGGTGTTGGAAGACCGGCTCGGCCTGTCGCCGGCCACACTGCGGTTCGAGATCCAGATCGAGACCACTCAGTCCATCGTGGACGGTGGGGGTGTGGTGACGATTCCGGGCCTGCTGGCGGCCGGGAAGGGGCGGATCAGCGGGCTGCATTTCGGCCCCTACGACTACACGGCCGCGTGCGGATTGCCTGCCGGCAGCCAGAATCTCGGTCATCCGGCCTGCGATTTCGCTCGGCAGATCATGCAGGTGGTGGCGGCCGGGACCGGGGTGCGAGTCGCCGATGGCGGGACCAACGTGCTGCCGGTCGGCGACGCCGAATCGGTGCGGCACGGCTGGCGGGTGCACGCGGCGAATGTGCGGCGGGCGCTGGATCACGGCTTCTACCAGGGTTGGGACGTGCATCCACACCAGTTGGTGACCCGGTTCGCGGTGGTACAGGGGTACTACCTGGCCGGAGCGCCGGACGCGGCCCGGCGGATCGCCTCGTATACCGGCGGCACTACAGCTGGGGCTGTTGCCGACGAGCCGGCCTCAATCGCCGTGCTGGCGTCCTTCCTGCTGCGGGCGCTGGACTGCGGCGCCTATTCCGTCGCCGAGTTGGCCGGCGCGACCAGCCTGACCGTGGCTGGATTGCGTAACCTGACGTGAAGACGAGGATGGCGACGATGAGTGACTTATCGTTTGGGTGGCTGGAGATCACGGCATGAGCGGACGTCAAGGTACATGACGACAATTGCCTGTCGACAAACGAAAGAATTGAGACATCCGTCCTGTTGCGCGACGGGGTATTTCATGGCCCTGTGTCGGTGGAGTTGCCCGCTGTTGATGCTGTGACCTGCGGCGGGACCATCTTCGATGGCAGAACGAGTGCGCGACTTCGCCGGCGAAGGTGGCCCGGTTGACTTCCCTGTTGCGCGAAGCGGGATTTTATGACCGCTGCGGCAGACCGATAGCTTCGGATTCATGGAGTGGAATTTTCGGTCCGCCGAAGAGCTCGCGGCCGCGTTGCGTGCCGGTGTCGCGGTCCGGCTCCGCGCGGGCGCGGCTTCGCGGTTCTTCGACGTGTACACGCATGCGGACGAGGCGACCGGAGTTGGCCAACTAGTGGCCGAGGTTGACCTGTGCCCTGTGGTGGTCGCCCTTCTCGATCAGGTCGACGAACCCGAGGGCGTAGTCCGCGGCGGAGATCGCACCGCCGTCCTCGGGCCGCACCGTGACCTCGTCGCCGAGCCGATAACGACCGAGTCGTTCGGCCGGCATATGTGCGCCGAACCTGAGCGCCGGGCTCACGTAGACCCAGTCGAGTGTCGCGGGCGTGGCCGGGAGGTCCTCGATGATGAACGCCGCTCCGTCGCGGATCTCGTCGTGGAGGTCCGCGGGGATGAGGCTGAGGTGGCTGGGGTCGGTGACGAAGCGATCCGCCCCGGGCGCCGGGCGCAGCGACGAGGCGCCGCCGACGATGAACAGGCGTACGCCCGCGGCATTGGCCAGACGCGCGATGGTGCGGTGGACGTCGCGGGCGTGGCCGACCAGCGGGCCACGTGGGGCGATTGCGTCCACGACGACGTCGGAACCCTCGATGACCGAAGACAGCGTTGCTTCGTCGGTGGCGTCGCCTGGGACGTAGGTCACGTTCGGGATGGGCGCGTCGGGCAGCGAGCGGCTCAGTGCGGTGACCTGGTGACCGCGAGCGGCGGCCTCCGCGACGATGGCCGAACCTGCATAGCCGGTGCCGCCGATGACGGTAATGCGAGACACGAGGTGCCTTTCTGCGAGACGGGCTGGCGTCGGATGACGCGCTGCGATTACCGTATGAGTGCAGCTCTCCTATGGGAAGAAGGCACCTTGTGGTAACCACTCAGGCCGAGTCGGTGCTCTTCGGCAGCCCATACCGCGCGGACTGTCCGACTCGCCGCATCCTGGATCGCATTGGCGACCGTTGGACGGTGCTCATCGTGGGCGCCCTCTGGGACGGCAACGTCCGTTTCTCGGAACTGCGTCGACGCGTTGAGGGCGTCTCGCAGAAGATGCTCACCCAGACTCTCCGCGGGCTCGAACGGGACGGGCTCGTGCGCCGGACCGTCTACCCCGAAGTTCCGGTCCGCGTCGAGTACGCGCTCACCGAGGCGGGCCGCACCCTGCGCGAGCCGCTGCGCGCGCTGGAGGAATGGTCGATCGCGCACCTCGGCGATGTGTCGGCGTCGCAGGAAGCCTATGACCGCGCGGATTGACCTCCTCCTGACTCCACGGATCGCTCCCAGTAATGCTGCGATATCGGTGCTACGCGCGTGTCCCGGCGCTGCGCGTGTCACAGGCGGTGAGTCGCAGCGCGCAGCCGATGAGCGAGCCGACGATCGGGGTGGTGGTCCGGGGCACGGGGCGACGCTGGAGGGATCCTTGGGGACTCATCCCACGCCGCCCTCGTGTCGAATCGGAACTCAGGCGCTGCCGGCGACCTGCTTGGTGGCGGCGTTGAGCCGGTTCCATACGTTGATGTGCGCGATCGACACCAACAGCGCCGCCAACTCCTGCTCGTTGTAGTGCTTGGTGGCTTCGGCCCACACGTCGTCCGGCACCGGGTCCGGGCGGTCGGCCAGCCGGGTCACCGATTCGGTCAGCGCCAGCGCGGCCCGCTCGGCGTCGGTGAAGAACGGCGCCTCCCGCCAGGCTCCCACCGCGAACACCCGCTCGTCCGACTCCCCGGCCTTCTTCAGATCGCGGGAGTGCATGTGGACGCAGACACTGCAGCCGTTGATCTGGCTGGCCCGCAGGTTGACGAGGTCGGCCGTGGTCCGCGGCAGGCCGGCCTTGCTCGTCGCCTTGCCCAAGGCGAGCAGCGCCTGCATGACGTCCGGCAGGATCATTGCCGGGTGGCTCATCCGTGCTTCCATGGTGAGACTCCTTGTCGCATTGACTTGATGTGGTCCGTCACAGCTATGACGAACGCCGGACAGAGGATGTGACAGTGGACCCGAACAACTCGCTGACCAGCCGATTCGAGACCCAACGCGGCCATCTGCGGGCGGTGGCGTACCGAATGCTCGGTTCACTTGCCGAGGCCGACGATGCCGTGCAGGAAGCCTGGCTGCGGCTGGACCGCGCCGACACGAGCGAGGTGCGCAACCTCGACGGCTGGCTGACGACCGTCGTTGCCCGGGTCAGCCTGGACATGCTGCGCTCCCGTGGCGCCCGGCGGGAGGAACCGCTCGACGTGCACGTGCCGGACCCGATCATCGGCCGCCTTGACGTCACCGCACCCGATCCCGAACAGCAGACGGTGCTGGCCGATTCGGTCGGCCTGGCGCTGCTGGTTGTCCTGGACACCCTCGCGCCGGCCGAGCGGCTGGCATTCGTGTTGCACGACATGTTCGCGGTTCCGTTCGATGACATCGCGCCGATCGTCGGCCGCACGCCCACCGCGGCCCGGCAGTTGGCCAGCCGCGCCCGCCGCCGGGTGCGGGGACAGGCCCCGGTTCCGGAAACCGATCTTGCCCGCCAGCGCGAAGTCGTGGACGCCTTCATGGCGGCCTCCCGCGACGGTGATTTCGACGCGCTGCTCGCCGTGCTTGACCCGGACGTGGTGCTCCGCGCGAACGAGGCCGAAGGATCGCGGATCATCCGCGGCGCGCGGGCGGTGGCCGGGAACGCGCTGGCGTACCGGCGCTTCGCCGACCCGACTTGGTTCGCGCGGCTCGCGCTGGTCAACGGCGGGCTCGGCATCGTCACCACCCGGGATGGCCGGCCGGTGGCCGTCCTGGGCCTCACGATCGCCCACGGCCGGATCGTCGAGATGGACATCCTGGCCGACCCGGAACGACTCCGTCACCTCGATCTGACCATATTGGACGGTTAGACCAGAATTTCCCAGGCGAGGCCGGGATCGGGGGCGTCGTCGCGCAGCACCGCGCCCTCGATCAGGCCGTACGGCCGGTCAGCGGCGAAGAACACCTCGTTCGGGTTGTCCAGGCCGAACGGGCTCAGGTCCACGGTGAAATGGTGTCTGTTCGGCAGCGTCAGCCGGACCTCGGCGATCTCGTCGTGCGCGGTCAGCACCGCCTCGGCCATCGCGTACAGGGTCTGTTGCAGGGCCAGGCTGTGCAGGCCGGCGAAGGTGTTGAGCATGATCGACCGCACCGACTCGAAGCTGGCGGCCCAGTCCACATCGAGGCGCGCGTAACGCCAGCGCGCGGTGACGGCGGTCGCCAGGATCCGGTCGGTGGTCTCCGGCAGCGTCGTGTACTCGTCGTGCTGGAAGCCGCCGAATTCCGAGCCGGTCGACTTGAGCACCACCAGGTCGCGCAGCCCGGACACCACCCAGGCCTGATCACCCCGCACCGTCACCACGGTGGTCCGCTTCTCGTCCGAAGACCGGTGGAACGAATGCGGATGCGGCTGGCCGTCCACGGCGATCCGGGTCCACCCGTACTGGTCGATCCCGACCCGCGCGCCGGTGATGTGCTCGGACACCCCGACGAAATGCCGGGCCAGCCGCAGCGCGAAATCCTCGATCTCACCGACCGGCTGCTGTCGGGCGAACGCGAACACGGTGTTCTTCTGGCTGTCGGTGGGCAGGATGTGCGCGTTGTCGCCGGTCAGGTGGGACGCGGCCAGGTCGCCGCGCAGCGCGGTGCTCACGTTGAGGTCGGTGATGTGGTGGACGCCGTCGGGTTCGCGGCGCACCGTCACCAGCCGGGTCTCGGCCTTGCCGAACTGGTTGGCGCCGAGCTTGATGGGCACGACCTCAGCTCCCTCGATAGGTGGAGAAACCGAACGGCGACAACAGGATCGGCACGTGGTAGTGCTGCGTCGGATCGGCGACCACGAAGGTCACCGTGATCTCGGGGTAGAAGTGCGGCCGCCGGGCGAAGTAGCTCGTGGTGTCGAAGATCAGGCGGTAGGTGGCGGCGGCGATCTCCTCCGGGCCGAGGTCGCGCACCCGGCCGTCGGTGTCGGTGACGGCGGCGGCGATCGGCCGCCATTCGTTGCCGGCCAACGTTTCCAGCCGTACCGCGACGCCGGCGGCCGGCGATCCGGCCGCCGTGTCGAGCACATGGGTGGTGATGGCGCTCATTCGACCACCCGAGCCAGTCTGGTCCGCGCGATCCTGGCGAGTTCCCGGCGGACCACGGCGAGTTCGGCGTTCGGGCTGTTCGTCAGTCGGCGGCGCAGGTCGGCCAGCATGTCCTGGCCGCTCATTCCGGTGGCACACACCAGATAGATATGTCCGAACTGGTGCTCGTACTCGATGTTGGCCGCCCGCAACGGGTCCACGTCATCATCGTCCACACCGGACTGTTCGGCGGCGGACCAGGATGCTGTTGGACCCGATCCGGCCGGTCGGTCGCCGATGCGCGGATGGTCGGCGAGGGCGGCCAGCACCTCCGCGTCGGACAGGCCGGCGGTGAGTTCGTCGGCGCGTCGACACAGCGCCTCGACGTCCGGGTACGGCCGGCCGCCGATCAACTCGTCGGCCCAGCGCGGCACGGCGAGGCAACGCCGCAACCGTGCGGCCAACTCGCCCGCCGGCAGTGAGTTGACCTGGGTGATCCGCTCCACCCAGCCGACCTTAGCCACTGCCAGATGCACCGCCAGACGGTACGAGCGCAATCGTTTGCCCGTCGATTCGGCTGCCCGTCGATTCGGCACACTGTGCGGCCGATGTGCCAGGGTGGTTCGGTGGCATACGTGCTGGTGGCGCCGGACAAGTTCAAGGGCTCGCTGACCGCCCGCCAGGCCGCCGACGCGATCGCCCGCGGCCTGGCGAAAGCCTGTCCGGAAATTTCGGTTCGCCGCGTTCCGGTCGCGGACGGCGGCGAAGGCACCGTGGACGCCGCGCTGGCCGCCGGATACCAGCCGGTGACGGTGCCGGTGCGCGGCCCGACCGGCGAACCGGTCACCGCGACGATCGCGACGCGCGGGGATCAGGCGGTGGTGGAAGCGGCCGCGGCCGGTGGACTGTCGCTGCTGCCGGGCGGAATCCTCGCGCCACTGGCCGCGTCCAGCTTCGGCGTCGGCGAGTTGTTGCTGGCGGCGCTCGACCGTGGCTGCCGGACGGTGCTGCTCGGCGTCGGCGGCACCGCGAGCACCGATGGCGGCGCGGGAATGGTCGCCGCGCTCGGCGCGCGGCTACTGGATCGGGCCGGCTCGCCGCTGTCCGCCGGCGGCGGCGCGCTGGCCGATCTGGCCGAGGTGGACCTGTCCACGATGGACACCCGATTGGCGGACGTCGATGTCCAACTCGCCTGTGACGTTGATCACCGACTGTTGGGTGATCATGGCGCGGCCGCCGTGTTCGGTCCGCAGAAGGGCGCCGATCCCGATCAGGTCACGCGGCTCGATCGTGGGCTGACCCGATGGGCCGAGTTGATCTCGAAGGCGACTGACACCGACCTGGCCGGGTCGCCCGGCGCTGGGGCCGGCGGCGGTCTCGGATTCGCCGCGCTCGCCGTGCTGAATGCCCTCGCCCGGCCCGGCGTCGAGTTGTTGTTGCAGCTCACCGGCTTTGCCGAGCAGCTTGCCGGCGCTCGGCTGGTGATCACCGGCGAGGGCGCACTGGACGAACAGACCCTGCACGGCAAGGCGCCGGTCGGGGTGGCGAGCGCCGCGCGGGCGGCCGGGGCGCCGGTGATCGCGGTCGCCGGACGATGCGAGCTGACCGCCGATCAGCTCGCCGCCGCCGGCTTCGCGGCCGGATATTCGCTGGCCGAGTTGGAGCCGGATCCAGCACTCTCCATGGCGAACGCCGAGTGGCTGCTGGAACGGCTGGCGGCCAAGATCGGGCGGGACTGGCTGGAGGTGAGCGGATGAGCCGAGACCGGTTCGACACGGCGTTTCGGGCCAGGCGGGTGATCACTCCACAGGGTGAACGCGCCGCGTGTGTCGGCGTGCGCGACGGCCGGATCGCCACCGTCGCGCCGTTCGACAGCCCGGTGGACGCCGCTCGGCTGATCGAACTCGCGGCCGACGAGGTGCTGTTGCCCGGACTGGTGGACAGCCATGTGCACGTCAACGACCCCGGGCGCGCCGACTGGGAGGGTTTCGACACCGCGACCAGCGCCGCCGCGGCCGGCGGGATCACCACGATCGTGGACATGCCGCTGAACAGCGTGCCGGCGACCGTCGACGCCGACGCGCTGGCGGTGAAGCGGGCCACCGCGCGCGGCCGGGCGCATGTCGACGTCGGGTTCTGGGGCGGTGCGGTCCCGGCGAACCTGGACCGGATGCCGGAACTGCACGACGCCGGGGTGTTCGGCTTCAAGTGCTTCCTGCCGCCCTCGGGTGTCGAGGAGTTCGGCTGCCTGGACTATGACCGGCTGGCCGACGTGATGAAGACCGTGGCGCACCTCGACGCGCTGCTGATCGTGCACGCGGAGGACCCGTCCGCGTTGGACCAGGCGCCGCCCCCGCATGGCCGGCGCTACCAGGATTTCCTGGTGTCCCGGCCACCGTGGGCCGAGCACACCGCGATCAACCGGGTGCTGGAGCTGGCCCAGCGGTTTGACGCGCGGGTGCACATCCTGCATCTGTCCAGCGCCGAGATGCCGCACACCCTTCAGTACTTCACCGATCGCGGCGTGCGGGCGACCGTCGAAACCTGTCCGCACTACCTGACCTTCTGCGCCGAGGAGATCCCGGACGGTGCGACCCAGTTCAAGTGCTGCCCGCCGATCCGCGAGGCGGCCAACCGGGAACGGCTGTGGCGGGCGCTGGCCGACGGCGTGATCGACTGCGTCGTCAGCGACCATTCGCCGTGCACCGCGGACCTGAAGCGGTTCGACACCGGTGATTTCGCGGCGGCCTGGGGCGGCATCGCCGGGCTGCAGGTGTCGCTGCCGGCGGTGTGGACCGGGGCCCGGCAGCGCGGGCTGGGACTGTCCGATGTGGTCCGTTGGATGGCGCAGCGGCCGGCCGATCTCGTTGGCCTGCACAGGAAGGGACGGATCGTGCCCGGCGCGGACGCTGATTTCTGCGTGTTCGCGCCGGATGACGCGTTCGTGGTCGACGCCGCCGCGCTGCGCCACCGCAATCCGATCAGCGCCTTCCACGGCCGCCCGCTGGCCGGTGTGGTGCGCGGAACCTGGCTGCGCGGCACGGAGGTGACGGGCGATCAACCCAGGGGTGAGCTGCTGACCAGGGGAGTGTCGTGACTGATCTGCCGGCCCTGGTGGCCCAGTCGGTGTCGCCGGTGCTGCCGGACCTGGCGTCCCGCGCGGTGGGCGGCAGCGTGGTGGCCGCCAATGACGAGTTCTTCGCGCCACGGGAGAACCTGATCACGCCGGAAGCCCCGGTGTTCCGCCCGCACACGTTCACCCATAAGGGTCAGGAGTACGACGGCTGGGAGACCCGCCGCCGGCGGCGCGAGCCCGGCGATCACGACTGGGCGATCGTCCGGCTCGGCATGCCCGGCCTGGTGCGCGAGGTCGTGGTGGACACCGCGTTCTTCACCGGCAACTACCCGCCGTTCGCCTCGGTCGAGGGCGTCGCGTTGGACGACTATCCGGACGTGGCTGATCTGCTCGGCGCCCCATGGCAGACCCTGGTGCCGCGTTCGGCGCTGGGCGGCAACACCCCGAATGAGTTCACTGTGGACAGTCCGGTGCGGTGGACGCATGTGCGGCTGCGGATCTATCCCGACGGTGGCGTGGCCCGGCTGCGAGTGCACGGCGAGCCCGTGCCCGATCCGGCCTGGCTGGATGATGTGCCGTTCGATCTCGCCGCACTGGCCAACGGTGGCCGGGTGGTGCGGCGCAGCGACGGGTTCTACTCGCCGCCGGACAACATGCTGCGGCCCGGCGAGCCGCGGGTGATGGGCGACGGCTGGGAGACCGCGCGGCGGCGCGACGGCGGCAACGACTGGGCGGTGGTCCGACTGGCCGCGCCGGCCGTGCCACGGGTGCTGGAGATCGCCACCACGCACTACAAGGGCAACGCACCCGATCGAGTGGCGGTCGCCGGCATCGACGCGCGCGGGGCCGAGTCGGACGATGCCGCGCTGGATGATTCGGCTGGGTGGTCGGAGGTGTTGCCGCCGACCAGGGTGCAGCCGGACACCACGCACCGGTTCCGCTGCACTGATCTCGCCGTGACTCACCTGCGGCTGGACATCCTGCCGGATGGCGGCATCGGCCGGTTTCGGGTGTACGGCGCGCTGACCGCCGATGGTCGGGCTCAGTTGCTCGACCGATGGCGGTCAACGCAACCCTCGTCACAGTCCGGTGCGGAATGAGCGGGCCGGCGCCGACGCTCGTACGGTGTGGGGCGACGCGAACCGGAGGTATTGGCAGATGACCACCGCGACTGGATCGGGCACCGTGTCGGTCGGCACGTTCACCGTGAATCGGCTGGGCTACGGCGCGATGCGGATCACCGGCGAGGGCGTGTGGGGCGATCCGCCCAGCCGTGCGGACGCCATCGCGGTGCTGCGCCGGGCCGTCGAACTCGGCGTCAACTTCATCGACACCGCGGACTCCTACGGTCCGTACGTCAGTGAGGAGCTGATTCGCGAGGCGCTGCACCCGTATCCCGCCGACCTGCTGATCGGCACCAAGGGCGGGTTGGTGCGCACCGGTCCCGGCAAGTGGGTTCCGGTGGGGAGGCCGGCCTACCTGCGGCAAGAGGTCGAGATGAGTCTGCGCCGGCTCGGCCTGGACGCGATCGGGCTGTACCAGTTGCACCGGGTCGACCCGGACGTGCCGCTGGCCGATCAGGTCGGCGAGCTGAAGGCGTTGCGGGACGAGGGCAAG
>DASZLR010000063.1:0-8341 GCA_035552275.1 Pseudonocardiaceae bacterium | reverse complement strand
TCTTTGTGGTGTGCGCACGGATCGAAACGACGACACGCGGTAGAAGTGCGACCCCTGTGCGGGGTCGCGTCGAGGCCGTCGTAACCTGTCCGAGACCTCGCGGCGGACTGCCGTCCACATCGGACGGCGACGCGAGGCTTCCGCTTGCTGGCGGCGGGTCGGGGGCCGGCCAGCGGACACCGCAGACGAAGGAGACACCCGCGACGTGGCGTCGAACCGACTGAATCGGACGATGCGCGGTGCGCTGGCGGCCGGTGCCGTGCTCGCCGCCGTCAGCCTGATGCCCGGGCAGGCTGGAGCCGCTCCGCTGGCGGCCGCTCCGCCGGCGGCCAATCCTCCGGCCGGCAACCCGACCGACCCACTGGCCCAGTACCAGCAGCTGTCCTCGCAGGCCGAGGTCCTCAACGAGCAGTACCTGGCCGCGCAGAACGACTACAACAACAAGCAGGCCCAGGAGAAGCAGGCCGAATCGCAGGTGGCCGGCGCCCGGCGCGACGAGCAGCAGGCCGAGGGGGTCATCGAGAAGTTCCGCACCCAGGCCGACCAACTCGCCGCCGCGTCCTTCGAGGGCGGCACCTACAACTCGGTGTCCGCGCTGTTCACCGGCGTGTCCGCGCAGGACTTCCTGGAGCGGGAAAGCCTGTTGCAGGACCTGGCCAACGACAACGCCACCGTGCTGAACACGCTGCAGGGCGCGTACGACACGGCCGCCAAGGCGGTGGCCACCTCGCAGCGGGCGCAGCAGACCGCGCAGGACGCGGCCAACGCCGCGAACGCGCTGCTCACCCAGAAGCAGCAGGCGTTGCAGGCGCTGAACACCCAGCTTCAGCAGGTGGAGCTGGCTGCGACCAAGCTCACCGCCACGGACAAGGCGGCGATCAGCAGCACCGGCGTCGCCGGCAACTGGGTCGCACCCGGTGTCCGCGGCGAGGCGATGATGTACGCGCTGAGCCAGCGTGGCGTGGCCTATGTGTGGGGCGGCGCCACGCCGAGCGGGTTCGACTGCTCGGGGCTGGTCCTGTGGGCCTACGCGCACCTGGGCATCAGCCTGCCGCACTCGGCAGCCGCCCAGCAGGGCCTGAGCACCCCGGTGTCGGGCTCCGCCATGGCGCCCGGCGATCTGGTGTTCTACGGCGATCCGGCGCACCACGTCGGCATCTATGTCGGCAAGGACGCGAACGGTGACGACCTCATGGTGGACGCGCCGACCTCCGGCGAGGTGGTGCGCGTCGAGCCGATGTACCCCGGCTACGACGTCCGCCGACTGAACTACTGAGACATCGGAAACCGAACACCCGATACGCTCGGCGGGTGCGCCGGACGCTGCTGCTGACCAACGACTTCCCGCCCCGGCCGGGCGGGATCCAGAGCTATCTGCAGTCGTTGGCCGGCCAACTGCCCGCCGATGATCTCGTCGTCTACGCGCCGGCCTGGCCGCGCGGTCCGGAGACGCACCAGACGTTCGACGCCCGGATGCCGTTCGAGGTGGTGCGGCACCATGGCACGCTGATGCTGCCCACGCCGGACGTGGCGCGCCGGGCGGTCGAGATCATCCGAGCGAACCGGTGCGAGGCCGTCTGGTTCGGCGCGGCCGCCCCGCTGGCGCTGCTGACGTCGAAACTGCGCGCCGAAGCCGGCATCCACCGGGTGGTGGCCTGCACGCACGGGCACGAGGTTGGCTGGTCGATGCTGCCCGGCGCGCGGCAGGCGTTGCGCCGCATCGGGTCCACAGTGGACACGCTGACCTACGTCAGTCGCTACACCCGCTCCCGGTTCGCCGCCGCGTTCGGCCCGATGGCCGCGCTGGAACACCTGCCGTCCGGTGTGGACGTCAAGACGTTCCGGCCGGACGAGGGCGCCCGTCGGGAGATCCGCCGCCGCTACCTGCTCGGCGACCGGCCGGTAGTGGTGTGCGTGTCGCGGCTGGTGCCGCGCAAGGGCCAGGACATGCTGATCCGGGCGCTGCCGCTGATCCGTCGGCAGGTGCCCGACGCGGCCCTGCTGCTCGTCGGCGGCGGTCCGTACAAGGAGCAGCTGCGCGGGCTGGCCGACGAGGCCGGCGTCGGCCGGCACGTCGTGCTCACCGGTTCGGTGCCGTGGGACGAACTGCCCGCGCACTACGCGGCCGGCGACGTGTTCGCCATGCCGTGCCGGACCAGGGGCGGCGGGCTGGACGTGGAGGGGCTGGGCATCGTCTGCCTGGAGGCGTCGGCGACCGGGCTGCCGGTGATTGCCGGCAAGTCCGGGGGAGCGCCGGAAACCGTGTTGGACGGGGTCACCGGGCAGGTGGTGGACGGCCGGTCGGTGGCCGCCGTGGCCGCCGCGGTGGCGGGACTGCTCGCCGATCCGGACCGGGCGGCCGAGATGGGTCGGGCCGGGCGGGAGTGGGTGCGGGCGGACTGGCGGTGGCCGGATCTCGCTGACCGGCTGCGCGCGCTGCTTGACGCCGGGTGATCAGCGCGGACGATCGGAACCCACGCGGAACATCGTCGCCTTGTCGTACGTTCCCAGGACAGCTACATCCACCTCCGTACGCCAGGAACCAACCCAGGGACCGATGCGTCGACGCGGGCCGAGGACGACGATGACACACATGGATGAGATGAAGGCGTCGGACGCCGACCGCGAGCGGGTGGTCAGTGCCCTCCAGGAACAGGTTGGGGCCGGTCGGCTCACGCTGGAGGAATTCGAGGAACGGTCGAACGTCGCGTACACCGCGCGGACCATCGGCGAACTGCGGAAACTTACCCGCGACCTGCCGGTCGAGCCGTTCCCGGAGCCGGTGCGGCCGTTCGCCGGCGGTCCGTTCGGCGGTGGGCCGGGCGGTTGGTCGGCGGGAGGTTGGTCAGCGCCGTATCAGCAGGCGGCGCAACAGGCCCAGCGCGCCCGGCAGGCGTTGCCGATGCGCCGGCTGAATCCGCTCGTGCTGATCCCGTTGGCGCTGGTCGCGATCGTCGTTGCCGGCGACATCATCGGTGCCGTGTTCTGGACCGGGCGGCTGCTGTTCCCGCTGATCATCATCGCGTTCGTGGCAATGCGGATCGCCGGCATCAGCCGCCGCCGGGGTGGCTGGCGCGGCCGGGGCGGCTGGCGCTAGTCGCCCAGTCGGCTCGACGTCGATCAGCCGACCGGTTCGCCGTAGATGGCGGCGATGTCGGTGGCGTAGCTCTTCGCCACCACCGCGCGACGTAGCTTCAGGCTGGGCGTGATCTCGCCGCTGGCCTCGGAGAAGTCCGCGGCCAGCACTCGGAACTTCTTGATCGCCTCGGCGTGCGACACCGCCTTGTTGGCGTCGTCCACGGCGGCCTGGATCTCGCCGAGCAGGTCGGCGTCGGCCGCCAGGTCCCGCACGGTCGCCTCGGCGGGCTTGCCGTGCCGGGACTTCCAGGCCGGGAAGAACTCCTCGTCGATGGTGATCAGCGCGCCGATGAACGGTTTCTGGTCGCCGACCACCATGCACTGGCTGATCAGCGGGTGGGCGCGCAGCCGGTCTTCCAGGACCGCCGGGGACACGTTCTTTCCGCCGGCCGTGACAATGATCTCCTTTTTCCGGCCGGTGATCCGCAGGAAGCCGTCGTCGTCCAGCGAGCCGAGGTCGCCGGAGTGGAACCAGCCGTCCGCCAGCGCCTCCTTGGTGGCCTCCTCGTTGCGCCAGTAGCCGTGGAACACCACGCTGCCGCGGATCAGGATCTCGCCGTCCTCGGCGATCCGCACCGAGGTGCCGGCGATCGGCCTGCCGACCGTGCCGACCCGGAACGCGTTCTCGGTGTTGACGAACGAGGCCGCGCTGGTCTCCGTCAGGCCATAGCCCTCCATCACCGGCACGCCGACGCCACGGAAGAAGTGCGCCAGCCGCTCGCCCAGCGGCGCGCCGCCGGAGATCGCCGCGATGCACCGGCCGCCCAGCGCCGCGCGCAGCTTGGTGAACACCAGCCGGTCGAACAGCGCGTGCCGCAGCCGCAGGCCCAGGCCAGGACCGCCGGTGTCGCGCGCCTGGCTGTACTCCACCGCGATCGCCTCGGCGGCGTCGAAGATCTTGCCCTTGCCCTCGGAGTGCGCCTTCTGCTTGGCCGAGTTGTAGACCTTCTCGAACACCCGCGGCACCGCGACGATCGACGTCGGCCGGAAGGTGGCGAGGTCGGGCAGCAGGTTCTGCACATCCATGGTGTGCCCGACGGTGACCCGCGCGTAGACGTTGGTGACCACCAGGACCCGGGCCAGCACGTGCGCCAGCGGTAGGAAGATCAGCAACGAATGGCCCGGCGTCATCAGCTGCGGGAACGCGTTGATGTTGGCGCGGGCTTCGGCGAGCAGGTTGTGGTGGGTTAGCTCGCAGCCCTTGGGTCGGCCGGTAGTGCCCGAGGTGTACACGATGGTGGCGAGATCGTCGGCGCGGACGGCGTGCCGGCGGGCGCGCAGGTCCTCGTCGCTGACCCAGCCGCCCAGCGCGGTCAGCTCGTCGATCGCGCCCGGCGCGTCGACCGCCGCCGGCCCGTCGATCTGCCAGACGTGCCGCACCTCGCTGACCCGGTCCACCACGCCGTCCAGCACGCTGCGGTGCGCCGCCGACTCGACCACCACGGCCCGCGCGCCGGAGTCGGACAGGATCCACTCCACCTGCTCGGCCGAGGACGTCTCGTAGATCGGCACGGTGACGCAGCCAGCAGCCCAGATGGCGTAGTCCAGCAGCGTCCACTCGTACCGGGTGCGGGCCATCAGGCAGATCCGGTCGCCGGCCCGCAGCCCAGCGGCGACGAAGCCCTTGGCGACCGCGGACACCTGCGCGGCGAAGTCCCTGGCGGTCACGTCCACCCAGGTGCCGTCGACGCGGCGCTGGAAGCTGACCGCGTCGGCGAATCGCTCCGCGTTGGCCCACACCATGTCGGTGAGGTTTTCCTCGTCCGCGACCGTGACGGTCGTCGGGGCGGTGAACTCGCGCATTTGTGAACCTCCGCGCTTCCGGCGCGACCAATTATGTTACCGATGAGGAAACTTAGCCTGTGCACCTCATGTCGCACCAGATGGCGACCGGCATGGGAGCCGCGTGACATCCTGCATCGCGTGCCCCTCGTAGACATCATGGACGAGACCTTCCTCGCGGTGCCACCGAAGTCGATCGCCGCGGCGCTGGCCGATCCGACCGCGTGGCAGCGGTTCTGGCCGGACCTGGAACTGGCCGTCTACCTGGATCGCGGCGATCAGGGCCTGCGCTGGACGGTGACCGGCGCGCTGGTCGGGACCATGGAGGTGTGGCTGGAGCCGCTGCTGGACGGCACCGTCCTGCACTACTTCCTGCGCGCCGATCCACCGGCCGGCGAGCGGGCCTCGCACCGTCGGCGGCGGCGGGAGGCGCCGCGTCGGCGACTGGACGCCAAGGACGTCGCGTTCGCGCTGAAGCGGTCCCTGGAGGACGGCCGGGCGGCGGGGGTGGCCCCGACGATCACGGCGTAGTGGATCACCTGTCGATACAGCTGTTGATCTCCTGGCGGGTCCGCTGATGATCCACTCACCCTTCGCGATTAATCGACTACAGTCCGCGAAAGTTCTTTCGCAGTAACGATGATGCGCCATAAGGTCGACTTATCAGTTGGTTGAACGTTGGAGTTAGAGAGGCCGATGAACGAGCCGACCGACAGAG
The DNA here is from genome assembly GCA_035552275.1 of Pseudonocardiaceae bacterium. Classification (GTDB taxonomy): domain Bacteria; phylum Actinomycetota; class Actinomycetes; order Mycobacteriales; family Pseudonocardiaceae; genus DASVLX01. The sequence goes on along the minus strand of DASZLR010000063.1, from coordinate 2,703 downwards.
CATGGACGGAGGAGCCGGAAGTGTGTCGTAGGGAGAACTGCGCGGCCCCGACCATCGGCCGGGGCCTTTGCACACGTCATTACGCCCGGTGGCACAACGAGCTTGACGAGGTCAACCTGCCTGGGGACAAGTCGCCAGCGCCGGCGCGAGTGTGGTGGTCGCCGCCCCGGCTAGACTGATCGGTGATGCGGGTCCATGTCGTCTCGGATGTGCACGGCAACGCCGACGCACTGGCCAGGGCGGGCGACGGCGCGGACGCCCTGGTTGTCCTGGGCGACCTGCTGGACTTCGTTGACTACCACGACCATTCCGGCGGAATCCTCGGCGCGGTGTTCGGCGCGGAGAAGGTGGCCGCGTTCGCCCAACTGCGGCGCGGTGACCAGCCACGCGAGTTCATCGCCTACGCGCGGTCCCTGTGGGCCGGCCTGGACGACGCGGCGGCCGTGGTCGAGGAGGCCGTTCGCGAGCAGTACGCGAAGCTGTTCGCGGCGCTGACCGCGCCCACCTACGCCACGCCGGGCAACGTGGACGTGCCGGCACTGTGGCCGGAGTACGCCGGCGAGAACGTGCGCATGCTCGACGGCGACACGGTCGACATCGGCGGGCTGCGGTTCGGGTTCGTCGGCGGCTCTTTGCTGCCGGCGGGCGCGGTGCCGCGGCGGACTGGCGTGTGGGTGCCCTACCTCCGGCCCGAACCGGATTATGCCGCGACGGTGCGCGGGCTCGGCCCGGTTGACGTGCTGTGCAGCCACATCCCGCCGGCCGTGCCCGAACTCGCCTACGACGTGGTGGCCCGGCGGGCCGAGCCCAGTTCGGCCGCGCTGGTCGAGTCCATTCGGCGATATCAGCCGAGGTGGTCGCTGTTCGGCCACGTGCATCAGCCGCTGGCGCCCCGGGTTCGGCTCGGCCGCACCGAATGCGTCAACGTCGGCCATTTCAAACGCACCGGCGTGCCCCTCACCCTGTCCTGGTGACCGCGCACTCACCGGCGAACCTTCATTGACACCTACCTATGAGTTAGGTAAGGCTATCCTAATTCGACGATGGGGGTGATGAGGTCCAAGGTCATCCGCCGGCTGATGGTCCGCGCGCACCGATGGGCCGCGCTGGTGCTCGGCTTGGCGCTGGTGGTGGAGAGCACCTGCGGCGCGGTGGCGCTTTACCAGTCGGAGTGGTTCCTCGCCACGCATTCCGGCTTCTACCGGCACACCGACAGCGATCACCAGATCAGCGCCCAGGACGCCACGGCGTACGGAGTCGATCCGGGCACTGGGCGGATCAACGGTCTGGCCGACATCGACGGCGGCGTCATGGGCTTCATCGTCAACCTGCACATCTGCGCGCTGGCCTGCCCGCACTATCCCGGCTATATCTCCGCGCTCGCCGATCTCGCGCCGATCCTGGGTCTCACCTGGGGCGCGGCCATTCTCGCCGGGCTCGGCCTGCTGATGCTGGCGCTGGCGATCACCGGAGTGCTGGCCTGGTGGCCGGGCATTCGCCGGCTGTGGCGGCGAACGCGGGTGCGCTGGTCCGCCGGCCGGTTTGCCCGCGACTACGACCTGCACAACCTGATCGGCATCGTCGCCCTGCCGTTCCTGCTGATGTGGGGAGTCACCGGGGCCGCCTTCGAGTTGCCGGTGGTGGCGAACGCCTGGCTGGCCGTCACCGGCGGGCATTGGCGTTGACCGGGCCATCCAGATCGCCGGCCAGCGGGTCGCCGGCCGGGTCGTCTACGTCTCGTTGCCGCGCGGCACGGTCGCTTCGGCGTACTACCGGGTGTCGCTGGCCAAACCGTACGCGCCGGACGGGTACCGGGCTTTCTTCGGCGGCGACACGACGATGTTCGTCGACAGCCGTGATCCGCGCCATGTGTCCGTTGTGGATAGCAGCGCGGAACCGACCGCGAACGTCTTCTACGACAGGGTGTTCGAGCCCGCGCACTTCGGCTGGATGGTGAACGGCTGGTGGCGGATCCTGTGGTTCGGGTTCGGCCTGACCCCGCTCGCGCTGGGCGTCACCGGCCTGTCCACCTGGCTGTTCCGCCGACGTACCCGGCGCAGGCGCGCCGCCCATGCTGGCCGCCGCGCCGCGCCGCCACGGTAGCGAGACAGGTCTGCCGCGCTTGTTCTAGAATCGCACAGGTGAGCATCGACATGACCGCGCTCGGCCAGCGTATCGCCGAGGCTCGTGGCCGGGCCGGCCGCACACAGGTGGAGTTGGCTTCGGCGATCTCGATGGATCGATCGGCCTTGGCGAAGATCGAGTCCGGCACTCGGCGAGTGACCGCCTTGGAGCTGGCGCGCATCGCGGATGCTGTGAACGCTCGGATCGAGTGGTTCCTGGAGGACGCCCCCCCGGCGATCGTGTCGCGGCGAAACACCCAGGAACCCGGCGCGCCGAGTCCGCGCATCGACATGATGGTGGAACGGATCACCCGGGAGGTCGAGCTCCTGGCACGTTATGACACCCGATTTGTGCTGGGTGTCTCGCCGGAGCGCGAAATGCCAACCGATGCGGCGGCGGCGGAAACACTCGCTGGTGAGGCTCGCGGGTTCATGGGCGTCGACGGCGATGGTCCATGTACCCAGCTTGCGGACAAGGTCGCCGCAATCGGACTGTTGGTGTTCTCGTTCGACCTCGGCGTCGAATCCGCTGACGCGGCGACCATTCTTCTCCGAAGTGGCGGAGTATCGGTCGTTAACG
>DASZLR010000062.1:0-1717 GCA_035552275.1 Pseudonocardiaceae bacterium | reverse complement strand
CCAAGGAGAACGCCAGGCCGGCACTGGTCGTCGCCAGTCCTTGGAATCCGAGGTTGGCGAACAACCGGGCGGTGCCGATGTCCCAGGGATTCGGGAGCACGAGCATCTCGCCGGCGGCGTGCAGGCGACGGAACTCTTCGCCACGACGGGCCCGTTCGGTGTCGTCCATCCTCACTCCGATCTAGGTGGCTGCATGCAGGCCTAGCACCGGCCACCGACAAGCTCAGGTGGCTACGGCCCGAAAACGATGAGCGGAATCGCCATCTCCGCCGCCGTGGCTCCGCCGTGAAAGCCGACCAGGCGAGACGTTTCCGGCGGCTCATGTGCGCTGGCCAGCACCGCGGTGTCGCCGGAACACACGACGACTACGTCGCCGAGCCGCTCCAGGTTTTGCGCGGCGACCGGCCCGAACATGCCGGTGGCCACCGCCCGCTCGCGGCTGTACACGGCGGCGCGGCCGTCCAGCAGTTCGGCCCACGCCGCGCGCACGTCGCCGGCGGCGCCCGGCTCGGTGTGCAGGTAGCGCACCCGCGGCTCGCCGGCCACCACCCGGATCCCCTCGGCCAGCCGGGGGTCGGCGTCGAGGTCGATACGCGTCTCCGGTGGGACGTTGATGCCGCCGTGGTCGGCGGTCACCAGCACCGCCGCGTTCGCCGGCAGCGTCTCGAACAGGCGGTGCAGCAGCCCATCGACGTTGGCCGCCGCGGTATGCCACTGCTCGGAGCCGATACCGAAGACATGGGCGGCGGTGTCGAGTTCGGCGGTGTAGGCGTACACCAGCCCGGGTGCCGCGCGCAGCACGTCGGCCACCAGCCGCGCGTAGTCGTCGGTGGGGTTGGCCGGGTGCAATTGGGCGCCGCGATACGCGGCCTCGGTCAGTCCGCTGCCGATGAACGGCGCGGGCAACACGGCGCGGGCGCTCACGCCGGCCTTGTTGAGCCGTTCGAACCAGGTCGGCACCGGCTGCCATACGGCGGGGCACGGGTCGTCACGCCACCGGACGTGGTTGAGCACCCGATCGGTGCCGGGCACCTTGAGCGTGAAGCCCAGAATTCCGTGCTCGCCCGGCAGCGCGCCGGTGCCCAGCGACACCAGGCTGGTCGGCGTGGTCGACGGGAATGTGCAGTCCAGCCGGGTCAGCCGCCCGTTGGCACCGGCGAGCACGGACGCGAGCAGCGGCGCGCTGCCGGCCAGCCGCGGAAGCAGGTGCCAACCCAGCCCGTCCACCAGCACGACGAGCACCCGGTCGATGCGGTCGGCGTCAACGCAGTCCGTCACCGTCAGGTTGTCGAGCTTGTTCAGGGCATCCGGGACTCCGAGCAGGGCGGCCGCGGCGGGCAGCACGTCGCAGAGAGAACCGGGCACGGGGCCAGTCTGGCGGCGAAGTCACACCCGCGCCAGTCGATGGGCGGTCACCAGCAGCTGCCGATCCGTGCTGTCGGTCAGCGCGCAGAGCTGCGCCGGCGACAGCCGGCCGCACAATCGGCCCCAGTGCACCGCTACCACATCGCCGGCGGCCACGTCCGGCACCGCGCTGTACCCGTCGGCCCACACCTCGAGCACGCGCGTGGCGGGTTTCGACAGCGTCAGGGCCTGACCATCCCAGGCCAGGCTTCGGCACAACACCTCGACCCGGTCGGCGTCGCGGGAAAGCACTGTCCCGGAGGTGATTCGGCAGTTGTCCAGTACGCTCAGCGGCTGCTCGTCGATACCCCGG
>DASZLR010000061.1:0-1851 GCA_035552275.1 Pseudonocardiaceae bacterium | reverse complement strand
GCCTGGCCGCCGAGCGCGACCAGGGCATCACCATCGACGTCGCCTACCGCTATTTCGAGACGCCGCGCCGCCGCTTCATCCTGGCCGACGCGCCCGGGCACCAGCAATACACCCGGAACATGGTGACCGGGGCGTCCAACTCCGACCTCGCCATCGTGCTGATCGACGCCCGCAAGGGCGTCCTGGACCAAACCCGCCGGCACGCCGCGATCGCGTCCCTGCTGGGCATCCGCGACGTGGTGCTGGCAGTCAACAAGATGGACCTGGTCGGGTTCGACCAGACCGTGTTCGAGCGGATCGTTGCCGACTTCCATGCGGTGCTCGGGCATCTGCGGGCGCTGGCGGTGACCGCGATCCCGGTCTGCGCGCGCGACGGCGACAACGTCACCACCCCCAGCACCCGAATGCCCTGGTACCAAGGCACCAGCCTGCTCTCTGCCCTTGAAAGCGCCGAGCCCGGGCATGACGGGCTGGCACAGCCGTTCCGGCTGCCGGTGCAGTTGGTCAGCCGGCCGGACGAGACCTTCCGCGGCTATGCCGGCACCGTCGCGGCCGGCACTCTGCGCCCCGGCGACGCGGTGGTGAACGCGACCTCGCGCGTCGAGGCCAGGGTCGCACGCATCGTCACCATGGACGGCGACCAGGAGGTTGCGCATCACGGCGATCCCGTGACGCTGGTGCTGGACCGCGAGATCGACGCCTCGCGTGGTGACGTGCTGGCCGCGGCACCTTTGCCGTCGCTGGCCGAGCAAATCGATGCGCGGGTGGTGTGGATGGACGACACGTCGCTGTTCCGCGGCCGCGCCTACCAGGTGATGCTGGGGACGCAGGCCGTGGTCGGCACGATCACCGACATCACCAGCCGGCTCGACATCGAGACCCTGGAAGAAGTGCCGGTCCGCGAGCTGCATATCAACGAGATCGGCCGGGTGGCGATCGCGCTGTCGCACCCGGTGGCCTGCGAGCCATACGGCGTCGGCCGCGAGTTGGGCGGGTTCATCCTGGTGGACCGGCTGACCCGCAACACCGTCGGCGCCGGGATGGTGACCGCGGTGCGGGGCGCGCGGGAGAACGTCTACTGGCACCAGCTCGACGTGGACAAGGCGGCGCGGGCGACCCTGAACGGGCAGAAGCCGTCGGTGCTGTGGTTCACCGGCCTGTCAGGCGCCGGCAAGTCCACCATCGCCAACCTGGTGGAGAAGCGGCTGCACGCGGTCGCGCGCCATACCATGGTCCTGGACGGCGACAATGTGCGGCACGGGCTGAACCGCGACCTGGGGTTCACCGAGGCAGACCGGGTGGAGAACATCCGCCGGGTCGCCGAGGTGGCAAAGCTGTTCGTCGAAGCCGGATTGATCGTGCTGGTGTCGTTCATCTCGCCGTATCGCGCGGAACGCATGCTGGCGCGCGAGGCGGTGGAGGACGGCGAGTTCATCGAGATCTTCGTCGATACGCCGGTGGACGAGTGCCGGCGGCGGGATCCGAAGGGGCTGTACCGGCGGGCGGATGCCGGCCAGTTGCGGAACTTCACCGGTGTCGACGCGCCGTACGAGGCGCCGAATGATCCGGAGATCCGGTTGCGCACCCTGGAACTGTCGCCCGAGGCGTTGGCCGAACAGGTGGTGCAGGAATTGCGGAAGCGCGGGATCGTGGGCTGATGGCAGGCGCCGACCCTCGTCATGCCGGGCCCCCGGGCCGAGCGCCAGGAGGCAAGCTCCGGCCCGCCACCCACGACTTTGCTGCTGGCATCGAGAACCGGCCGTGGATTTCGACCTTCGTCGGTATGACCGGAAGGCGGCCTGCGTTGGGTCCTTGTTGCGGCCGCCAAATATAAGAGTGGCCCTGATGATG
>DASZLR010000060.1:0-21999 GCA_035552275.1 Pseudonocardiaceae bacterium | reverse complement strand
CACCTCCGACCCGCACTACCACGCCGCCGTCGCCGCCGAGATCAACGACCGACCCCGTAAAATCCACAACTGGAAGAAACCCAGCGAAGTCTTCACCGAACTCCTCGCATCAGATGCTTCCACCACCTGAATCTGCCCGATGCTAGGCCGGGTATCCCGTACTGCGACCGGTACACGTTGACGTCGGAATAGGCGTTCGGATCGTTGTAGGCGTCCACAACGGCCACCGTCACACCGGCGCCGTCGCTCGCCGAGGCCGTGCTGAGGTTGTACGCCGACCGCAGGTCCGACGGGCCGTAACCGGACGGCGTGGCGTTGGGTCGGGCGACCCGTTGACTGACCACATCGGTTCGGATCCAGGCTTCGCAGGAGGCGTAGCCGGCCGCCGACGCGGGGCAGATCCGGTCGGCGCGCGGGCCTGCCGCGGCCGCCGGCGCAGCGTCGGCGACGACGACGAGAACCACCCCCAATGCCGCGGTAACAACCACTGTCAGTATTCTTCGCACCAGTACCTCCGGGTTTCCAGGCTCGGTTTGTCAACCGAACACCCAAAACGTACGGAGCGTAAAATACCGCAGAAAGCGGCCTGTGGGCCGATTTCAGTTAACCATCTTGCCGCTATATTTAACCTGTCAATAGACGGGTGTTGATTAATCGAATCACGCCGCGTAAAGTATTTGCCTCACCGCTGGATGGACTTGATCTCGGTGAACTCGTCCAGCCCGAAACGGCCCAGTTCACGGCCGTTGCCGGACTGCCGGTATCCGCCGAATGGCGCAATCGGGTTGTACGCGCCGCCGTTGATGTCAACCTGCCCGGTGCGCAGCCGGCGGGCCACCGCCAGCGCGTGCTCGGCATCCCCGGCGAACACCGCGCCAGCGAGGCCGTAGATGGTGGAGTTGGCGATCGCGACCGCCTCGTCCTCGTCGGCGTAGGGCAGCACGACCAGCACCGGCCCGAAGATCTCCTCCTGCGCGACCGTCATCTCCGGCCGCACGCCGGCGAACACCGAGGGCCGGACGTAGTAGCCGCGATCGAGGCCGTCGACCGGCTCGGGGCCGCCACACGCCAGCGTCGCACCCTCCCGCACGCCCAGGTCGAGGTAGCCGCGCACCCGGTCCCGCTGCGCGGCCGAGGCCATCGGGCCGACCCTGGTCGCCGGGTCGGTCGGGTCACCCACGGTGTACTTCGCCGCAGCGGCGACGGCCAGCTCGACGGCCTCGTCGTGCCGGTCGGCCGGCACCAGCATCCTGGTCCACGCACTGCACGTCTGGCCACCGTTGATGAAGCAGTTGGCCAGGCCGATCTTCACCGCCTTCACCAGATCGGCGTCCGGCAGCACCACGTTCGCCGACTTGCCGCCGAGTTCCAGCGCGACCCGCTTCACCGTGTCGGCCGCCAGCACCGACACCCGCCGACCGGCGCGCGTGGAACCGGTGAACGACACCATGTCCACCCTGGGATGGCTGGCGATCGCCTCGCCGACCACCGGTCCGGCGCCGTGCACCAGGTTGACCACCCCGGCGGGCAGGCCGGCCTCGGACAGCACCTCCATCAGCAGGCCGGCCGACAGCGGTGCGACCTCGCTCGGCTTGGCCACCACCGTGTTGCCGGCGGCCAGCGCGGGCACGATCTTGGCGACCAGTTGGTGCAGCGGGTAGTTCCACGGCGTGATACATCCCACAACGCCGACCGGCTCGCGCAGCACCAGCGAATTGCCGATCTCCGCGCTGAACGCGTAGTCGCCCTCCAGCAGATCCGCGATGCCGGCCGAGGTTCGCACCGGCAGCCCGGTCTGCACGGCGCGGGCGAAGGTGATCGGCGAGCCCATCTCGGCGGTGATCGTGGCGGCGAGATCATCGGCCCGGGCCGCCAGTCCCTCGGAGATCCGGCGCACCACCTTCGCCCGCTCGCTGACCGGCGTCGCCGACCAGTCCGGGAACGCGGACACGGCCGCCGACACCGCAGCGTCGACTTCCTCGGCCGTGCCGGCCGGAACCGACGCGATGACCTGCTCGGTGGCCGGATTGACCACCTCGATCCGCACCGCGCCGTCGACCCGCTCCCCCGCGATCAGGTGACCTGTCCAACCCGAGACCGTCATGACAACACGCTCTCACACCAGGCCCAGATCAGGCCATCAGCTGAAGTCGGGGTCCTCGGTGCGGGTGCGCTTCAGCTCGAAGAAGTGCGGGTAGCCGGCCAGCAGCCGAGCGCCGTCGAAGATCCGGCCGGCGTCCTCGCCGCGCGGAATCCGGGACAGCACCGGGCCGAAGAACGCGATCCCGTCGACGTGGATCACCGGAGTGCCGACGTCCATGCCGACCGGGTCCATGCCGGCGTGGTGGCTGACCGACAGCGCCTCGTCGTAGTCGGTGGAGTCGGCCGCGTCGGCGAGTTCGGCCGGCAGCCCGAGTTCGGCCAGCGCGGCCGGGATGACCTCGGCGAAGTCCTTGTTGCCCTGGTTGTGGATTCGGGTGCCCAACGCGGTGTACAGCGGGGCGAGCACCTCGTCGCCGAGCTTCTGCGCGGCCGCGACACACACCCGGACCGGCCCCCACGCCTTGCGCATCAACTCGACGTACTGCTCGGGCAGATCCCGGCCGGAGTTCAGGATCGCCAGGCTCATCACGTGGAAGCGCACGTCGATACCACGCACTTGCTGGACTTCCAGGATCCATCGCGACGTGATCCATGCCCACGGGCACAACGGGTCGAACCAGACATCGACCCGGGTCTTCTCGGCGGTGTTCTCGGGCACTGGAATCCCGGTCATGGGCACAGCTCCACACTCACTCGGCGATCGATACCTGCCTCGCACAACCACGCCGGACCCGAGAACCTTCCCGCGCCGGACGATCGCCCGGCCAATCTGACCCAGAGGACCCTGGCGACGACACGCCGTACAGGGCACTGTGGTTGTGGAACGTGATTGGATGCAGTGACCTATCCGACTAACACTGTCAGACCGAGGTGACCTGTGGCCGCCCCTAACCTCACCCGCGAACAGGCCGAGCAGCGTGCCGCGCTGCTGGAGGTGAAGTCCTACACCGTCGAGCTGGACCTCACCGACGAACACGGCGGTCCGGGTGAGCACACCTTCCGGTCGACGGCCGCGATCCGCTTCCGCGGCCTCGAAGTCGGCGCGGACAGCTGGATCGACCTGGTCGCCGAGGGCGTACGCCGCGCGGTGCTCAACGGAACCGAGCTGGACGTCTCGGCGTATCGCGAGGACGACGGGATCGCGCTGCCCGATCTGGCCGAGGACAACGAGCTGCTGATCGAGGCCGACTGCCGGTACATGAACACCGGCGAGGGGCTGCACCGCTTCGTTGATCCGGTCGACGGCGGGGTGTACCTGTACTCGCAGTTCGAGACGGCCGACGCGAAGCGCATGTTCGCCTGCTTCGACCAGCCGGACCTCAAGGCCACCTACGCCATCACCGTGCACGCCCCGGCCGACTGGAAGGTGATCTCCAATGGCGCGCTGGTCGACTCGACACCACTGGACTCCGGCGCGGTGCGGCACGTGTTCGCCACCACCGGTCTGCTGTCGACGTACCTGATCGCGCTGGTCGCCGGGCCGTACGCGGAGTGGCGCGACGAGCACGTGTCCGACGCGGGCGTCATCCCGCTGGGCATCTACTGCCGCGCGTCGCTGGCCGAGCACATGGACGCCCACCGGCTGTTCACCGAAACCAAGCAGGGCTTCGACTACTACCACCGCGCGTTCGGCGTCCGGTATCCGTTCGGCAAGTACGACCAGTGCTTCGTCCCGGAGTTCAACGCGGGCGCGATGGAGAACGCCGGCTGCGTGACCTTCCTGGAGGACTACGTCTTCCGCAGCCGCGTCACCCGGTACCTCTACGAGCGGCGCTCCGAGACGGTGCTGCACGAGATGGCGCACATGTGGTTCGGCGATCTGGTCACCATGCGCTGGTGGGATGACCTGTGGCTGAACGAGTCGTTCGCGACCTTCGCCAGCGTGCTCGCCCAGGCCGAGGCGACCGAGTACAAGCACGCCTGGACCACGTTCGCCAACATCGAGAAGTCCTGGGCGTACCGGCAGGACCAACTGCCCTCGACCCACCCGGTGGCCGCGGACATCCCGGACCTGCAGGCGGTCGAGGTCAACTTCGACGGCATCACCTACGCCAAGGGCGCCAGCGTGCTCAAGCAGCTGGTCGCCTACGTCGGCCTGGACAACTTCCTGGCCGGCCTGCACGTGTACTTCGCCAAGCACGCCTGGGGCAACGCGACGCTGGCCGATCTGCTCAGCGCCTTGGAAGAGGCGTCCGGCCGCGACCTGTCCGGCTGGGGCGCGCAGTGGTTGCAGACCACCGGCCTGAACACCATCCGGCCGCGGTTCGGTCTCGACAGCGAGGGCCGGTTCACCGAGTTCCAGGTGTTGCAGGGGCCGGCCCGGCCGGGCGTCGGGGAACTGCGCACGCACCGGCTGGCGATCGGCGTCTACGACGCGGACGAGCACGGCAAGCTGGTGCGCACCCATCGCGTCGAGCTGGACGTGACCGGCGAGCGCACCGATGTGCCGGAAATGGTGGGGGTGTCGCGCGGCAAGCTGGTGCTGGTCAACGACGACGACCTGACCTACTGCACGATGCGGCTGGACAACGACTCGCTGGCGTCGCTGGTGGATCACATCGCCGACATCGCCGAACCGCTGCCCCGCACGCTGTGCTGGTCGGCGGCCTGGGAGATGACCCGGGAGGCCGAGCTGAAGGCCCGCGACTTCGTGACGCTGGTGGCCGGCGGGATCGGCGCGGAGAGCGAGGTCGGCGTGGTCCAGCGGCTGCTGTTGCAGGCGCAGACGGCGCTGTCGTCCTACGCCGACCCGGAGTGGGCGCCGAACGGCTGGCGCAACCTGACCGACAAGATCCTGGAGTTCGCCCGCGCCGCCGAGCCCGGTTCGGACCATCAGCTCACCTTCGTCAACGCGCTGGCCGGTTCGATGCTGGAGGCGGACAAGCTGGCCGTGCTGCGCGGCTGGCTGGACGGCGCCGCGCCGCTGCCGGGGCTGACCGTGGACACCGACCTGCGCTGGCGGCTGCTGCTGGCGCTGGTCGCGCACGGCGAGGCCGGTCTGGCCGAGATCGAGGCCGAGGAGCGACGGGACGCCACCGCCGCCGGGCGCCGGCACGCCGAGCGCGGCCGGGCGTTGCGTCCGGATCCGGCGGCCAAGGCCGAGGCGTGGCAGCGGGCGGTATTCGACGACGAACTGCCGAACGCGATCAACGAGGCGATCATCGCCGGTTTCTCGCATCCGGCGCAGAAGCGGCTGCTCACCGAGTACACGACGCGGTACTTCGCGGACGTGGCCGGCGTGTGGGAGCGGCGGTCCAGCGAACGCGCCCAGCCGACCGTGGTTGGCTTTTTCCCGGCGTGGGCGGTGGATCGGGCGACGGTGACGGCCGCCGACGAGTGGCTGGCCGCCGACCGGCCGCCGGCGTTGCGACGGCTGGTGTCCGAGGGCCGGGCCGGCATCGTCCGCGCCCTCGCCGCCCGCGACTTCGACCGGTCGTAGTCGACATCGTCTTACCGCTTGTCGGACAATGGCGTCATGTCGCCGATCACCTTCCGGCCAGACACCGAGGCCGAACGTGCGCTGCGGGAGTTGACGTCCGATGGTCGCAGTGTGTCCGCGGCGATCAGGGACGCATTGCTGACGGCTGCCCGCAGCCACGAGCAGGAACGGCTGCGCGCCGAGTCCTTGTCGCTCGCCGACGATTCGGACGATCTCGCCGAGGCGCGGGCTGTCCTGGCCGACATGGAGTCGTTTCGCGCGTGGTGAGATCTACCGTCTGCCAGGGAACGCCGATGGCCACGCTCGCGGATGGTCTGGGGCTTTTCAACCCGGAACGGGCCGCCCGCCCAGGGGATTGACTGACCGCAATACGGCGGCGGACCTTCAGGAATCACGGGAGCCGGCGGTGTACCACGCGGCGATCTGCGCGCGGGTGCTGAATCCGAGCTTGGCGAGAATGTGCTGGACGTGGGTCTCGGCGGTGCGTTTCGAGACCACCAGCCGCTCCGCGATCTCCCCGTTCGACAGTCCCCGGGCCACCAGTTCGGCGATCTCCGACTGGCGTCGGGTGAGGGCGCCGAGGTCGCGGTCCCGCCGGATTCGCACCACGGGCGCGGTAACCGGTTCGCCGAGTGCGAAATCCAGGCCAAGGTGAGCCGGTAGCCCGCGTCCGTCGGCGAGTTCACGCTCGAAGCCGGCATCGGTCAGCGCCAGCCTGACCGGTTGGGCACACCGATGGCGGAACTCGGCGATCGACGGGAAGAGTTCCACCCGCTGGCCGATCAGCGCCCACATCGTGTCCGCCACGCCGTACAGCGCCGCCGCGCGGCGATGATCGTCCAGCCGGGCGGTCGCGTCCGCGAGGGCTTCGACGGCGTAGGCCCGTACCTCCGGATGGTCGAGCTTCATCGTGAGCCGCACGGCCTGCCGCGCGGCGGCCACCGCAGCCGCCGGATCGCCGACCCTGACCTCAAGACCGGCAAGAAGAGAAAGGCACCAACCGCGCCAGTAAATGTCGCCCAAATCCGCGCAGCGTTGAATCTGCTCCGCGATGATCGCGCGGCCCCGGTCGAGGTCCACGGCAAGTCCTATGGCCATACCGTAAACGAACCGCGCGATAACCACACCCCGTTCGACACCGGTTCGTTGGAATGTCCGCAAAGCGGATTCCAGCGGCTCCAAAGCGGCCTTCGGATGCCCGCTGAACACACCGGCGATTCCCCAACCGGTCGCCACGAACGCCGCCTCCACGTCGTTGTGGGTCCGCGCCGCCAGCTCACCGGCCTGCGTCAACGCGGTCACCCCGCCGGTGGCATCGCCCCGAAACAACGCCACCCAACCCGCCCGTCGCAGACCCGTGACCCGCTCCGGCGCGTCCGCGGGCACGCCGGCGGACAGCCGGTCGAGCCATACCCTCGACTCCTCGACCAGCCATTGCGTGACGATATAGTCGCCCAGATCCCGATCCATGCGCATACCCACAACGGCCTCGCCAGGCGCGGTGGCGCAGAAATCGAGAGCGACCCGAATATTGGCGTTTTCTCGCCGCATCCGACGGGTCCATTCGATCTGCGCAGGACCAATCCATTCAGCCGCGAATCGCGAGCACAGGTCGGCGAACCAATCACGATGCCGGCGGGCGACCCGCATTCGATCGCCCGACTCCTCCAGCCGTTGCTGACCGTACTCCCGCAGTGTCTCCAGCATCCGGTAGCGAACCTCGTCCGGCTCGCCCTCGCGGATCAGCACGGACTTGTCCAGCAGCCCGTCGATCAGGTCCAGCACCGCCGCCCGGTCCACGCCCGCGCCCGCGCACACCTGCTCGGCCGCGGGCAGGTCGAAGGTCCCGGAGAAGACCGAGGCGCGCGTCCAGACCTGTCGTTCGGGGTCCGAACAGAGCTCGTAGGTCCAGTCGATGGTGGCCCGCAGGGTCTGCTGCCGTGCTGGTGTGGTCAGACCGCCGCCGGTCAACAGTGCGAACCGATCACTGAGCCGCTCGGCGATCTGTCGCGGCGACAGCGACCGGATCCGGACGGCGGCCAGCTCGATCGCCAGCGGCAGCCCCTCCAGCCGCTCGCACAACTCGGCCACGCTGGCGAAGTTGTCCTCGGTCACCGTGAACGACGGCACCAGCGCCTGAGCCCGATCGACGAACAGCCGCACCCCGTCGTGCTGGGCCAGTTCGGCGGCCGACCGGATGGAGCTGGCGTCCGGCACGCCCAGCGGCGGCACCTGGAGCACCTGCTCGCCGGCGATTCCCAGCGACTGCCTGCTGGTGGTGAGCACGATCAGCCGCGGACAGGCATGCACCAGCCGGTGCACGAACGCGCCGCAGGCGGCGATCAGGTGCTCGCAGTTGTCGAGCACCAACAACATCGCCCGGTCCCGCAGGTGATCGATGACCACCTGGACGGCGGCGCGCGAGGACAGGTCGTACAGCCCGAGTTCGTTTGCCACCACACTGGCCAGCAGCTCAGGATCGCGCAGCTCGGCCAGCCGGACCAATGCCGCGCCATCAGGCGACCCGGCGCCGAGATCGGCCATGATCCGCGCGGCCAGCCTGGTCTTGCCGACGCCGCCGGCGCCGCACAGCGTCAGCAGCGGACCCGCGGACAGCAGCCGGCGGGCCTCGGCGAGTTCCCGCTGGCGACCCACGTAACTGGTCACCTCAACGGACGGCCGGCCGTCCCAAGCCACCTGATCACCGCCTCGCCGCGCGTCTGGTCGCCACGTGAGCAGGATAGAGGTCACCGTCACTGAAGGTGATTTCAGTTCACGGACGCGCGAGCGCGCTCGCGCCGCCGCCGGGCGCCACGCCGGATCAGCCAGGTGGACAGGCCGGTGATCATCAGCAGCAGGGGTGTCATGCCAAAGGCGAACCACCCGATCCGCCACCAGCCGTTGACCATCCAACCGAAGTGGGCGGGCCGCAGAACCTGATCGTAGAACGCGTTGGCAGCGGGCTGGCCGGAATCGTCCACAACGGAGACATGGCCGGGTTGGCGGGCGTCCACGAACACGGTGCTGTCCCCGCCGAAGAAGGCTTCGTACCGGTACGGAGCGTAGGACCGGTCCAGCCACACGGTGTAATACGCTGAGCCGGCGTCGCCCTGGGGCAGCGACACCCAGACAACCTGAGCGGGCACCTGTCGGGCGGCGATACCGGCGGCCTGGTCGGCGTTGATCTCGGTCGCGCCGGCCGGCGCCGGGCGCGCGACGAACACGTACCGGTTCGGATCAACGGCCGTTCCGCCGGTCATTGTCAGCCAGGCGTTGTGCACCGCGGGCAGTTCGGTCGACGAACTGGTGATGCCCCACATCAGCAGGAACAACACGGCGACGATGCCGATCAGCTTGTGCAGGTCGTAGTCTCGGGCGAACCGGCTGCGGCGCCACCGCACCCGGAAGCCATGGGCGAGCCGCCGGATGCTCGGCCACCAGGTGATCGCGCCACTGATCGCCAGCAGCACCAGGAACAGGCCCAACACCGCGAGCACCGCGTGGCCCCAGCTGATGCCCACCCCCGGCGCGGGCCTAGCCAGGGCGGCGAGGTATCCGGGGTAGCCGGCGCAGGTCAACGCGCACTCATGCAGGTTGACGATGAAGCCCATAACGCCGTCGTGCAGGGCCGCGACGCCATTGATCCGCCCGCTGCCTGGATCGACGCTGTAGGCGAGGGTCTGGCCGGCGTCGCCGACCGCGTACACGCCGCCGTCCTCGCTGACCCACGCCGGGTGGAACGCCGGATGGGCGGCCGCCACCACGTCGAGCGCGGTGTGCAGGCTGATCGGGTGCTCGCTGGGGGTGTGCTGGTAGAACCAGGAATGCGTGGCACGGAACCATTCCGGCTGATACAGCGCCGCCGCCCCGCAGGTCGTCTCGATCACCAGGGCCAGACCCAGCGCCAGCGCCGTCCAACGATGGATCGCCACCATGATGGCCCGGATCGGTCGGTCTCTCCGCGAGCGGGCGGGTTTCCGATGCATGTCAGCCGCTCCGTCGTGGTGACCGTGCTTGCCCATCAGCCGCGATCGCTACTGTCCGTCATCAGATAGGGCGGAATGAATCGGCACGTTAGCCGCCCCCGACGGGACGAAACAACGACCGGCAGGAAACGGTGGCCGAATTTGTCAGAGCAGTGCGCGGTCGGTGTCGTCCGCACTGTTGTCCAGTGAGCAATAGGAATACCTGACCCACCGTACGACCATGGCCCGCACGCGGCGAAGCGGCACGCTCGCGCGATTGCCGTATCGACCACGGGAATCAGGTAATACGGCTACCCGCCGCCCATACGTACGTATCTTGTCAGCTGAAGATAAGTATGGCCGACCTTCTTCATGGAAAGCTGGCGTGAACAGAGCCTCAGAACCGGCTAGATCCGCCGAAACCGGCGGTGCGACCGGCCGGTCGGAAATACCCGACACCGAGCCGCCAACGCTGCCGTAGATGATCGCGAAGGTGCCCGGCGAACCCGCTTCTAGCAGCATGGATGCCGGAACGATCAGTCCGCCGGCAAACACGGTCCCAGGCTGCTGTCCGGCCGAACTCTATCCGATCCAGCGACTTACCGTCGAGTAAACCGGTAGCCGACTGACAATGATCGTTCGATACTTTTTCCACCCGTCACGTACCGCATTGGGGTGGTTGCGAAGCCTTACCTTTCCGTGCCATGCTTCGGCCGTGCCGCTGGAAGAACAACTCGGCTGAGCTGAACTATAGACAATCGACTACCGGGTCGTTGGGCAACTCAACGCCATCGGCGCACGATCCCTAATGACCGCGCACAGCGCGGCCGTGACTGTAGTGTACGAAGGAGATATGAACATGGTTCGCCTTTCTCTCAAGAAAGGGCTGGGTATCGCGGCGGTGGGTGCTGCCGCCGTGCTCGCCACCACTCTCAGTACTGGTTCCGCGAACGCGGACACCGGCACGATGAGCGCCACCTACCAGGTGACCGGCAACGCGCACGTGGCGAAGGCCGGGTTCGACTCCAAGCTCGGACCGGGCTCCTTCGCCGCGACGCTGGACACCGCGAGTGGACAGTTCACCGGCGACTTCAAGCTGCCGGCCACCAAGGCCGACTTCAGCTTCATGGGCATGCCGGTGACCGCGGACGTCAACCTCGTGGAGGGGGCAAAGGTGACCGGCAAGCTCACCGACGGCGCCGCCGACGCGAAGATCAACTTCAAGGTTCTGGTGAGCAACGTGACGGTCAGCGGTCAGTCGCTCAATGTCGGTGACAACTGCACGAGCGATGGGTACGCCACGATCGACGTGAAGTCGGACTCCGGCTTCAGCGTCATCAACGGCGGCACCCTGTCGTCCACCTTCACCCTGCCGCCCTACGCGAACTGCGGGTGGGCGACCAGCATCATCAACAGCGTGATTCCCGGCCCGAACAACACGCTGTCGCTGACCCTCGGCCAGGCCCAGATCCAGCACTAAGCCCTGCTGACGGCCAATTCCGGTGGAGGGGTCGGGCCGACGCCCGACCTCTCCACCGCTGTGCCGCACCGCTGTCGCCCAACGGATGCGGCACGATCTTCGTGACCAGGGCCACCGGGCGCGCCGTTGCCATTACCCTGCTGAACTGTGTCCAACGCGATCTCCTCGGTGGCGAGCCTGCTGTGGCCGCTGGTCGTCCTCGCGGCGCTTGTCGCGTTCCGCAAGCCGCTGGCCAAGCTGATCAACCAGGGCGATTTCACCGTCAAGATCGCCGGCCAGGAGATCACCGTCGGCGATCTGGCGCGACAGCAGACCGACATGATCACCGACGTCCAGCGGCAGCTCACCGCGCTGCAGGCCCGGGTCGCCGCGTTGGAGAAGCCGGAACACCCAGCCACGGCATCCGCTACGGAGCAGGCAAACCCCGCGCCAGCGCCGAAACCCGCGCTGCCGTGGGGACCACCGGAGCCCGAACCGGCGCCGACCGATCAGCGGGCCGCTATCGGCACACCTACGAAAGTCGCCCCGACCGGCGTGCCCGCGCCGCACGGCCCGGCGCCCTGGGAACGCGTGCCACAGCCCGCGCCGAGGGCGGCCGACGTCAACAACAATGTTGACAACAATCCAACGAAACCAGCGCCGGCGGCAGATCCAGCCCGGTCCGGCACCGCCCATCGCGGCGACCCCCACCCCAGCGCGCCGGACGTTCCCCGCCAGGCTGACGGGAAATCCGACTGGCGGCCGGGCCAGTCCTACCAACCGGCCGGCAACCGGCCCAAGGCGACCGGGGTGCTGTGGGTGGACGACCACCTCGAACGGCATGCGCTGGAGCTGGATCGGTTGCAGCGCAACGGAGTTCTGGTCGACACCGCAGACAGCACGGACGGGGCGCTGGACAGGCTGAGCATCCGGCGCTACCAGCTGATCGTCTCGGACCTGCGCCGGGTGGAGAACGGACAGCGAGTACCGGACGCCGGCCTGCGGCTCACCCAGGCAGTGCGCGCGCTCGATCGGGACACCCCGATCGTGATCTTCACCGATGGGCCGAGCGACCAGGCCCGTGACGAGCCGATTCTGCGAGCCGGCGCGACGATGGTGACCACCTCACCCATCAAACTGTTCGCCGAGCTGCACAAGCTCGACCTGGTCTAACCAGCCTGGCCGGTGAGCCGGCGCTACCTCGTCCAGCCGGATCCAGCCGGGCTCAGCGGTGATGGACGGTGCCGGCCTGATCGGTGAGCATGCGCAGCGCGCTGATCAGCCCGCCGGCCAGGTCGCCTTCCTTGAACGAGGCCACCATGGTCATCACGGCGAGTTTGCAGGCCCGGTCCGGCAACCGCCGATAGGCCTCGGCGCCGGTGACGACCTCGACCACCCGCTGTCCAGGCGACACCGCGATCAGCACGGCGTGGGAGGCGGACTTCGGCCCCAGCGAGGCATGCAGTCCTTCGGCCGACACTCGGGTGTCGTGACCAAGATCACCCAGATAAATACTGAAGTCGAGTCCGGTGGTACGGCTGGACAGCGTGAGCGCCTCGTCCAGCCGGGCCAGCTGCGGCGTGGTGAACGGCACGGTCGGCGGACCCGGCACAACCCGGTGCGCGATGGACACCCGGCCCGCCGGCATCACCGCAGCGCCGACGTCCGGCTGATCCCCTTGCGCCGCGCCAATTCCAGTGCCGACGACGGCGGAGGCGGCTGATTCGCCAGGTCCCCCAGCGCCCTTGTGATCGACCGTGTCCGGGTCCGGACGCGCTTCGGACGTGACGGTCCGGGCCTGGCTGTCACCAGTTGCCACGGGCACCTCCCCGAGCGGTGTTGACCGGAGCATCGGTCTCGGCATGGGACCGCGCCTGTTCGATCTGGGCGTGCGCGTCGTGGGCATGGTGCGCGGCGTCCAGCACGGCGTCGGCGACGTGGCCACCTGGGCTGCCGGCCCACCACACCGGTTCATAGGTCCACTGTTGGCCGGGGCGATACCGAGGGCTGCGGGCGAACTTCGACCACAACGTCAGCAGCGCAAGCACGCCGTAGACCCCGCCCGGGATCACCACGTAGATCAAGATGGTCTGCCAGACGCTCACGAGCAGTACGGTAGCCGATTCGCCGGCACGGCACTCGACCGGACGGCCGCCGCCAGCCGGCGATCAGCCGATCAAACGACCAGACAGCCCAACGGTCAGCAATCGGACACATCAACCGGAATTCGGCTAGCGGGAGTTCGGCGTGGCGTCCCGGGTCAGCGGCCGCCCCAACACCACGGCGACCAGCAGCACCAGCCCGCCAGCAGCGGCGAACACGGTCGCCAGCGAGGTGGTCGCCGCCAGCGGTCCGGCCAGCGCCGCGCCCAGCGGCATCAGCCCCCAGGCCAGAATTCGGTACGCGCTGGTCACCCGGCCCATCAACCCGGCCGGCGTCAGCCGCTGGCGTCGGGTCGCGGACAGCACGTTCCAGGTGCCGGCGCCGAACCCGATGACGGCGTACGCGGCCCAGGCCGCGGCCATCACGGGCGCCGCCGCGACGGCCAGAAACCCGCCGCCCAGCACGACAAGCGCGCCGACCATCACCGGTCCTTCGCCACGCCAGGCGACCAACCGGGCAACCAGCCGGGCCGCGACCAGCGTGCCGATCGCCTGCGCGATCCACAGGGTCGGCACCAGCGCGGCCCGAATGGCGAGCACCTGGATGGCGTACAACGACACCACCGCGTTCGCGGCGGCAACCGCCAGCGCCGCCGCCATCACGGCCAGCACCAGCGTGCGCAGGCCGCGCTGCCGCACCAGAAACCGGCCGCCGTCCAGGATCTGCCGAACCAGCGACGCATCAGCCGGCAACGCATCAGGCCGTGCCGGATCACGCAGTGCCGCATCGGGAACCGACCGAGCGCGCTGGCTGGCCGGCCGCACCCGCGGCAGCCTGGCCACCAGCACCGCCGCGACAACGAACGAGGCAGCGTCCACGCCAAAGCAGGCGGCTGGCTGCCAGGCGAACATCGCGGTCGCCAGCAGCGGTCCGCCCAGGTCCAGGCCCAGCGTTTCGGCGGTGACGTACCGGCTGTTCGCCCGGTCCAGCTCGTCGCGGCCGGCCAGCTCGACCAACAGCGTCTGATAGGCCGAGTCCGCGAACGTCTCACCGCTGGTGACCACGAACGCGACGGCGATCAGCACCGGAACGGTCGCGACCTGAGCGGCGACCGCTGCGGTGAGCACCCCGGTGGCCACCACCCGCACCACGTGCGCGGTGATTACCACCCGTCGTGGCGGCCAGCGATCGACCAACGCGCCGGCTGGCAGCGCGATCAACAACCACGGCAGCAGCTCCGCCGTGGCGACGGCCGACACCGCCAGCGGGCTGCCCGTGCTGACAGCCGTGAACAGCGGTAATGCCGCTATACGCACCCCATCGCCGACAAGACTGGCCGCGCCGGCGGCCAACAGTCGCCGAAATGACACAGTTCGGATTCCCGTTACTTCTCCGTTACCCGCACCACTTGACGACTTCGCTGCGTATTCGCCCATCGCAAAGTGCCTCCCCCAATATCCGCACCGTCCGTGGAGCGTCCCACCAGTCGAACAAGATCACGTCAACAGCGACTCCGCCCCAGCGAGGGCACAACGTTAGTCGCAAGGCGTGTCCGAGCAAGCACAATTCGCCTACACCACTCGGTTGGACCAGCGTCTAGCCCGAATGTCCCCGGTCCAGATGGCGGCAAATGGCGGCCAGATTGGCGGCTTGTGGATGGAGGGGAATGCTCGTACTTTTTCACCTGTACGGCTCTTGCGAACCAGACCTTAGATGCTTTTGTGGCATCTTACGACGAAGGAGTGCAACCCTATGTACACGATTGTTACCCCCGGTCGAGTGATGGACGTCCGCTCAGTCAGCAGCAGTGTTGCGAGCCGTGAGGGGACCCGCGTCACATCGATGTCCGGCACTCGGGTTACCGCCCTGGGCACCAGGGTCACCCGCGAGGGCACCCGCGTGACGCGGGAAGGGACTCGGGTCACCCGGGAAGGCACCCGCGTCACCTCGCGGATGGGCACCCGCGTGACGCGGGAAGGAACCCGGGTCACCCGGGAAGGCACCCGAGTGACCCGTGAGGGAACGCGCGTGACCTCGCGCACCGGCACCCGAGTCACCAACCTCGGCACCCGCGTCACCCGCGAGGGCACCCGCGTCACCGCTCAAGCCGGCACCCGGGTCACGAACCTCGGCACTCGGGTCACCGCGGGAACCCGCGTCACCAGGGAAGGCACTCGGGTGACCCGCGAAGGAACCCGCGTCACGGCCGGCACCCGCGTCACCCGCGAGGGCACCCGGGTCACCCGGTGCGCCGCCTGACGGCCAGCCCGCAGGCCCTAGGCGGCTTCGCCCAGATACGGCAGCCACTGCGGGTCGGTCTCCGAGACGCCAGCCAGCAACCGCCAGTGCGGTCCGCGCGGAGCGGACGGGACGGTCAGCAGCCGCCAGCCCAGCTCCGACAGCAGGTGGTCCGCCTTGCGGTGGTTGCACTTGGCGCAGCTGGCCACGCAGTTCAGCCAGCTGTGCGCGCCGCCGCGGCTGCGCGGCACGACGTGGTCAATGGTCTCGGCCCGGCCACCGCAGTACGCGCAGTGGTACCGGTCCCGGAACATCAGGCCGGCGCGGGTCAGCGGCACGCGCGCCCGATACGGCACCCGAACGTAGTTGTTCAGCTTGATGACCGAAGGCACCTGAACACTGGCGGCGGCCGAGTGCAGCACCAGCCCGCACGGATCGTCGTGCACGACCTCGGCCTTCCCACACACCACCAGCACGATCGCGCGGCGCAACGGCAGCGCCGTCAACGGCTCGAAAGTGGCGTTGAGCAACAGCACCCGACGACGGCTCCACGGCGGAATCCTTGGTGGACCGGCCGACTGGTCAGGCAGGGCAAAAGGATGCCCGCCGGACGATCCGGCGGGTTCTCGGCGCACAACTTCCCGCGGCGCCTGCCCTATGGCAGCGCCGATCGGGGTCGGTTGTCGGTCTGGCACGCGACCACCTCCACCGGGTGCACGCATAGTCGACCACAGATCACCCCCTGAGCGCACGCGAAATCGGTGACGTGTCCCACACGGGAGGGCCACTGCCAGCTTCACTGTCAGGTCCGTAAGGTCCACGGCCGTGGATCCCATCGACCAGTTCGTCACCAACGGCACGCCGGCATGTGTGAGCGACGTGAACTCGTGGTGCAACCAGGTGTGGCAGGCCACGCACGTGAGCTGGCTGGCCGACTCGGCGAGCTGGCTGGTGGCCAAGCCGCTGAAGATCGTGCTGATTCTGGCTGTGGCGCTGGTGATCCGGTTCATCGCGCACCGCATGATCGACAGGTTGACCAGAGATCGAAGATCGCCGAAGCCGGGCGGGCACGGCCACGTCCTGGCGCCGCGGATGTCCGAACGCCGCGCCCAGCGTGCCCAAACAGTCGGGTCGGTGCTCAAGTCCACCGTGTCGTTCCTGGTGCTCGGCGTCGCGGGGATCATGATCCTGGGCGAGCTGGGCCTCAACCTCGCGCCGATCATCGCCTCGGCCGGGATCGTCGGCGTCGCGGTCGGCTTCGGCGCGCAGAACCTGGTGAAAGACTTCCTCAGCGGCGTGTTCATGCTGCTGGAAGATCAGTATGGCGTCGGGGACGTGGTCGACGTCGGCCCGGCCACCGGCACCGTCGAGGAGGTCGGGCTGCGTATCACCACCGTTCGCGACGGCTCGGGCACGGTTTGGTACGTCCGCAACGGATCGATCTCCCGGATCGGCAACTCCAGCCAGGGTCACGCGGTCGCGGTGGTCGACGTGCCGCTGCCCTACGCCGCGAACCTCACCCACGCGCTCGACCTGCTGAACTCGGTTTCCACGGCGGCCTGCGGCGAGGCTCCGTTGAGCGCCGACGTGCTGGAACCGCCGAAGACGCTCGGCGTGCAGGACATGGACACCGAGTCGATGACGCTGCGGGTGACCGTGAAGGTGCGGCCTGGGCGGCAGTGGGCCACCCAGCGCGAGTTGCGCCGGCGGATCATGATCGCCTTTGGCGAGGCCGGCATCGAGCCGCTGACGGCATAGCCGGCATAGCCGGCACAGGCGGCACAGCCCAACCGCCCAACCGCACAGCCGACCAGACCACCCGAGCCGACTGGGACAATGGAACCGTGGCTACCCCGGAGAGTTTCTACCAGGCCGTCGGCGGCGAGGACACCTTCCGCCGCGTGGTGTCCCGCTTCTACGCGCTGGTCGAGCAGGACGAGGTGCTGCGGCCGCTGTATCCGGAGGAAGACCTGGGTCCGGCGGCGGAGCGGCTCACCCTGTTCCTGATCCAGTACTGGGGCGGTCCGACCACCTATTCGCAGCAGCGCGGCCATCCCCGGCTGCGGATGCGGCACGCGCCGTTCTCCATCGGTCCCCTTGAGCGGGACGCCTGGCTGAAGTGCATGCGCATCGCGGTGGACGAGGAACGACTGCCCGATCAGCACCGCGCACAGCTGTGGCAGTACCTGGAAATGGCCGCCAACAGCATGATGAACGCCTGGGTCTGAGCGCACTCGTTTACCCAATGGCGTCAACCCGACTCGCGGCAGATGGCAGTATGAACCCTCGTGCGAGAACCAGCGGATCTTCAGCCACCGACCGCCGACGCGAAGTCGGCGTGGTGGCGTAACGCCCTGTTCTATGAGGTGTACGTACGGTCATTCGCCGACGCCAGCGGCGACGGAATCGGTGACCTCGACGGCATCCGGTCCCGGCTGGGATATCTCGAACTGCTCGGCGTCGAGGCGCTGTGGCTGACCCCGTTCTACCCGTCGCCGATGGCCGACCACGGCTACGACGTGGCCGACCCGCGCGGTGTCGATCCGCTGTTCGGCGACCTCGCGGCATTCGACGCACTGATCGAGGAGGCGCACGGCTGCGGCATCCGGATGGTCGTGGACGTGGTGCCCAACCACACCAGCGACCGGCATCCGTGGTTCGGCCAGGCGCTGGCCGCCGGTCCGGGCAGCCCGGAGCGGGCGCGGTACTTCTTCCGCGACGGGCGCGGCCCAGACGGCTCGCAGCCGCCGAACAACTGGATCAGCACGTTCGGCGGGCCGGCGTGGACGCGGGTGCCGGAATCAGATGGTCGACCCGGCCAGTGGTACCTGCACCTGTTCGCGCCCGAGCAGCCGGATCTCAACTGGGACAACCCCGAAGTGGCCGAGGACTTCGCGCGCACCCTGCGATTCTGGCTGGACCGGGGAGTCGACGGATTCCGGCTGGACGTGGCGCGCGGCATGGCCAAGCCGCCGGGTCTGCCGGACATGGACCTGGGGATGCTGCGCAACCACGGCCAACTCTCCGACAACGCCTACGATCCGCGCTTCGACAACGACAGCGTGCACGACGTGCACCGGATGATCCGGCGAGTGCTGGACGAGTACCCGGACCGGATGTCGGTGGGCGAGATCTGGGTCGCCGACGACGAGCGGTTCTCCCGCTACCTGCGGCCCGATGAACTGCACCTGGGCTTCAACTTCCGCTTGCTGACCGCCGATTTCGACGCGGCGCGGCTGCGTGACGCGATCGACCACTCCATCGCTTCAGTGTCCCGTGTGGACGCTCCGCCGACCTGGACACTGTCCAATCACGACGTTGCGCGGCCGGTGACCCGGTACGGCGGCGGCAAACTCGGCACCGCGCGGGCGCGGGCGATGGCACTGGTGGAACTGGCACTGCCCGGCGCGATTTTCCTGTACAACGGCGAGGAACTGGGACTGCCGGACGTCGACCTGCCGGACTGGGCGATCCAGGACCCGGTGTGGGAGCGGTCCGGGCACACCGACCGTGGCCGGGAAGGCGCCCGGGTGCCGCTGCCGTGGGAGGGCAGCACGCCGCCGTTCGGCTTCACCGCGGCGGAGAATTCCTGGCTGCCGATGCCTTTCGACTGGGAGCAGCTGACCGTCGAGACGCAGTTGGAAGATCCCGACTCGATGCTCTCGCTGTACCGGCACGCGATCGAGCTGCGGCAGCGCCATCCGGCGTTCGCCGGCTCGGAGATCGAGTGGTACGGCGGCCCGGAGGGCTGTTTCGCCTTCCGCCGCAAGGAAAGCGGGCTGATCTGCACGCTGAACACGTCCCCCGGCCTGGTGCCGCTGCCACCCGGTGAGCTGCTGCTCGCCAGCGGTCCGCTGACCGACGGACAACTGCCGCCGGACACCTCCGCATGGCTGGCCCTGTAGCCGCGCCGGCTGATCACCGATCCGACGCCAGCGACTCCAGTTCTCGACCGATGTTCGCCCTGGCAACGGTTTCCCAGCGCCGCTGCGCGGCGGCGGTCGCGTACAGCGGCGCCCGCGCCGCCAAGCCGGACAGCACCGCCGAACGGCCGACCCGCCAGGCCTCGTCATCGAAGGCCGCGTACTCCTCGCGCACCGCGCGGCGGTACCGGTCATAGTCCGCCGGTCGCGCGCCGAGAATGGCCAGATCGGCGTCGAGCAACACCCACGCCGTCAGATCGCTGGACGGCGCGGAATGCGTCACTGTCGCCAGTACCAACGACTCCACCCTGGCCACGTCCGCCTCGCCGACACCCGCCCGCTCCAACCACGCGCGTGCCCAGGCCGCGCTGCGGCGCTCGTCCTCGCCCGGCTGACCGTCGTAGACCACGTCGTGCGCAGCCGCCGCGACCGCGAGCACCGCGCGTTCCCTGGCCGGCAACCGCAATTCGCCGGCGAGTTCCGCCGAGTCCCGCGACACCGCCTGAACGTGCGCGCCGTCGTGATATCGGCGATGCGGCTCGGCGTATCGAGCCACCAGGTCCGCCGCCGCGTCGTCCGCGACGCGCTGCTCGCCGCCGAGCAGGCACACCGCCTGCGACCATGCTGCCGGCACCGCGATCACATCAGCCACCGAACCAGCCTGGCACGTCGCGCCGGATGGTGGTCCTGGACGCGCCGAACATCCGCCACGTATGATGACTCGTATGACAGACTCTATGACACTGGTCCAAGCGCGGGTGCCGACAGACTCTGCCCACCAACTGGATGTTGATCTCCGTGTCTTGGGTCTTCCCAACCGTTCGGAAGCTATCCGGGTGGCGTTGCGCCTGCTGCACCGAGAGGCGCGACATGCCGCACTCGCTCAGGACTACGACGCGTTCTACGGCGTCGAGCAGCCCGCCCCGCTGAGCGACGTCGCAGCGTTCGGAGATGTGATCGCCGCGGAAGGCATCGCAGACGGACCAGCCGGTCGGTGACTTCCGTTTTCCGGGGTGACGTGTGGGACGTGCATTTTCCGCCACCCGTGGGCCCGCATCCATGCGTCGTGCTCACCACCAACGCGCTGATCTCCCGACTCAGCTCCGTGACCGTCGCCGTGGTCACCGGAACTGAAGGACCCTCGTCGACGCACGTCGAGGTGGACCCTGACGTGGGACTCACCGGGCGGGACCGCTCGTGGGTGAACGTGACCGACATTTACACCGTGTCGAAAGGCACACTGCGCCGACGCCGCGGGAGGCTGGCGCCGCCGGAGCTGTCTCACGTCGCCGATGCCGTTCGACTCTGCCTGGACCTTGATCCCTGACCGTGCCGATTGGCAAACCGCCCGGCGTAACCGAGGCGCTCCAGCCGGTCCATCGCGAGGTGTCGACGCCAAGCCGCCGACGCTGGATCCCGACGACCCAACGAGAGCTAGGCATCGTCCAGCATGTGTGGCGAACAGTCTTACAGTCCGCCCAGCAGCTTCTTCAGCGCCTCCAACTCCCCAAGCACCCGATCAACTGCGGCGTCACGCAGCAAGGTGTCGTCAGTAGACGACCAGAAGGCGACGGTTTTCTTGATCTCGTCGCGCCAAAACTGCTCGGCATCGGTGACGTCGTAGCCGAGCGATGCGGCAAGTGGGGCGAAACCCTTACCCGGCTGATTTTCGCTTTTGGCAACGACCAACGAGCTGAGCAGCGGCCGGCCATGCTGGTGTTCGTACTCGCTGACATGCCCGAGGGCAATGTTGAAGCCAAACATTTGCGGTCGGCTGCGCGGAAAGTGCCAAGTACCTGCGGGGTCCACCAGCCGGCCGAGGTCGCCGTAGTAGATGCAGGCGGCCTGAGGATCATCTACCGAGCCAGCGCGGGCTCGGTCACGGAGCTGTCGCCAGATGAGACGTTCCTCAGTGGTAAGTTCGATCAACGATATCTCCCGGCGGCCTTGGGAAGTTCGGCGTGCGCTTCATCGCTGATCGGCAATCCGCTGTTACGGCCAGCAGCCATCTCGGCGGCTTACTGACCCGCCCCGTCGAGCAAGCAAACCGTCCACGACCACATCTCCTGCGACCGCACCTACAGCCCCGGCGACCACACCGCCGGCGTCGTGATCACCTCAGCCACCGAACCAGCCTGGCACGTCGAGGCGGAAGGTGTCGGCAGGGGTGACCGCGCGCAGCGCGGTTTCCAGGTCGCGCAACCGATCCGATCCGAGTACGGCCGCCCACCGCTCCCGAAGCTGATCGAAGATCGTGGCCGAGCGGTTCAGCGAGTCAATGCCGCGTGCGGTCAGGTGGACCCGCTTGCGCCGCGCGTCGGCCGGATCATCGACCCGCTCGGCGTAACCGAGGCTTTCCAGCCGGTCAATGGTCTTGCCGGCCGCCTGCTTGGAGATGCCCAGCCGGCGGCCGACATCGCTGGCGGTCGCGCCGTCGACGCCGATGGCCTGCATGGCGAAGCCATAGGCCGGCCGAACGTCCGGATGGCCCTGCCGGGCCAGTTCGGCGTGCAGTTGGTCGATCAACGTCCGGAAACCGGAGAACAGCAACAACGGCAGCACGAAGCCCGGCGGATCGTCCGCCTCCGTCGACTCAGCCATTGCCAAACTCGACAACCTGGTTTACTGTTTCGTCAACCACGTTGTCGAGTTTACCTACAAGCAGAGGATCTCCATGCCTGAGGATCTGATCGTCGACAATCCGTTTGTCGACAACACCCTGGAGTCGGCACCGGCCACGTCGCGCAGACTCATGCAAGCCACCGTCCG
>DASZLR010000059.1:0-13030 GCA_035552275.1 Pseudonocardiaceae bacterium | reverse complement strand
CCGCGATGGCGCATCTGAACCTGGTGATGATCCATCCGTTCAAGGATGGCAATGGCCGGATGGCTCGCTGCCTCCAAACATTGTTGTTGGCCTGTGGTGACACGTTTCCCGCTCTGGAATTCGCCTCGATCGAGGAATACTTGGGCTGGCATCAGCAGGAGTACTACCAAGTGCTGGCGAAAGTCGGCGGCGGTACCTGGAATCCAGCAGGGGACGCGCATCCGTGGGTTCGGTTCTGCCTGACCGCGCATTACCGGCAAACCCAGGAGATCATCCGGCGCAGCAAGCTGGCGAGCGAGTTCTGGACCATGGCCGAGGAAGAAGCGCGTACGGCAGGACTGTCCGAGCGCAGCGTGCAACCTCTCGCCTTCGCGTTGACCGGCCGAACGTTGCGTAACAGCACGTACCGGCAGCTGACCGATGATCTGTCCACTGTGGTCGCTGGTCGTGATCTCACCCGGATGACCCAGGCCGGGTTGCTGGTGTCGCGCGGCGAGAAACGTGGCCGGGTCTACGTTACGTCGGTGCGGCTGCGGCAGTTGTCAGCGGACATCGCGACCCGGATCAACCAGGAGTCTCCGGTCGACGGCGATCCGTATCGGGAGGTCGCGTGATCGGGCCGGCGGAGATCGCGGCGGCGCTGGGGCTCCCGACGCCGACAGCGGAGCAGGCCGCGGTGATCGCCGCGCCCACCACTCCGGCGCTGGTGGTCGCCGGCGCGGGCGCGGGCAAGACCGAGACGATGGCGGCCCGGGTGGTGTGGCTGGTGGCCAACGGATTGGCCACGCCGGAACGGGTGCTGGGCCTGACCTTCACCCGCAAGGCCGCCCGGCAGCTCGCCGAGCGGGTGCGCGCCCGGCTGCGCCGGCTGGCCGGATCGTCGCTCGCCGGATCGTTGATGACTGGCCAGGCCGACGTCCTCGCCGGTGAGCCGACAATCCTGACCTATCACGCCTACGCCGGCCGAATCGTGGCCGAGCACGGCCTTCGGCTGCCGGTCGAGCCGGGCGCGCGGCTGCTCACCGAAACCGCGGCCTGGCAGGTCGCGCACCAGGTGGTCGCGCGCTGGGCCGAGGATCTGGACACCGATCGGGTGCCGGCCACGGTCACGGCGGACGTGCTGGCGCTGGCCGGCGAACTCGCCGAACACCTGGTGTCCCAGGACACGTTGGGCGGGCACGCGGAATGGCTGTGCCGACTGATTGAATCCGCGCCGCGCGCCAAGCGCCAGACCGAGAGGTTGTCCCAGGACACGCAGCGAATCCTTGCCGCGCAACGGTATCGGCTGGCGCTCCTGCCGCTGCTGGACAGTTACGCGCAGGCGAAACGGCGGCTGGGCGTCCTCGACTTCGCCGACCAGATGTCGCTGGCGGCCACCCTCGCCGTCACCCATGACGAGGTCGCGGCCGGGGAGCGGGACCGCTACGGCGCGGTGCTGCTGGACGAGTACCAGGACACCGGGCACGCCCAGCGGGTGCTGCTTCGCGCGCTTTTCGGTGCGGGACAACGGCTTCCCGTCACCTCGGTCGGTGATCCCGCCCAGGCGATCTATGGCTGGCGCGGCGCGAGCGCGGCCAACCTGCCCCGGTTCGCCACCGACTTCCCAGGCGAGGACGGGCCAGCCCGCCGGTTCGGGCTGTTGACCAGTTTCCGCAACCCGCCCGAGATCCTCTCGCTGGCCAACGCCGTCGCGGCGCCGCTGCGCGAAGCCGGCCTGGACGTGGACGACCTGCGCTCGCGCACCGGCGCGCCGGCCGGCGACGTGCGGATCGCGCTGCTGGCCGACATTCGGGTCGAACGGGACTGGCTGGCCGACGCGGTCGCCCAGCGATGGCATGACCAGCAACAGCGCGAGGGCCGGCCGCCGACCACCGCGGTGCTGGTGCGCCGCCGCGCCGACATGGCCGATCTCGCCCAGGCGCTGCGCGTCCGGGGCCTGCCGGTGGAGGTCGTCGGGCTCGGCGGCCTGCTCACCGAGCCGGAGGTGCGCGACCTGGTCAGCGTGCTCCGGCTGCTGGTCGATCCGCTTGCCGGCACGGCCGCGATGCGGCTGCTCACCGGCGCGCGCTGGCGGCTGGGCGCGGCCGATCTGGCCGCGTTGTGGCGGCGGGCCAACGAACTGACGGGCGGCGCGCCTACCTCACCCAACGAGCACGCCGAGCAGGCCGGACTGGCGGACGCGCTGGACGATCCGGGCGATCCGCGCCGCTACTCGGCCGACGGTCACCGGCGCATCCGCGCGCTGGGCGCCGAACTCGCCGGCCTGCGCCGCCGGCTGGACGTGCCGTTGCCGGAGCTGGTCGCGGACGTGGAACGCGCGCTGTTGCTGGACATCGAGGTGATGGCGCGGCCGGGCGCGATCGGCCGTGCCCACCTGGACGCGTTCGCCGATGTGGTCACCGATTTCGCCACCGCCAGCCCGTCCGCGACGCTGCCATCGTTGCTGGACTACCTGGCCGTCGCCGAGCGCGCCGAGGACGGCCTGGAGCCCGGTGAGGTCGAGGTCGCCGAGGATCGGGTGCAGGTGCTCACCGTGCACGCCGCCAAGGGCCTGGAATGGCAGGTGGTGGCCGTGCCACATCTGGCCAAGGCGGTGTTTCCGGGCACCGCCAAGACATCCTGCTGGCTGAGGACCGCGACCGAGCTGCCCGCGTCGCTGCGCGGCGACGCCGAGGACCTGCCGGTGTTGCGCGTCCAGGATGACTGGGACCGCAGGGAAATCGAGCGGGCGATGGCCGAGCACGCCGAGGAGTTCGAGGATCGGCGACTCGCCGAGGAACGCCGGCTGCTGTATGTCGCGCTCACCCGGTCGGAGCGCAGCCTGCTGGTGTCCGGGCACTGGTGGGGCGAGTCCGGCGGGAAGCCGCGCGGGCCGTCGCGGCTGTTCACCGAGGTGCACGCGGCGATCGAGGCCCAGCCGGACATCGGCGTGATCGAGCACTGGGCCGACGAGCCCACCGGTGGGAATCCGCTGACCGAGAACGCCCGGTCCGTGCAGTGGCCGGCCGATCCGCTGCCCGGCCGCCGGGACGCCGTCGCCGAGGGCGCGCGATTGGTGCTCGCCGCGCTGGAATCCCCGCCGGCGGACCTAGATCCCGAAGAAGATCCGGACGGCTGGGCGCGGGACGTGGATGTGCTGCTGGCCGAGCGTGCGGCGGCCGGCCGGCGCGTCGAGCAGGTTCGGCTGCCCGAGCACCTGACCGTCAGCCAGTTGGTGGAGTTGGCCGACGATCCGGACGGCCTGGCCCGCCGGTTGCGCCGGCCGCTGCCGTTCCCGCCGAATCCGGTCACCCGGCGCGGCACCGCCTTCCACGCCTGGCTGGAACAGCGGTTCGCCGCCGGTCGGCTGCTCGACGTGGACGAACTGCCCGGCGCCGCCGACGAGGGCGCCGCGCCCGACGATCAGCTGCCCGCGCTGCGCGAGGCGTTCCTGGCCAGTGACTGGTCGCGCCGGCAGCCGCACGACGTCGAGGTTCCGTTCGAGACCGAGATCGCCGGGGTGACCGTGCGCGGCCGGATGGACGCGGTGTTCGCCGACCCGGACGGCGGCTGGACGGTGGTGGACTGGAAGACCGGCAAGCTGCCCGACGACGGCAAGCTGCCCGCGCTGGCCGTGCAGTTGGCCGCGTACCGGCTGGCCTGGGCCGCGCTGGCCGGTTGCGAGGTGTCGGCCGTTCGGGCCGCTTTCCATTATGTGGCACCGGATCGCACGCTGCGGCCGACGGACCTGTTGGACGCCGACGGCCTGCGGGCGCTGATCTCGGCGGTCCCGGTCGCATAACGGCTGGACCCGGTCAGGGACAATGGGGGAAATACCGGAGAGGACTGTTTTCATGGCGCAGGCCGTCGAGCCACCCTCGGGCACCCGTGACTTCCTGGCCGCGGACGTCCGCCGCCGGGAGCACGCGTTCGCCGTGGTGCGGGACGTGTTCGAACGCTACGGCTTCGATCCGTTGCAGACTCCGGCGTTCGAGCGGCTGGACACCCTCACCGGCAAGTACGGCGACGAGGGCGACAAGCTCATCTTCAAGATCCTCCGCCGGGGCGAGCACGAGGCCAGCGGCGATGCCGACCTGGCGCTGCGCTACGACCTGACCGTGCCGCTGGCGCGCGTGGTGGCCACCTACGGCAACCGGCTGCCCACCCCGTACAAGCGATACGCGCTGGGCCTGGTCTGGCGGGCGGACCGGCCGGGCCGGGGCCGGTTCCGCGAGTTCACCCAGTGCGATGTGGACACCGTCGGGTCCTCCTCGCCGATGGCCGACGCCGAAGTGCTGTGGGCCATCCACGACGCCCTGGCGGCGCTGGGCATCGAGGGCTTCCGGTTCGAGATCAACTCGCGGAAGGCGCTGCACGGCCTGCTGGACGCCTACGGCGTGCCGGCCGAACTCGGCGGCCGGGTGCTGATCACCCTGGACAAGCTGGACAAACTCGACGCCGACGCGGTGGTCGCCGAACTGGCCGGCCGCGGCCTGGACACCCCCACCGCGACCGCGCTGGTCGCCGACCTGACCGCCGAGGACACCGACCGGGTCCGCAAGCAGCTCGACGGCGCCGAAACAGGCCGAACCGGACTGTCCGAAGTGGACAATCTGGTGGCGCTGACCGCCGGGCTGCCGGTCGCGTTCACCCCCCGGATGGTGCGCGGGCTGGACTACTACACCGGGCCGATCTTCGAGGTCGTCGCGCCGGGCTATCCGGGATCGATCGCGTCCGGCGGCCGCTACGACGGCCTGGTCGCCGCGCTCGGCGGACCGGACGTGCCGGCGGTCGGCGGGTCGATCGGCATCGAGCGAATTCTGGCCAGCCGGGAGACCGAGGAGACCGACTCGGGCGGGCTGGACGTGGCGATCACCGTGCTCGGCGCGGAGGCGGAACTGGCCCAGTTGGCCGGTCGGCTGCGCGCGGCCGGGCTGCGGGTCGGCGTCTACCTGGGCGCGTCCGGCAAGCTGGCCAAGCAGATGCGCTGGGCCAACGAGCAGCACGCCCGATTCGTGCTGCTGTACGGGCCGGACGAGCAGGCCGAGGGCGTGGTCACCGTGCGGGATATGGGCTCCGGCGAGCAGGACCGAGTGCCGCTGGCCAGCGTGACTGGCCGGATCACCGACCGCCTGGCGGGCAGTCGCTAGATTCTTCGGCTTTGGCGGTCTCGTAGGCGCCGCGCAGCACCCGGTCGTAGAGGACCTCGCGCAGCCACCGGCCGTACAGCGACGGGCCGAACTCGTTGGCCCGGTCCTCCGGCGGCACCACCACCCGGGCGGACTCCTCGTCCGCGATCACCACGCCGACGCCGTAGTAGTCAAGCTCGTTGAGCGGCCACAGATCGCCGCTGTCGGCCAGCACCGCCGCGCACGGGGCCATGCTGATCAGCGTGCCGCAGGCGTTCAGCGCGTGCTCGGCCTCGGTGTCGTCCACCAGGATGCCGACCAGGTCGACCGCCGGCAGCGGGGACCGGTCCGGCGGGCCGGGGGAGAACCAGGTGCGGAACCAGGACGGATCGGGGTGCGGCGGCCAGCCGTTGGCCCGACGCCAGCGGTCCACGTCCGCACGAACCCGGACCACGGCGGACACCCGGTGCCCGAGCATGCCCACGTCGGGGACGACCAGGCCGTGCCAGCCCAACGCTGACGCCGCACGGCGGTGTGATAGCGGCACCGGAGCATAATAGCCGGTCGGTTCCCGAGTGGACCGGCCATGAGCAGGCCGTTATCTGGTCCGTTATCTGCCGGGCGTCGGTTGGACGGGCGCGATTGGGACGGTGGGCACCGCGACCGTGGGTTGGGATGCCGTCGGCAGGCGCAGTCGGAACACCGCGCCGCGCTGGACCGGCGGCTCGCAGGTCAGGTCGCCGCCGTGCGCGCGAGCGAAACCCCGGGCGATGGCCAGGCCCAGGCCGGAGCCGCCGGACCGGCGATCTCGGGCGTCGTCCAAGCGCACCAGCCGATCGAAGATCCGTTCCCGGTCGGCCGCCGGCACGCCGGGACCGTCATCGGCCACCACCAGCTCGGCGAACGTGCCGGACTGGCCGATCCACACGCTGATCCGGCCGTCGCTGCCGCCCGCTGGATCGCTGACGGCCTGCCGGGCGTTGTCCATCAGGTTGGCCAGGATCTGGGTGATCCGGGCCGCGTCGGCCTGCACCACCAGCGGCGGGCCATCGACGTCCACGGTCAGCCCCGGCGCGAGTAGCCGGGCGCGGGCGGCCTCGGTCTCGGCCAGCGCCCGCAGGTCGACCGGACCGTGGTGCAGCTCGATACCGGCGTCGATGCGGGCCAGGTCGAGCAGGTCGTCGATCAGCTGCCCGGCCCGGCGCGACTCGCGGACCAGCAACAGGTGCAGCCGTTCGCGTTCCTCCGGATCGGCCTCGGGACCCTGTTGCAGCACGGCTTCGGCGACGGCCTGAACGCCGGCGATCGGGGTGCGCAGCTCGTGCGCGGCGTCGGCGACGAACCGTCTCATTCGGTCCGCGGCCGCCTTGGCCTGCTGTTCCGCGCCCTCCAACGCGTCCAGCATGTCGTCGAACGCGGCGGCGGTGCGGCCCAGCTCGGTGTCGGTGCGGGTCGGCGACAGCCGCCAGCCCCGGTCGCCACCGGCGATCGACCGGGCCAGCCGGGCCATCGCCTCCAATGGCGCCAGTGCGAACCGAACCGTCGCCACCAGCGCGACGGCCGTCAGCACCACGGCGCCCAACGCGGTCAGCAGCAGGATCTTGCGCAGCCGCTGTTGCGCGGTGGTGACCGTCGAGGTGTCGGCGGACAGCGTGAGCATCGCGCCCCGGTACGGGCCGGGGCCGTTGAGTGTGGTGGTGTGCGTCATGGTGGTGCCGGTGGTCGCGAGCCGGGTCGCGAGGCTGCCGTAGACGGTGCCGTCGGGCATCACCAGCCGGGCCCGCACGCCCTGGTTGTCCAGCTCGGTGACCAGGACATCCGGCGTGTCGCCCTGCCGGGCGAACTCCTGGGCCTGGAGCGCGTGGGTGGTGAGCAGGGCTGACAGATCTTTGCGGGCGTACACCGGGAACACCGCGTCCACGGTGAGCACCACACCGAACAGCATCAGCGCCAGCACCGCGAGCGCGGTCACCGTCACCCGCCGCCGCAGCGACGTTGTTCGTAGACCCGCGCGCAGTCCACCCGGAGAACTCACGCGGTCGCCGCCCGAAGCACGTAGCCGAGACCGCGGACGGTGTGCAGCAGCCGGGGACCGTGCGCCTCCAACTTCCGGCGCAGCGCGCTGACATGCACCTCCACCAGATTCGGGTCGTAGTCGTCGTAACCCCAGACCGCGGTGAGGATCTGCGTCTTGCTGACCACCCGGCCGCGCTGCGCCGCCAGGTACTCCAACAGCCGCAGCTCGGTCGCGGTCAGCTCGATCGGCGCGCCGGCCCGCAGCACCACGCCGGAATCCGCGTCCACCACCAGATCGCCGACCTGCACGGTGGACGGCGTGCGGCCCAGCCGGCGCAGCACCGCCGCCACCCGGGCCACCAACTCGGCGAGCACGAACGGCTTGACGACGTAGTCGTCCGCCCCGGCGGACAGTCCGCGCAGCCGGTCCGGCACCCCGTCCCGGGCAGTGAGCATCACCACACCGGCGGTGGACGTCTGGCGCACCACGTCGAGCAGGCCGAACCCGTCCCGGCCGGGCAGCATGATGTCCAGGACCACCAGGTCGGGTCGGAATCGGCGCAGGTCGGCTTCCAGATCGCGGCCGTCCGGGCGGCCGAGCACCTCGTAGCCGCCGTCGTGCAGCGCGGAGCCGACCGCGGCGCGGATCGCCTCGGCGTCCTCGATCACCAGGATTCGTGCGGCCGTCACCTGGCCATTCTGTCGCGAACGGGATTTCGAGGCTGTGTCGGCAGGCCAGTTTCAGCGTGCCTTCAGCCCGGCGCCTGGGTGAATTTGGGATCCGACGACTCGACGCCTGCCGATCATGGATTCCACCGCTGATGCTCCGGCCATCAGAGCGGGGAGGAAAACGGACTCCTGCGGAGCCGGGCGAGGAGCTGTGATTCGCGGCCGGGGTGGGGTCGCGGAGCTCCGACCCGCAGGGTTAGATCTTAACTAACAAACACGCTAGTTTGTGACTGTGGCCATGAACCATGTGAAGCGGGCATTTAAGTACCGCTTCTATCCGACGGATGCGCAGGCTGGAGAGCTGTCGCGCACCTTCGGCTGTGTTCGCAAGGTCTACAACCTCGCCCTTGCGGCCCGCACACAGGCGTGGGCCAGGCAAGAGAGGGTCAACTACAACCAAACGTCCGCGATGCTGACGGCATGGAAGAGGACCGAGGAATTCGCCTACCTCAACGATGTCTCCTCGGTCCCACTCCAGCAGACGCTGCGGAACCTCCAGGTCGCGTTCACCAACTTCTTCGGCAGGCGCGCCAAGTACAGCTGACCTTGGCCAAGATGACGGAACCGCTGGACATCGTATGGTCGCGTCCACTGCCCGAGGGAGCGAAGCCGTCCACGGTGACCGTCTCCCAGGACTCTGCCGGACGCTGGTTCGTTTCGATGCTATGTGAGGACCCCACGGTGGTTCCGCTCCCTGCGATCAGCGCCGAGATCGGCATTGACGCGGGCTTGGATCACCTGGTGACGCTCTCCACCGGGGAGAAGATCGCCAACCCGAGGCATGAACGCCAGGACCGGGCGCGGCTCGCCCGTACTCAACGGGAACTGTCCCGCAAGGCCAGGGGTGACGGGGCGAATCGGGTCAAGGCCCGGCGCAGGGTCGCCCGCGTCCACGCCCGGATCGCAGACCGTCGCCGTGACGTTTTGCACAAGCTGACCACCCGACTCGTGCGTGACAACCAAACGCTCGTGATTGAGGACCTGACCGTGCGCAACATGGTCAACAACCGTAGTCTCGCCCGCGCCATCAGCGACGCGGCGTGGCGGGAGTTGCGGAGCATGCTGGAGTACAAGTGCACCTGGTACGGGAGGAACCTGGTGGTCGTGGACCGTTGGTTCCCGTCGTCCAAGCTGTGCTCCACCTGCGGCGCCTTGGCCGACAAGATGCCACTAAACGTCCGTGAATGGACGTGTGGCTGTGGAACGACCCACGACCGGGATGTGAACGCCGCGAAGAACCTTCTGGCCGCCGGGCGGGCGGTGACGGCCTGTGGAGCTGGTGTAAGACCTCAACGGAGAACTCCGGGCGGGCAGTCGGCGAGGAAGCAGGAAGGATCACGGCGCGAGCCGTGAGGATCCCTCCCTTCAGGGAGGCGTCAAGTTGTGTCAGCATCGTGTGGTGACCGTTACCGAGAGCCCGGTCCGTCGGCTGGCCGTGCTCGCGGCCGTGGGAATCGCGGCCACCGGCCTGTTGGTGGTCGGCCTGTGGCTGCTGGCCGGGTTCGCGGTCAGCACGTTCCCGCTGGCCAACAGCGACGCCAGCACGTCGGCCACGGTCATCACCCAGGCGTCCTGCCAGGGCGCCGACGACCACGACACGGTGTCCTTCCAGTCTGCCGGCACGCCGCATCAGGCCAAGGTCGACAGTTGCGGGCGCCAGCCCGGCGAGCGGATCATGGTGCTGGTGCCGGCCAGCCTGGACGCCAACACCGTGGTCGAGCCGGCGGCGACGGCGCCCGGCGACTCGTCGGGCCTGCTGCACCGGGTGGCATTCCTGCTGTTGATCATCAGCGCGGCGGTCGGCGGCGCCTTCTATCATTTCCTGCTTCGGCGGCCGGCCGGACGCGACGCCGAAGGCCGCGCGTCGGACTGGTTCGCCGAAACGTCCAAGGCGTTCACCGACAGCCGTTGATCGGGTTGATCCACTGCGGCGGCGTGCTCCGTCGAACACGTAGGCTTTCCCCATGGCCCCACCCGAACTGCACAGGTTCACCCTTGGCAACGGCCTGCGCGTCGTGCTCGCCCCCGACCGGACCAATCCGGTGGTCGCCGTCAGCGTGCACTACGACGTCGGCTTCCGGTCCGAGCCGCAGGGCCGCACCGGATTCGCCCACCTCTTCGAGCATCTGATGTTCCAGGGCAGCGAGAGCCTGGAGAAGCTGGCGCACTTCCGGCACATCCAGTCCTCCGGCGGCACCTTCAACGGCTCGACCCATCCGGACTACACCGACTACTTCGAGGTGCTGCCCTCGGCGGCGCTGGAGCGGGCGCTGTTCCTTGAGGCCGACCGGATGCGGGCGCCGAAGATCACCGACGAGAACCTGCGCAACCAGGTCGACGTGGTGAAGGAGGAAATCCGGCTCAACGTGCTGAACCGGCCCTACGGCGGGTTCCCGTGGATTCCGCTGCCGGCCGTCCTCTACCAGACCTTTCCCAACGCGCACAACGGTTACGGCGACTTCACCGAGCTGGAGCAGGCCGACCTGGACGACTGCGCGTCGTTCTTCGACACCTACTACGCCCCGGCGAACGCGGTGCTCACGCTGGCCGGCGATTTCGCCGTGTCGCAGGCCCGCGACCTGATCGAGCGGCATTTCGGCGATGTGCCCAGCCGGCCCGCGCCGACCCGGCCGTCGTTCAACGAACCGCCGCCGTCGGCGCAGTTGCGCGCCGAGCACGCCGACCCGCACGCCCCGCTGCCGGCGTTGGCGATCGGCTACCGGATGCCCGATCCGGTCGCCGAACTGGACACCTACCTGGCGTATGTGGTGCTCTCCCAGGTGCTCACCGACGGCGACTCGTCTCGGCTGCGGCAGCGGATGATGCACAAGGACACCGTGGTCACCGACATCAGCACCAGTTGCGGGCTGTTCGGCGCGCCGCTGGACGCCCGCGACCCGGACACCTTCATGGTGACCGCGATCCACCCCGGCGAGGTGTCCGCCGACCGGGTTCTGGGCGTGCTGGACGAGGAACTGACCCGGCTCGCCGAGCACGGCCCGGACCCCGACGAGCTGACCAGGGTGACCGCCCGGTGGGCCGCCGGCCTGCACCACGACCACGACCGGATCGTCTCCCGCACGCTGGCGTTCGGCAGTTTCGAGCTGCTGCACGGCCGGCCGGAGCTGGTCGCCGAGCTGCCCGAGCGGGTGGCCCGGGTGACCACCGAGGACGTGTCCGCCGCCGCGAAGGCACTGCGCCCGGACGCCCGCGCCGTGCTGACCCTCAAGCCAGCCGGAGGATCCCAGTGACCCGCACCGCCGCCGAGATCGGCCGCACCGCCGTCGGCCCCCGACCGTTGCCGTCGCTGGGTGACCAGCGGGTGGCCGGCGAGCTGGCCACCGTGGATGCCGTGCTGGACAACGGTTTGCGGGTGCTGGTGGTGCGCCGGCCAGCGGTGCCGATGGTGGAACTGCGACTCCGCGTCCCGTTCGGTGGCGCCGACTCGGCGCAGGCCGAGCTGCTGGCCAGCAGCCTGCTCACCGGCACCGGCCGCCGGGACCGGATGCGCATCGACACCGATCTGGCGTCCATCGGCGGCGAGCTCGACACCGGCGTCGACCCGGAACGGCTGGTGGTGTCCGGCAGCGCGCTGGCCAGTGGACTCGGTCAGCTGCTGGACGTGCTGGCCGACGTGCTGAGCGATCCGACGTATCCCGAGGACGAGGTCGGCCGGGAACGCGGCCGGCTGGTCGAGCGGATCGCGGTGGCCCGCGCGCAGCCCGGGGTGATCGCCCGGGAAGCGTTGCAGCACAGGCGATACGGCGACCATCCGTTCGCCCGCGAGATGCCGCTGGCCGAGGATGTCGCGGCCGCCACCGGCGACCAGGTGCGCGAGCTGCACCGGGCGGCCGTGCTGCCGCGTGGCGCGGTGCTGGTGCTGGTCGGCGACGTCGACCCGGACGACGCGGTGGCCACTGTGGACAAAGCCCTGTCCGGCTGGCGGTCCGATCGGTCCACCGCCCGGATGCCGAACCTGCCGGACGTGCGCGGCGACGAGCTGCTGCTGATCAACCGGCCCGGCGCGGTGCAGTCGCAGATCCGGCTGTCCGCGCGGGCGATCCCGCGCACCGATCCGCGCTATCCCGCGCTGCAACTGGCGAACCTGGCGTTCGGCGGCTACTTCTCGTCTCGCCTGGTGGAGAACATCCGCGAGGACAAGGGTTACACGTACCACGCCCGGTCCGCGCTGGAATTCGCCGGCGGCACCGCGAGCCTGCTGGTCGACTCGGACACCGCGAGTGAGGCGACCGCCGCCGCGCTGCTGGAGACCCGGTACGAGCTGGGTCGACTGGGCATCGTGCCGCCATCGAAGTCCGAAGTGGACTCGGTGCGGGAGTACGCGATCGGCGCGCTGCTGATCTCCACGTCCTCGCAGTCCGGGCTGGCCTGGCAGCTCACCGCGCTGGCCGGCGTCGGCCTGGACGCGGCCTGGCTGCGCGAGCATCCGGTCCGGCTGGCGGCGGTGACCGCCG
This sequence comes from Pseudonocardiaceae bacterium, assembly GCA_035552275.1. Taxonomy (GTDB): domain Bacteria; phylum Actinomycetota; class Actinomycetes; order Mycobacteriales; family Pseudonocardiaceae; genus DASVLX01. The sequence continues at coordinate 702 of DASZLR010000059.1, read as the reverse complement.
AGGAGATCGCCGAGGCGGCGCTGACCTTCTTCGCCCCACCGAACTGGACCGGCGTGATCGTCGGCGACGCCGAACTGCTGACGCCCCAACTCACCGCGCTCGGCGGGATTCTGTTGCCGTGACGGAGGTGCCGTTCCAGCTCACCGGCCGTCCGGTGCTGTCCCGCGCCACCGTGCGCCGGGACGAGGACGCCGCGTTGGACGACCCGGACCGCCGGTCCGCGCTCTGGTCGGCCGGCCGGGTGCTGCCGGTGGACCAGTTCGGCTGCGCGCCGGTGCTCGGGCAGCGCACCCTCGGTCTGCCGGTCGCCCTGGCCTACCGGCCGACCGAGGGCGAACTGCCCGAGAGCGCGGTGCTGCTCGGCGAGCGGGACGGGGTCGGTTACTGGGCCACGCCGATCACCCGGGAGGACGCCGCGCCGCCGGACTGGCGACGGGTGTGGAGCGGAGTGCGGGCCAGCGCGGACGAGCAGTGGGTCGACCTGCGATCGGTCGGCGCGCTGCTGGACGCCACCGACGCCGGGGTGTTCACCACCGCGTCGGCGCTGTTCAACTGGCACCGGGTGGCCCGGTTCTGCGCCCGCTGTGGGGCGCCGACCCGGCTGGAACGGGCCGGCTGGACCAGCCGGTGCACCGACTGCGGCCGGGAGGAGTACCCGCGCACCGATCCGGCGGTGATCTGCCTGGTGCACGACGGAATCGG
>DASZLR010000058.1:0-2771 GCA_035552275.1 Pseudonocardiaceae bacterium | reverse complement strand
TCCAACAGCTACGGCGGCAGCGAGAGCTCCACGGACACCTCGGAGGTCACCAAGTACTACACCCACCCGGGGATCGCGATCACCGCCTCGGCCGGTGACGACGGCTACGGGGCCGAGTTCCCGGCCTCCTCGCCGAGCGTCATCGCGGTCGGCGGCACCTCGTTGAGCAAGGCGAGCAACACCCGGGGCTGGACCGAGTCGGTCTGGGACACCAGCAATTCCGAGGGCACCGGCAGCGGCTGCTCGGCCTACGAGGCCAAGCCGGCCTGGCAGGTCGACACGGGGTGCGGCAAGCGCTCCGTGGCGGACGTCTCCGCAGTGGCCGACCCGGCGACCGGCGTCGCGGTCTACGACTCCACCGGCAGCGGCGGCTGGGCCGTGTACGGCGGCACCAGCGTCTCCTCGCCGCTGATCGCGTCGATGTACGCCGAGGCGAACAACCCGGCCCCGTCGGCCGCATACGCCTACGTGACAGCGAACATCGCCGGTCTCAACGACGTCACCACCGGCGTGAACAAGTCCGGCTGCACCACCTACCTCTGCAAGGCCGGCGTCGGCTACGACGGCCCGACCGGTATGGGCACCCCGAACGGCCTGCTCGCCCTCGGCGGGACCGGAGCGGTCCTCGGCGGTGGGGGTGGCGGTGGCGGCACCACCAGCTCGACGTTCTCGCTGTCGCTGGGCAACTCCGCCGCGAGCGTTGCCGACGGCGCAACGGGCGGCGTGGGCGTCTCCACGGCGCTGACCGGCGGTTCGGCCCAGAGCGTCAACCTCAGCGTCTCGGGTGCGCCGTCCGGTGTCACTGCGAGCTTCGGCAGCGGCTCGGTTCAGACCGGCGGTTCGACGACGTTGAACATCAGCGTCGCCTCGACCGTCCCGGCTGGTACCTATCCGCTGACGGTGACCGGCACCGGCGCGACCAGCGGCTCCGCGTCGGCCAACTGGAACCTGACCGTCACCGCGGTCACGACCGGCACCTGCTCCTCGGCCCAACTGCTGACCAACCCCGGCTTCGAGTCGGGCAGCACCACTTGGACCGCCACCCCGTACGTGATCGCCAGGAACAGCGGCATCGGCACCCCGCACGCCGGTTCCTACGACGCCTGGCTGGACGGTTACGGCACCACCCACACCGACTCGGTCGCCCAGACCGTGAAGGTCGCCACCGGCTGCACCAAGGCGACGGTCAGCTTCTGGATGAACATCAACACCAGCGAGCGCAGCACCACCGCCGCCAACGACAAGCTCACGGTGACCCTGGGCGGCACCACCCTGGCGACCTACTCCAACCTCAACCACACCAGCGGCTACCAGGCGTACACGCTGACCATGGCCATCCCGGCCGGAACGACCAGCCTGCCGCTGAAGTTCACCGGTTCGGAGAACAGCTCGCTGCAAACGTCCTTCGTCGTCGACGACACCGCGCTTACCCTGAGTTGAGCGAAGGGGAGGAATGCGGACGATGGACACGAGAACGCGGAACGTGATGGTGGCCGGAGCGGTGGCGGTCCTGCTCTCGGTTGGGATCGTCGCGGTCGACGCGGCGGCGGACGAGTCGTCCGGCGCCACCGGGGCCGCCGGTTCGCCCGCCACCTCGCTGGTCCTGACGATCACCCCGCAGGGCGGCGTGGCGCACAGCGTCACGCTGACCTGTCCGGCCGGGGGCACGCACCCGAACCCGCAGGGTGCGTGCGAAGCCCTGGACGCCGCGAACGGCGACATCGGCAACGTCCCGGCGAAGGCAGGCCAGATGTGTCCGCACATCGTCCGGCCGGTCACGGCCGCGGCCAGCGGCACGTACCAGGGCCGGCCGGAGTCCTACATGCGGACGTTCAACAATCAATGCGAGCTGAACCGGGCCACCAACCCGATCTTCGCTTTCTGAGCAGAACTGCTGCGAGGGGTGGGCGCCCACCCCACACTTCGTAGTCCGCTCCGCTCATCGATGATCGGAGCGGGCACTCTCATACGCGGGGCGTCACCCGGCGTCCGATATGTCCTTCTGCCAATGCCGTCCCGCGTATGACAGTGGCCTCCCAGATCATCGATGATCTGAGGTCGTTAGCTCAGCGCCCGCCGTGTTCGAGTTGGAACCAGCGGGCGGCGGCCTCGGCCCGGTTGGCCGCGCCGAGCTTGCGCAGGATGTGCTTCACGTGGGTCTTCACGGTGCCTTCGGAGACCACCAGCCGCCGCGCGATGCGGGCGTTGGTGTCGCCCTCGGCCAGATGGCGCAGGACCTCGACCTCGCGGGCGGTCAAGATGCTGTCGCCGCCGGAGGGCAGCAGGGTCTCGAGGAAGCCGTGGCGGGCGTCGGATTCAGTCGCGCTCGGGGGCTGGCGGTTGGTCGACCAGGCCGCCGTCGGCAGTGCGGTTGTCACACCCGCGGCGAGGTTCGCCAGGTCCGAGCGGACTGAGTTCAACCGGTCCAGCACGGCGGTTCGGGCCAGCGCGTAGCCGAGGCCCTCGCCGAACAGGGCCAGGATGTCGCGGTCGGTCTCGTCGAGGTTGCGGCGCTGGTAGTAGCAGTCCGCATGCAGGAACCCGACCACCGCGCCGTGCGCGACGATCGGTGCGGCCACGTAGGACCGTGACATCGAGGCGTCGGCCACCGCCCGGTTGACGGCCTCCCGTTCCTGGACGTCCGAGATCAGCAGGGCGGCACCGCTGCGCACCATCTCGGTCTCCGGAAGCGTGTCGTCCAGGCGCAGGTTCGCATCCCGGCCGATCGCCAGGATCTCCTGCGCCCACTTGGCATCGCGGCCGACGTAGAC
>DASZLR010000057.1:0-8354 GCA_035552275.1 Pseudonocardiaceae bacterium | reverse complement strand
GAGGAGGCCATCGAGCACTCGGTGCCGGTGCCGGTGATCTCAGCGGCGTTGTTCGCTCGGTTCGTCTCCCGGCAGGACGACTCGCCGGCGATGAAGGCGGTGGCCGCGCTGCGCAACCAGTTCGGCGGCCACGCCGTCCATTCCTCCGAGTCCTCATAACGTGGTGCCGCGATGTATGTGCGGCACCTGCAGGTCAGCGATTTCCGCTCCTGGGAACAGGCCGAGTTGACCTTCCCGCCCGGTCCGAGCGTGCTGATCGGCGCGAACGGGCAGGGCAAGACGAATCTGGTCGAGGCGGTCGGCTACCTGGCCACCCTCGGTTCGCACCGGGCGGCGACCGACGCGCCGCTGGTCCGGCACGGCGCGGCCCGTGCGGTGATCCGCGCGGCGGTGGTCAACGCCGGCCGCGAGTTGGTGGTGGAACTGGAGATCGCCCCCGGCCGGGCGAACCGGGCCAGGGTGAATCGGGCGCCGGTGTCCCGGCCGCGGGACGTGCTGGGCATCGTTCGCACGGTGTTGTTCGCACCGGAGGATCTCGCGCTGGTCAAGGGCGATCCGGGCGAGCGGCGAAGATTTCTGGACGAGCTGTTGGTCGCGCGGGCCCCCCGATTCGCCGGGGTACGGGCCGACTACGAGCGGGTGTTGCGCCAGCGGGGCGCGTTACTGAAGACGGCCGGCAGCGCCCGGCGGGCTGGCGGCGACGGCGATATCCGCACCCTCGACGTGTGGGACGGGCACCTCGCCCGGCACGGCGCCGCGCTGCTGGCCGGCCGGCTGGACCTGGTCGCGGACCTGGCCGAACTGGTGGCCAACGGCTATTCGTCGGTGGCCCCGGAGTCGTCGGCGGTGCGGATCTCGTACCGGTCCTCGCTGGGCGAGGCGCTGCCAGCCGAGTACGGCGTGACCGGCGGTGAGCGTGCCGATCCGGAGGCGTTGGAGGCCGCGCTGCTGGTCGAGTTGGCCAGGGTGCGCGCCCAGGAGATCGACCGCGGGGTGAGTCTGGTCGGCCCGCACCGGGACGAGTTGGAGCTGACGCTGGGTCCGGCGCCGGCGCGCGGCTATGCCAGTCACGGCGAGTCCTGGTCATTCGCGCTGGCACTGCGGTTGGCCGCGTACGATCTGCTCAGCTCGGACGGCGCGGAACCCGTGCTCGTGTTGGACGACGTGTTCGCCGAGCTGGACCGCCGCCGGCGAGCAGCACTGGCGGCGCTGGCTGCCAAGGCTGAGCAGGTGTTGGTGACCGCTGCGGTGCCCGAGGACGTGCCGGTCGAGTTGCGCGGCGCGCGCTACGACATCGGTGGGGGTCAGGTGAGCCGAATGGATCCAGCAAGCGTGATCACGGACAGCCCAGTGACCGACAACCTAGTGACGGACAGTGGTCATGATGCCGACCTCGGGTAGCACTTCTGGGGACAAACCTGTGGATGGTGTGGATAACAAGGTCACTCGCGGCGGCACTGAATCGGACAATAAGAACGAATCAAGCAAACCTGTAGCCCGGCTGAGCGATGGCGCTGCGACAGGCGGTGACGCCCAGCGACAGGCGCGCGGCTCCGATCTGGCTCGTGACGCGCTGCGCAATGCCCAGGCCGCGGCCCGCGCCCGGGGCGCCCGAACGGGGCGGGGTAATTCGGCTGGTTCGCCGCTGCGCCGGCGTCGCCGCTGGTCCGGGCCTCGCCCCGATGACCGGGACCCGCAGCCGTTGGGCCGGTTGACCGCCCGGCTGAGCACCGAACGGGGCTGGGCCAACCGACTGGCCGGCGGTCAGGTCTTCGCCAAGTGGGCCGCGCTGGTCGGCGCCGACGTCGCCGAGCACACCCGGCCGGTGCAGCTGCGCGACGGAGAGTTGGTCGTGCAGGCCGATTCCACCGCGTGGGCGACTCAGCTTCGGTTGCTGCAACGCCAGCTGATCGCGCGGATCGCCAAGGGCATCGGTGACGGTGTGGTGCGCCGGATCAAGGTGGCCGGGCCCAGCGCGCCGAGCTGGCGGTTCGGCGGGCGGCACGTGTCCGGCCGAGGTCCACGCGACACGTACGGGTGATCAACGGCTGACGGCCGGTCGGAGAGCTTGGATCAGCGTGACCGCCTCAGGACTCATCCAACTTTCCGTCCGCCTCTCTGTGACGTTTTCAGGGGTGTCCTTGCCCCACTCCTGCGTAGGCGGCCAAGTAAGATGGACGACAGTGTTCCAGCGGCGTCCGGGTCCCATGCCGGACGAGCATCGCAGGCAAGGAGACAGCGAGGCCCGTGGCAGCGAAGAAGAACGAGTACAACGCGTCGTCCATCACCGTTCTCGAAGGCCTCGAAGCCGTCCGCAAACGGCCCGGCATGTACATCGGATCTACCGGTGAACGGGGGCTGCACCACCTGATCTGGGAGGTGGTGGACAACGCCGTCGACGAGGCGATGGCCGGCTACGCCACCCAGGTCGTGGTGACCCTCCGGGCGGATGGCGGCGTGCAGGTCATCGACGACGGCCGCGGCATCCCGGTGGGGATGCACCCGGTGGAGAAGCGCCCGGCGGTCGAGGTGGTGCTGACCACGCTGCACGCCGGTGGCAAGTTCGGCGGCGACTCGTACGCGGTGTCCGGCGGCCTGCACGGCGTGGGCGTGTCCGTGGTCAACGCCCTGGCCACCCGGCTGGACGTGGACATCTGCACCGACGGCTACCAGTGGACGCAGACGTATGAGCACTCCCAGCCGGCGCACGCGCTGAAGCAGGGTGAGCCGACCAACCGCACCGGCACCACGATCACCTACTGGGCCGACCCGACGATCTTCGAGACCGTCGAGTACAACATCGAGACGGTGGCCCGGCGGTTGCAGGAGATGGCTTTCCTCAACAAGGGGCTGACCATCGTGCTGCGCGACGAGCGGGTGGCCGAGGGCGATGAGGACGCCGAGGCCGGCAAGGTCCGCGAACGCACCTTCCGCTATCCCGGCGGCCTGGAGGACTTCGTCGCGCACATCAACGCGACCCGCGAGCCGGTGCACAAGAAGGTGATCGCCTTCGACGCCAAGGGCGAGACCATCGAGGTCGAGGTGGCGATGCAGTGGAACACCGGCTACAGCGAGTCGGTGTTCACCTTCGCCAACACGATCAACACCCATGAGGGTGGCACCCACGAGGAGGGCTTCCGGGCGGCGCTGACCAGGGTGATCAACGTCTACGCCCGGGACAAGAAGCTGCTCAAGGAGAAGGACCCCAACCTCACCGGCGACGACGTGCGCGAGGGGCTGGCCGCGATCGTCTCGGTGAAGCTCAAGGAGCCTCAGTTCGAGGGGCAGACCAAGACGAAGCTGGGCAACACCGAGGCGAAGTCGGTGGTGCAGACCACCTGCAACGAGTGGATCGCGGACTGGTTCGAGCGCAATCCGGCCGATGCCAAGGCGATCGTCACCAAGTCGGTGTCCAGCGCCCAGGCTCGGATGGCGGCGCGCAAGGCGCGGGAGCTGGTGCGCCGCAAGAGCGCGCTGGACATCGGCGGGCTGCCGGGCAAGCTGAAGGACTGCCAGTCCACCAATCCCGACGAGTGCGAACTGTACATTGTGGAGGGTGACTCGGCGGGCGGTTCGGCCAAGGAAGGCCGGGAGTCGCACTTCCAGGCGATCCTGCCGATTCGCGGCAAGATCATCAACGTGGAGAAGGCCCGGATCGACCGGGTGCTGAAGAACACCGAGGTACAGAGCCTGATCACCGCGTTGGGCACCGGCATCCACGACGAGTTCGACGTGTCCAAGCTGCGGTACCACAAGATCGTGCTGATGGCCGACGCCGATGTGGACGGCAAGCACATCACCACCCTGTTGCTCACCCTGCTGTTCCGCTTCATGCGGCCGCTGATCGAGCTTGGTCACGTGTACCTGTCCTGCCCGCCGCTGTACAAGATCAAGTGGCAGCGCGCCGAGCCGCAGTACGCGTACTCCGACCGGGAGCGCGATGTGTTGGTGGAGCAGGGCTTGGCGGCTGGCCGGAAGATCAACAAGGAAGACGGCATCCAGCGGTACAAGGGTCTCGGTGAGATGAACGCCGAGGAACTGTGGGAGACCACCATGGACCCGGCGAACCGGTTGCTGCGCCAGGTGACCATGGACGACGCCGCGCTGGCCGACGAGCTGTTCTCCGTGCTGATGGGCGAGGACGTGGAGGCCCGCCGTTCGTTCATCGTGCGCAATGCCAAGGATGTGCGATTCCTGGACGTCTAGTCGGCTCGGCCGCCTCACCAGGAAACCGCCCGCTGCTTGAAAGGATCCTTCCGTCGTGACCGAAACCCTGCCGCCGGCAGGCGACCGCATCGAACCGGCTGACATTCAGCAGGAGATGCAGAGTTCCTACATCGACTACGCGATGAGCGTGATCGTGTCGCGCGCCCTGCCGGACGTGCGGGACGGCCTCAAGCCGGTGCATCGCCGGGTGCTCTTCTCGATGTACGACACCCGCCTGTACCCGGATCGCAGCTACGTGAAGTGTTCCCGGGTCGTCGGCGACGTGATGGGCAACTACCACCCGCACGGCGACTCGTCCATCTACGACGCGCTGGTCCGGCTCGCCCAGTCCTGGTCGATGCGCTACCCGCTGGTGGACGGCCAGGGCAACTTCGGCTCGCCGGGCAACGACGCGCCAGCCGCGATGAGGTACACCGAGAGCCGGCTGACCCAGCTTTCGATGGCGATGTTGCAGGACATCGACAAGGACACCGTCGACCTCAAGGACAACTACGACGGCAAGACCCTTGAGCCGGAAGTCCTGCCCGCCCGCATTCCCAACCTGTTGGTCAACGGCGGCAGCGGGATCGCGGTCGGGATGGCGACCAACCTGCCGCCGCACAACCTGCGCGAAGTCGCCGCCGGTGTGGTGTGGGCGCTGGAGAACTGGGACGCCGGCGAGGACGAGACGCTGGCCGCGCTGATGCAGCGGATCAAGGGGCCGGACTTCCCGACCAAGGCGCTGATCCTGGGCACCGGCGGCATCGAGGACGCGTACCGCACCGGGCGCGGCTCGATCCGGATGCGCTCGGTGGTCGAGGTCGAGGAGGACGCGAAGGGCCGCACCATCCTGGTCGTCACCGAGCTGCCCTTCCAGGTCAACCCGGACAACCTGGTGGAGAACATCGCCGGGTTGGTGCGGGACGGCAAGCTGGGCGGCATCGCCAACATCGCCGACGAGTCCAACAAGCGGCGCGGCATGCGGATCGTGATCACCCTGCGCCGGGACGCGGTCGCCAAGGTGGTGCTGAACAACCTCTACAAGCACACCTAGCTGCAGTACAACTTCGGCGTCAACATGCTGGCGCTGGTCGACGGCGTGCCGCGCACGCTGCGGCTGGACCAGATCGTCCGGTACTACGTGCAGCACCAGGTCGAGGTCATCGTCCGGCGCACCAGGTTCCTGTTGCGCAAGGCCGAGGAACAGGCCCACATCCTGCGTGGTCTGGTCAAGGCGCTGGACATGCTGGACCAGGTCATCGCCCTGATCCGGCGGTCGCCGTCGGCGAACGAGGCCCGGCCCGGCCTGATGCAGCTGCTGGACATCGACGAGCCGCAGGCAGTCGCGATCCTGGACATGCAGCTGCGCCGGCTGGCCGCGTTGGAGCGGCAGCGGATCGTCGACGAGCTGGCCGAGCTGGAGATCAAGATCGCCGACTACCAGGACATCCTGGCCAGGCCGGAGCGGCAGCGCGTGATCGTGCGCGACGAGCTGATGGAGATTGTCGACAAGCACGGCGATGACCGGCGGACGCGGATCATCCCGTTCGACGGCGACGTGTCGGTCGAAGACCTGATCGCGGTCGAGGACGTGGTCGTCACCATCACCCAGACGGGTTATGCGAAGCGCACCAAGACCGATCTCTACCGCAGCCAGAAGCGCGGCGGCAAGGGCGTGCAGGGCGCGGTGCTCAAGCAGGACGACATCGTGGCGCACTTCTTCGTGTGCTCGACCCACGACTGGATCCTGTTCTTCACCAACAAGGGCCGGGTGTATCGGGCGAAGGCATACGAGCTGCCCGAGGCGAGCCGCACGGCGCGCGGCCAGCACGTGGCGAACCTGCTCGCGTTCCAGCCGGATGAGCAGATCGCGCAGGTCATCCACATCAAGGACTACTCGGTCTCGCCGTACCTGATCCTGGCCACCAAGAGCGGCCTGGTGAAGAAGAGCAAGCTGTCCGACTTCGACTCCAACCGGTCCGGCGGCCTGATCGGCATCAACCTCCGGGACGACGACGAACTGGTCGGCGCGGTGCTGTGCTCGTCCGACGACGATCTGTTGCTGGTCTCGTCCGCCGGACAGTCGATTCGGTTCCACGCCACCGACGACGCGCTGCGGCCGATGGGTCGGGCGACGTCCGGTGTGCTTGGCATGCGGTTCAACGGCGGCGACGAACTGCTGTCGATGGGCGTCGTGGTCGAAGGCCGGTACGTGTTGGTGGCGACCAACGGCGGGTACGCGAAACGTACCCCGATCGAGGAGTATCCGGTCCAGGGTCGGGGTGGCAAGGGCGTGCTGACCATCCAGTACGACACCCGACGTGGCAGGCTGGTGGGAGCCCTCATCGTCGACGTCGAGGACGAGCTGTACGCCATCGAGTCGTCCGGCGTGGTCATTCGGACCTCCGCTCGGGAGGTCCGGCGGGCCGGCCGGCAGACCAAGGGGGTGCGGTTGATGAACCTGGCCGAAGGCACCACCCTGGTGGCAGTGGCGCGCAACGCCGAAGACCAGCAGGAGATCGCCGAAGCCGGTGGGGCGGCGGGCGACACAACCGACTGAGAGCGGCAGGCTCTCCCAGCCAGACCGACGAAGGACCGCACGTGACGTCACCCGAGAAGCCGGAACCGAAGGACTCCACGCCCGAGGCCGGTTCGTCCGCGTCGTCCCCGGCCGTCACCACGGCCGGGGAGACCGGCGCGGCCCCATCAGCGAAACCGTCCGCGCCACCACCGTGGCAGCGGGTGGCCAGCGATATCAAGGCCGAACAGGCCGAGCAGTCCAAGGCCGTCGGCGACGACAACCGGGCAGCCGGGGCCGCCGGACCGGAGCCGGCGACCGTTCGGGTGGATAGCGCCGAGGTGGCGGGGGTGGATCGGGACGCCAAGACCGAGCGGTTCGAGGACTGGGGTTACACCAAGGCGAGTTCCGGTCACGACAATGGCGCGCCGGCCGAGCAGGCCGGCGGCTACTCGCCGGCGATGGCCGACGCGGCGACGTCCTCGGTGTACGCCGGGCAGCGGATCGGCTCGCTGCCCAAGGCGGAGTCCGGCCTGCGCACCACGGTCAACTTCGGCTCGTCCGGCGGCGCCTCGTCCGGCGGCACTCCGCTGGGCGCCGCCTCCGGCGCGCCGGCCGGCACCCCGATCCGGCCCAGCTCGCCGCCGCCGACCGCGCTGCGCCGCCCGGGGCGTGGCCCTCGCCGGGCCAGCCTGCAGGTTCGCCGGGTCGACCCGTGGTCGGTGCTGAAACTGGCCTTCGTGTTGTCCGTGGCGTTGTTCTTCGTCTGGATGGTCGCGGTCGGCGTGCTGTACGGCGTGCTCGACGGGATGGGCGTGTGGGACAAGCTGAACGGCACGTACAACGAGTTCGCGGTGAACACCACGGCGGCCAGCAACGGCCCGTTGATCACGGTCGGCCGGGTGCTGGGCATCGCCGCGATCGTCGGCGCCATCAACATCGTGCTGTTCACGGCACTGGCCACGGTGGGCGCGTTCGTCTACAACGTGTCCGCCGATCTGGCCGGTGGCCTGGAGGTCACCCTGGCCGAGCGGGAGTGACCCGTCTCGCCCCAACGTCACCGACGCGGCCGGCGTACGGTACTCTTGACGCTGTTCCGGGGGCCTATAGCTCAGACGGTTAGAGCGCTTCGCTGATAACGAAGAGGTCGGAGGTTCAAGTCCTCCTAGGCCCACAACGCGCCGCTCCCGGATGGAGCGGCGCGTTGTAGTTTGAGCACAAGCGCCGTTCAAGGAGGCGACCTCGTGAAGAAGATCTTGGCACTGTTGGCCGTGGCAGGTGTGGTCCTGGTTGTCGTGCGCCGCAGCCGGGCCTCGAAGGCCGAGGCAGACCTGTGGCGCGAGGCGACGGCCGAAACCGACAAGTGACGTCGGATCGGGTATAGCCCGTCAAGCCCGGCGCGCCGTCGGTTTGATCGTCGGTGCGCCGGGCTTCGCGGGGACGTAGCTCAATTGGCAGAGCACCGCCTTTGCAAGGCGGGGGTTAGGGGTTCGATTCCCCTCGTCTCCACTCGCTCTGGCGACGTGTGTCCGCGGAAAGCGCGGACCATATCGCTCGTCGTTTCTTCAGGAAGCGACCCCAGACCCCGAGTGTCCTCGCGCTGCGCGCTCGGACGGTTCGTATGCTGTTG
>DASZLR010000056.1:0-16869 GCA_035552275.1 Pseudonocardiaceae bacterium | reverse complement strand
GTTCGGCATGTTCCTGGAGGAGAAACAGGACATCGATCGATATGATGAGATCACCAACACGCTGCTGGGCTTGGCGCTCAACGAGGGCGACTCGCGATCGCTGATCACCCGGCTGGCGAACGAACTTGAAGGAGACACAGGCGAATGATCTCGCAGTCGAATGGGCGGTCTTGGCGGAAGAGCTCGTACACGAACCCGGACTCCGCCAACTGCGTGGAGGTCGCGCTGTCCGTGGCCGAGGCCGGCCTGCGTGACTCCAAGGATCCGCACGGCCCGATCATCACCCTGCCAGCCCCCGCCTTCGGCACGTTTCGCACCTGTCTGCGCGAGTGGTAGGCAGACGGAGTCAGCTCACTGGTTCGTGTACGGCGCGCAGGTAGTGATCGCATGTACCACCGACCAGCCGAACCAGGCCGCGACGATGGTCGATCCGGCCAGCACGAGCCCGCCGAGTCGCGGTAGCGGTCGCCTACTGACGAACAGCGCGCAGGCTGCCGCCAGTAGGCCGGCCGCGCTCAGCGCCACGGCGACCCACGCCAGTGATGCCGAATTTGGCGGTTGTCCAGGCAACGTGACACATGAGCCTTCCTGATGATAGCCATATTGCACGAATTCGCGGAACTGCGCGGCCGCGACATTACCAAGCACGACGGCGGCGACGAACAGGCCAGCACCAACAGCTATCGTTCCGATACAAATCCTAGTCCGGGTCATCATACGCAATCCGCGATTCGACCGACGGCGTTGGTGTAAAAACCGTTCAAGTTTATGATATTGATAATAAGAATGATAATCGGGAAGAACAGAAAGAAAAGCCAGCCGCCGTAGGTCCAGCGAGTCTGACCACTTCGTTCACGAAGGCTGGCGATCAACCATAGGCCGGCGCTTGCCAACGAGATCAAGGCGCTGATGGTGCCGAACCAGCCGAACGCGATCGCGACCTCGGACACACCCCACAAGTGCGGTACTCCGACAGGCAACGACTGCTGGCACGGCTCGCTCGCCGTGCCCCCCTTTTCAGTCAAAGCCGCGATGGCAAGGAATACGACGCCGAAGCCAAGCGAGTACTGGGCGGTGCGCGGCGGAAACGATTGTTCAGTTCTGTTCATGGTGAGCTCAGCAGGTTGAGAACCTCTTGAATTCGTCGCGCGGCCTCCGCGTCCGTCTGAATATAATCGTTTGCCGATGTCTGAAGTCGGTCGCCGAGTTCGCCAAGTTGAAATGTCAGTTTGCCCAACTGCTGTTCCCATGCCTGCGTCACTTGAGTGAGCGCGGCGGCTGACTCCCAGCCCGGATGCCCGTCGGCCGCCGTGCGATTGGGTGCCAGGTCGAGGTCCACGGACGACGACACGAGTTCGGCGAGTTCGGTCATCGCGTTCCCGGCGTTGATAATTGGATCCGGGCGAATGTTGATGCTCACGGGATCAGTATCCGTTCGGGCTTGGGCGGACGATGACCGGCTGTGACGCGCCTTCGCCTGCCGCGATGTCTTGTGATCGGCCGTCGAAAGAGTAATCGAGGCCGGCGTCGGAGTGCTGAGTGTATCGGATGTCGCCGCCCGGCAGCACGGCTGTGACGACGGCAGTGTGGTGCACGTGGCCGGCAGGGTTGCCGTCGCCGCCATTCCATTGGAAGAAGACGATGTCGCCGGGCTTGGCCTGACCGGGCGGGACAACCGTGCCACCCCCGTTAACCAGCAGATCGTGCAGGTTCTGTGCACCACCCCAACTGTGTGTCGCGGTTCCGGCCGCGAGCGACGGAAAGAGATTGGTGATCAACGGACCGTCGAGTTCGGGTGCGTGCCACGAATCTGACTGCTGCATTCCAGCGAAGCTCAGTGCGGTTGACGTGAAATTAGTGCAATTGTCCAGCCCAGACCAATCTGAATTGGTGTCATTCCAGTGATCGGCAGCGAACTGCACCAGCGCCATTCTGTTGATGTCGCCAGAACCCCGAAGCTGGTCCTTTACATTCTGCGGAATGCCAGCGAGGTTGTAGATTTGGACCGGCGTCGCGTTCTCCAGCTCAGTTTGCTGCTGTGGTGTGAGGGAACGCCACCATGCGCTTACCTGATCCGGAGCAGCGTTGGCCGGAATGGTGTCCGCCAACACAGCGAGTTCGTCCTGCGACGCGGTGCCCTGAACCTGGTTCTCGACCTGCTGCGGATCGGTTGCCGTGACGGCGCCGGCCAGGCTACGCAGTTCGCTGGCGGCATCCTGGTCAGCTTTGGTCGCGGCGATCAGCGCCTCCGAAACGAGGTTCTGAACCTGCGGCAACTGTGCGTCTCCGGCAGCTCCCGGCAGGCCACTCTCGGCGACAGTCACCTGACCGTTGTCGGCCACGGACAGGCCGAGTCCGGCGGCCTCGTGCAATCCTTCATTCAATACAGCCTGTGCCATGCCAATGGCATCCGCTAATCCATCCAGGATCATGATGGTGCCGGCGATCGTGTCCGAGGCGATGTCGAAATCTGTGGCAGCGGACGTCAGCGTTGCCGATGCCAGCTGCCCGACCTCGTCGGTCCAGTGCTCGTTTACCTTGCCGGCGCCTCGGTCGCGGATGTCGTCAGACGTCTGTTGGGTGAGTGTCCGCGCCTTCTGCCACGAGCTGGCCGCCGATCGCCACAGGTCCGGTTGAGCCGCTGCGAGTTGGCCAACTGTCAGCATCTTCGCCCCCGTTCAAGCATCGCATCACCGTGGACGCGACACCATGTTACCGAGTGCCCGTCTGCGGGACGGTCGAAGTCGATCCGGAGCGGGTGTTCTGGGCGGAACTGACCGGTTGGACACTGCGGCCTGGTTCCCGCCGCGAATTCGCTTTTCTCGTTTGACCCAGCACATTCCCGTGCAGCTGCTCGTGCAACGACTGGACGCGGAAACACCGGTACTGCGTGACCCGCCGAAACCCCGGCACCGGACGACTTCCCGCCAGGATTGCGCCAACTGGGTGCTCTTGTCGGTGATCTAGGCCGAACACCCTTACGAGTCATGCCAGTTCCGCTACGCTGCCGGGTACACCGAGTGTAGAGCCGCGTCAGCTTGGGGGGTCGCCAGATGCGGACGGGCAGGAGACCGTTACGTTGGGTGAGAAACTGCGAGCTCTGGACGGTGCCGGCCGGCGTCGTCGCGGGCATTCTGGCGGTTGAGGCCGTCGCACTGGGGGCGACCGCGACGACCAGTCGGCTGTACACGCCGACCGTCAGTGAGTGGACTCAGGTCGTCGTGCTGGCCGTCTGCATGATCCTGCACGTCGAGATGTCCCGCAATTTCGATCGGCTGCGTTCGTTGTCGCCGCGTTCGGGTCCGCTGATCGACGGCCTGACACCGTGGCACTTCGCCGCGGTGTTGGTGCTCCCGCCGGTCCTGGCGGTGGCGTTGCTCGTGTTCGCCCGGACCTACATGTGGCTTCGGGGGTGGCGCGGTCGAAAACCGTTGTACCAGTGGGTTTACTGCACCGCATCGCTGGTGATCGCCACCCAGGTGTGCGCGCTGATCCTGCTCGCCGGTCCGGGCGTTTATCCCGGCGTGCCAACCAACCTGCCCGGCCTGCTGGTGGTGGTCGCGGCGGCCATCGCTCGCTGGGGGGTCAGTTACTCGCTCAATGCCGGCGCGCTACTGGTCGCCTCGCGCGGCCAGCTCGCGAACCACATCGCCGGTGAGTTCGGCGAGCAGATCATCGAGGCCAGCGCGCTCGGGCTCGGCCTGGCCGCCGCCGGACTGCTGGAATTCGACCCGTTCCTGCTGATCGGCGTGATCGTCGGACTGATCGCGCTGCATCGCGGCGTGCTGCTCGCCCAGTTTCGCAACGCGTCCCGCACCGACAGCAAAACCGGCCTGTACGCGGTCGAATGGTGGCATCACGTCGCCGAGCGAGGGCTCACCCGGGCCGCCACGACCCGAACCAGCGTGGCCGTGCTGATGCTCGACCTCGATCATTTCAAGCAGATCAACGACACCTACGGGCATCTGGCCGGTGACAAGGTGCTGCGCGCGGTCGCCGACACCACAACCGCGGCGGTCCGCCGCTACGATTCCGTCGGCCGGTGGGGTGGCGAGGAATTCGCCGTGGTGCTGCCGGCCGTGCACGCCATCGAACTGCGCGCCATCGCCGAGCGGATCCGCACCCGCATCCGGGATCTGGTGGTCGAGGTGACCATCGACGGTGAATGCGTCACCGTGGGCGGGCTGACCGTGTCCATCGGCGGCGCCCGCTATCCCAGCCCCGGCATCGTTACGATCGATGATCTGGTGCTCGCCGCCGACACCGCGCTCTACACCGCCAAAGAGGCCGGTCGCGACCGGGTGCACCTCCAGCCGGCCGTCACCGACCGCCGATAGCGACCAACCGCGTCCGGACCGCCCGGAAGGTGGCCGGCAGGTCCGGCGCGGCGAAGAGGACCAGCGCGACGATCGCGGTGACAGTGAACGAGTTTCCGGGCAGCCACTGGGCGGCCGTCCAGCGCAGTTCCCGATTCCCCTGACTGGGCAGACCCAAGAACGGCGCTTCGGCGAACACATAGGTAATGGCGGCCAGCGCGAGCAGCCACGGCACCGACCGCCGGCGCCATGCCTGACCGGCGATGACGATCAGCGCCGGCGCGATGTACACCCAGTGGTTGCTCCACGAAGTCGGCGACACCAGCAGCCCGAACCCGGCGGTGACGACCATCGCCAGCGGGGTGTCGCCGAGCCGGTTCGCCCGGCGGATCGCGGCGACCGCGAACACCAGCAGCACCACCGAGCCGAGCACCCACAGCGCGGTCTGCGTCGGCTTGGGCAGCGCCCACCGGGTCAGGGTGGCCGCGAGGGTCTGGTTGGTGACGTATGCCGAGCCGCTGATCCCGCGCACCCCGCCGGAGCTGCCGAACCAGTACTTCAGGGAGCCCGACCAGGACACCGCGAACCCCAGCGCGGTGACCGCGAGCCCGGTGATCGTCGCGGTCGCCGCCGCCCGATAGTCCTTGCGCAGCAGGAAGTACAGCACGAACACGGCGGGCGTGAGCTTGATCGCGGCGGCCACGCCGATGAGCACGCCGCGCGGCCATTTCGGGTGATCGACCAGGCAGTCGAGGACCACCAGCGCCATCAGCACGATGTTGATCTGGCCGAACCAGAACGTGTCCCACACCGGTTCCAGCACCAGCGCACCGGGCAGCAGCACGGCCGTCGCGAGCACCGCGCCCCGCCGGCCGGCGCTCGGCCAAACCCGCAGGAACGTCAGGTAGACCGTCACCGCCAGGCCGGTCATCGACCCGACCAGTGTGATGGTGATCGCGTGCTGCCAGGTGACAGCGGCCAGCGGCGCGAGCGCGGCGGCGGCGATCGGCGGATAGACGAACGGCAGCGGGCCGGCGACCGTGCGCGGCAACGGACCGTAGATGTCCCGGCCATGCCACCACGCCGACGAGCCCAGCCGGTACACGTCCAGGTCCACGAACGCGTGCGGGGCGGTGCGATACACCTGCACCGCCCAGACGATGACGACACCGGTGCTGGCCAGGCCGGCCAGCACCAATAACAGCCGCCATCGGTACCAGAGCCGCCAGGTGATCAGGCGGGCCGGGGCGATAACCGCTGTCGCGGCGACATCATCCGGCGGGTCGAGAAGGGCGGAACCGTCCACAGAAACCCCCAGTTAAGTGGCGAACGAGCGCCACCTTACCGGTAGCCGAAATGGCCCCGGTTCCGTGTCGGTAAACGGTCAGAAGATGCTGTTGATGATGTCGTCGCCGATCGCGAAACCGGCGCCGGTGGTGATCGCCTGGCCGAACGTGCTGTGCATGAACCGACCGAAACCGCCGCCGCCCTGCTGGTACATCGGCTCCTGGTAGACCGGCTGCTGGTACTGGGGCGGGGCCTGTTGGTACTGCGGTTGCTGGTACTGGGGCTGCTGCGACTGGTTGGCCACGAAGTTGTGGATGGACTGCAGCAGCAGCGTCACCTGATTCTGCTCCTGCTGGAAGCCCATGGTGATCTCTTTGAGGTCCAGCAGCCACTCGCGGGCGTTCTGGTCGCCGTTGTTGGCCGCGGTCTGCAGCTTCTGCGCCAGACTCGTGATCAACTGCACCGTCTGCTGGCTCTGCTGCTGCAACTGGTTGTAGTTCTGGTCAATCGTCTGAATGTCCACAGTTCACCCTCGCTGTCCTCGGTCGGCCCCGTCGCGGTCGGCCCTGCTGTTCGACCACTGCCCGGCCGATCCTCCCACGGACGAACGGCCGAGCCGGCCGCTACGTTCCCGCCACCCGGACCAGCTGGGCAGGCCGGTTACTGTCGTGAGCATGGACAGTTGGTTGCCACACCCGGTGCCGCGGGTTCCCGGCCAGCCCCGGCCGCTGCGGCTGTACGACTCGGCGACCCGCGAGATCCGGCCCACCGCGCCGGGCGCGACCGCCCGGATGTACGTCTGCGGGATCACCCCGTACGACGCCACCCACCTCGGTCACGCCGCCACCTACCTGGCATTCGACCTGGTGCACCGGCAGTGGCTGGACAACGGACACACCGTGCACTACGTGCAGAACGTGACCGATGTGGACGATCCACTGCTGGAGCGCGCCGACCGCGACCAGGACGACTGGGTCGTGCTGGGTATGCGGGAGACCGCGCTGTTCCGCGAGGACATGGAGTCGCTGCGGGTGGTGCCGCCGCGCGATTTCGTCGGCGCGGTCGAGTCGGTCCCGCTGATCGGCGAGATGGTCGGCAAGCTGCTCGCCGCCGGCGCCGCCTACCGCGCCGCCGATCCGGACTACCCGGACGTGTACTTCGATCACACCGTCACCGGCCGGTTCGGCTACGAGTCCAACTACGACGAGCCGACCATGCTGGCGCTGTTCGGCGAGCGCGGCGGCGACCCGGACCGCGCCGGCAAACGCCACCCGCTGGACGCGCTGCTGTGGCGGATGGCCCGCCCCGGCGAGCCGACCTGGGACTCCGAGCTGGGCGCCGGCCGGCCCGGCTGGCATGTCGAGTGCAGCGCGATCGCGCTGAGCCTGCTCGGCAGCGGGTTCGACGTGCAGGGCGGCGGCAGCGATCTGGTGTTCCCGCACCACGAGTACAGCGCGGCGCACGCCGAGGCGCTGACCGGCGACTATCCGTTCGCCCGGCACTACTGCCACGCCGGCATGATCGGCCTGGACGGCGAGAAGATGTCCAAATCGCGCGGCAACCTGGTGTTCGTGTCGCGGCTACGGGCCGACCGGGTGGACCCGATGGCGGTCCGGCTGGCGCTGCTGTCCGGCCACTACCGCGGCGACCGGGCGTGGACGCCCGAACTGTTGGCCGACGGCGAGGCACGGCTGGCCCGCTGGCGGGAGGCGGTGTCGCTGGCGGCCGCGCCGGACGCCGTGGACACCGTGCGCCGGCTGCGCGACCATCTCGCCGACGACCTGGACACGCCGGCCGCGCTGGCCGCCGTCGACGCCTGGGCGTCCGAGACGCTGGCCCACGGCGGCTCGGACGCGCACTCGCCCGCGTTGCTGCGCACCGCCGTCGACGCGCTGCTCGGTGTGCTGCTCTAGCGTGAACACCATGAGCGACACGGTTTTGGTGCGCTACATCGTGCGCGACGTGGACGCCGCGATCGCGTTCTACACCACCCAGCTCGGCTTTGCGGTCGTCATGCATCCGGCTCCGACCTTCGCCATGCTGGCGCGGGGCGCGCTGCGGCTGGCGCTGTCCGCGCCGAGTGGTCAGGGCGGTGGTGGGCAGGCGATGCCGGACGGCCGGAACCCGGAACCCGGCGGCTGGAACCGCATTTCACTGGCCGTGGACGATCTCGAAGCCGAGGTCGACCGGCTGCGCGCGGCCGGAACGCACTTCCGCAACGACATCGTCATCGGCGTGGGCGGCAACCAGATCCTGCTGGACGACCCGTCCGGCAACCCAATCGAGCTGTTCCAGTCCACTCGGTAATTATTCGGGGGGCAGGAATTTGTCGAGCGCGTCCGCGACCAGCTCGGACGTTTCCAGCGTCATCATGTGCGGCGCGCCCGGCAGTTGTCGGTACTCCGCGCCGGGAATGCGCCGCGCCAGGGCCGACATCATCTCGGGGGTGGCCGAGACGTCCGCCTCGCCGGCGAGCACCAGAGTCGGCGCGGTGAAGCCGCGCAGCCGGTCGCGCACATTCAGGCTGGTGAACGCCCGCCAGCCGGCGGCCCAGTCGGCCGGCACGAACCGGCGCAGCCGCTCGCGGGCATACCGCACGCCCCAGCCGTTCTCGGCGAGGGCGTCGGCGCTGAACCACCGGGTCAGCATCGGCGCGACAAGCGCCGACATGCCGTCGGTCTCGGCGATCTTGGCGCGGGTCTCGAAGATCTCCGGCAGCGGGGTGTCCGTGGTGGCCAGCAAGGCCAGCGACTCGAACCGGTCCGGCGCGGCGACCGCGGCGGTCTGCGCGATCGCCCCGCCGAACGCCAACCCGACCACATGTGCCCGGTCCAGGCCGAGGGCGTCCAGGACGCCGAGCAGGTCGCGGCCGGTGTCGGCCATGGTGAACGGGGATGCCCCGGCGGCGTGGCCGTGGCCGCGCAGGTCGTAGCCGAACACCCGCCGGCCGACGGCCAGCCTGCCGATCAGCTGTTCCCACACCCGCCAGTCCGCGCCCATGGAGTGCACCAGCAGCACCGCCGGCCCGGTGTCCCCGGCCTCGGCGACTTCGGTCTCGTGGTCGGCCAGCGCGATCCGGCGCAGCTTCGGCGGGCGGGTGGCCAGCACCTCGTCCACCACGGTGAGCGCGTTGAGCCCGCGCGGGAATCCGGCGTAGAGGGTCACGTGCTCGCACAGCGCCAGCAGCTCGGACGCGGACCAGCCCTGATGCAGCGCCCCGCGGACATGCGACGCGAGTTGCGGTTCGGCGCCGCCGAGCGCGGCGATGATCGCGACCGTCGCCAGCTCCCGTTCAGCGCGCCCCAATTCGGCGTGCGTCATGACGCCGCCGAAGCCGAGTTCGGTCAGCGTCTCGTACATCCGGGGCGATCGTTGCCGAATGCCGGCCAACACCTCGTCCGCCGACCCACCGAGCAAACCGGCGTACTCGTGCCGCGCCCGTTCCTGCCGATCCATCTGCTCCCCCTCGTCCAGCCAACGTTGTCAGGCCGGGCCGGGTCCGTGTCCCGGACCGCGCCCCCGCCGCCGGAGATACTTCTCGAACTCGGCCGCGATGGCGTCTCCGCTGGTCTCGGTGAGGCTGTCGTCGCCGCGTTCTTCCAGCGCCCGCACGTAGTTGCGGATGTCCTCGTCCTCGTCGGCCATCTCGCTGACGGTCCGCTCCCATTCCTCGGCCTGGCCGGGCAACGCGCCCAGCGGCACCTCGACGTCGAGGACTTCCTCGACCCGGTGCAGCAGCGCGAGGGTTGCCTTCGGCGAGGGCGGCTGGGCCACGTAGTGCGGCACCGCCGCCCAGATCGAGATCGCCGGAATGCCGGCCCGCACGCACGAGTCCTGGAACGCCCCGACGATCCCGGTCGGCCCCTCATAGCGGGACCGTTCCAGGCCGAACTTGGCGGCCGAGTCGGCGTCGTAGGCGGTGCCGGTGACCGGTACGGGCCGGGTGTGCGGGGTGTCGGCGAGCAGCGCGCCGAGTGTGACCACCGTCTCCACCTTCAGCCGCTCGACGTAGTCGAGCAGTTCGGCGCAGAACAGATGCCAGCGCATGTTCGGCTCGATGCCGTGCACAAGGATGATGTCGGAGGCCGAACCGGGCGGACGACACACCGTCAGGCGCGTTGTGGGCCATTCCACACGGCGGGTCACCCCGTCCACCAAGTGGACGGTCGGCCGCGTCACCTGAAAGTCGTAATAGTCGTCCGGATCGATCTCGGCCAGTGGCTTGGCGTCCCAGGCCAGTTGTAGATGCTCGATGGCGGTGGTGGCCGCGTCACCAGCATCGTTCCACCCCTCGAAGGCGGCCACCAGCAGCGGACTGGTGAGCGTGGGGCTCCGGTCGGAATCGGTCACGCGGTCAGCGTACGACCGAACCCCGTCGGCTGTACGCCTTACTCTGGTCTCATGTCGGACAGCGTGTCGTCTACCTTCCTCGAAGCCCTGACCTCCAGAGTGCTGGTGGCGGACGGGGCGATGGGCACGATGCTCCAGTCCTTCCCGCTGACCCTGGACGACTTCAACGGCCTTGAGGGCTGCAACGAGATCCTCAACATCACCCGTCCGGACGTGGTGCGCGCCGTGCACCGCGGCTACCTGGAGGCCGGCGCGGACGCCGTGGAGACCAACACGTTCGGGGCCAACCTGCCCAACCTGGCCGAGTACGACCTGGCCGACCGGATCTTCGAGCTCTCCGAGGTGGGCGCGCGGCTGGCCCGGGAGACGGCCGACGAGTTCGGCGGGCGGTTCGTGCTCGGCTCGGTGGGGCCGGGCACCAAGCTGCCCAGTCTCGGGCACGCCCCGTCGACCACCCTGCGCGACGCGTACGAGCAGGAGGTGCGCGGTCTGCTGGCCGGCGGGGTGGACGCGGTGATCATCGAGACCTGCCAGGACATTCTGCAGGCGAAGGCCGCGGTGATCGCCGCCCGGCGGGCGATGGCCGCCGAGGGCCGCCGGGTGCCGATCATCGCGCAGATCACTGTCGAGACCACCGGCACGATGCTGCTGGGCACCGAGACCGGCGCCGCGCTGACCGCGTTGGAGCCGCTGGGCATCGACGTGATCGGCCTCAACTGCGCGACCGGCCCGGCCGAGATGAGCGAGCACCTGCGCACGCTGTCCAAGCACGCCCGGGTCCGGCTGTCCGTGATGCCCAACGCCGGCCTGCCGGTGCTCGGCCGGGACGGCGCGGAGTACCCGCTGACCCCGGAGGAACTGGCCGAGGCGCTGTCCGGGTTCGTCAACGAGTTCGGCGTCGGCCTGGTCGGCGGCTGCTGCGGGACGACCGCCGAGCACATCCGGCAGACCGTGGCCGCTGTGGCCGGGCAGGCCGGTGCGCGCCGGCCGCACGTCGAGCCGGGCGTGTCGTCGCTCTATCAGGCGGTGCCGTTCGCCCAGGACGCCAGCGTGCTGATGATCGGCGAGCGGACGAATGCCAACGGCTCCAAGGCTTTCCGCGAGGCGATGCTGGCCGGCAGGTTCGCCGACTGCGTGGAGATCGCCCGCGAGCAGACCCGCGACGGCGCACACCTGCTGGACGTGTGCGTCGACTACGTCGGCCGGGACGGCGTCGCCGACATGAAGGAGATCGCCGGTCGGCTGGCCACCGCGTCCACGCTGCCGATCATGCTGGACTCGACCGAGGTCGACGTGCTGCGCGCCGGGTTGGAGCACCTGGGCGGCCGGTGCGCGGTGAACTCGGTGAACTACGAGGACGGCGATGGCCCGGAGTCGCGGTTCGCCCGAGTCATGGAGCTGGTCGCCGAGCACGGCGCGGCCGTGGTGGCGCTGACCATCGACGAGGAAGGCCAGGCCCGCACCGCCGAGCACAAGGTGGCCGTCGCCGAGCGGCTGATCGCGGACATCACCCGGTTCGGGCTGCCCGAGTCGGACATCATCGTGGACTGTCTCACCTTCACCATCGCCACCGGCCAGGAGGAGTCGCGCCGGGACGCACTGGAGACGATCGAGGCGATCCGCGAGCTGAACCGCCGGCATCCGGTGCAGACCACATTGGGCCTGTCGAACGTGTCGTTCGGCCTGAATCCGGCGGCTCGCCAGGTGCTCAACAGCGTGTTCCTGCACGAGTGCGTGCAGGCCGGGTTGACCACGGCGATCGTGCACGCCTCGAAGATTCTGCCGATCGCCCGGATTCCCGACGAGCAGCGCGCTGTCGCGCTGGACCTGGTCTATGACCGGCGGCGGGAGGGCTACGACCCGCTGCAGCGGTTCATGGCGCTGTTCGAGGGCAAGACGGTGCGGTCCTCGCGTGAGTCGCGGGCGGCCGAACTGGCCGCGCTGCCGCTCTTCGAACGGCTTGAACGGCGCATCGTGGACGGTGAGCGCAACGGCTTGACCGAGGATCTGGTCGCCGCGCTGGAGGAACGGCCGGCGCTGGAGATCATCAACGACACCCTGCTGTCCGGTATGAAGACGGTGGGGGAGCTGTTCGGGTCCGGGCAGATGCAACTGCCGTTCGTGTTGCAGTCGGCCGAGGTGATGAAGGCGGCGGTCGCTCAGCTTGAGCCGCACATGGAGAAAAGCGACTCCGGCGGCAAGGGCCGGATCGTGCTGGCCACCGTCAAGGGCGATGTGCACGACATCGGCAAGAACCTGGTCGACATCATCCTGTCCAACAACGGCTACGAGGTGGTGAACCTCGGCATCAAGCAGCCGATCACCGCGATCCTGGACGCCGCCGCCGAGCATCGGGCGGACGTGATCGGCATGTCCGGCCTGCTGGTCAAATCGACCGTGGTGATGAAGGAGAACCTGGCCGAGATGAACTCAAGAGGCGTGGCCGCGCAATGGCCCGTCCTGCTCGGCGGCGCCGCGCTGACCCGCGCCTACGTGGAGAACGACCTCACCGAGCTGTACGCCGGGGACGTCCGGTACGCCCGGGACGCGTTCGAGGGGCTGCGGCTGATGGACGCGCTGATGGCGGTCCGGCGCGGTGCGGCTCCGGTGCGCGACCCGGAGGCGGAGGCGAAGGCGGCCGAGCGCAAGGCGCGGCGGGAGCGCTCGCTGCGGATCGCCGCCGCGCGCAAGGAAAGTGAGCCGGAGCCGGTCATTCCGGCCCGCTCCGATGTCGCCGTGGATGTGCCGATCCCGACCCCGCCGTTCTGGGGATCGCGGGTGCACAAGGGAATTCCGGTCGCCGACTATTCGTCCATGTTGGATGAACGGGCGACTTTCCTTGGCCAGTGGGGACTGCGTGGCGCGCGTGGTGGCACCGGACCGTCCTATGCGGAACTGGTGGAGACCGAGGGTCGGCCGCGGCTGCGGTACTGGCTGGACCGGTTGGCCACCGAGGGTGTGCTCGCGCACGCCGCGGCGGTCTACGGCTACTTCCCGTGTGTGTCCGAAGGGGACGATCTGGTGGTGCTCGCCGAGCCGCGGCCGGACGCCCCCGAGCGGGCCCGGTTCAGCTTCCCGCGCCAGCACCGGGGCCGGTTCCTCTGTCTGTCCGACTTCTTCCGGCCCCGCGAGGCGGGCGTGGACGTGGTGGCGTTCCAACTGGTCACCATGGGCCAGCCGATCGCCGACCACGCGCAGCACCTCTTCGATTCCGACGCCTACCGGGATTACCTGGAGGTGCACGGATTGGGCGTGCAGCTCACCGAGGCGCTGGCCGAGTACTGGCACCGCCGGGTCCGCGAGGAACTGCGCTTCCCCGGCGGCCGGGCCGTCGCCGCCGAGGACCCCGACTCGGTGGAGGAGTTCTTCTCGCTCGGCTACCGGGGCGCGCGCTTCTCGCTGGGCTACGGCGCCTGCCCGAACCTGGACGACCGGGCCAAGATCGTGGATCTGTTGGAGCCGGAACGGATCGGCGTCAAGCTGTCCGAGGAATCCCAGCTGCATCCCGAGCAGTCCACCGACGCGATCGTCGTCCACCACCCGGAAGCCAAGTACTTCAACACCTGAGAGGACGCCCGTGCTGCGAGCCGTGCTGTGGGACATGGACGGCACCCTGATCGACTCCGAGAAGCTGTGGACGGTCACCCTTGATGAACTGATGGACTCACTCGGCGGCATCATGACGCCGTCGCTGCGGGAGTCGCTGATCGGGTCCAATATGGACGACACGCTGCGAGCACTGTTCGGTTTCCTTGGCCGGCAGCCGAGTCCCACCGAATACGCCGCAGCGGGGGAGTTCCTGACCAGCCGGACCGCCGAGCTGTTCCACGCCGGCCTGCCGTGGCGGCCGGGCGCGCGGGAGGCGTTGCGCGCGGTGCGGTCGGCCGGACTGCCGATGGCGCTGGTGACGTCCACCGTGCGCGAGCTGACCGAGGTCGCGCTGGACACCATCGGCCGGGAACTGTTCGACGCGACGGTGTGCGGTGACGAGGTCGACGGGCAGAACAAGCCGCGGCCGGAGCCCTATCGGAAGGCCGCGCGGTTGCTGGGCGTGCCGGTCGAGGACTGTGTCGCCGTGGAGGACTCGACCACCGGCACGGCATCGGCTGATGCCGCCGGCACCGCGGTGCTGGTGGTGCCCTGTGAGGCCGCGGTTCCGGAGGGCCCGCGCCGGGTGTTCCGCGACTCACTGGTCGGCGTGGACGCGTCGGTCCTGGCCGAAATCTGGTGGCTGGTGAACACCACCGTGACCACCGCCTCTTTTTAGGTGAGCCTTACCTGTTCTACTGTGGTCGGCGTTGCCAGCACCAGCGTGTTAGCCGTCACCAGAGTGAGGAAGATCAGTGTCGTCTTCGCAGATCGCGCTACTCGGCGCCGTTGCCGGGTTCACCATCTATCTCGGCCTGCCGTTGGGGCGGCTGCGCGCGCCGGCACCGAGGTTGAAGGCGCTGCTCAACTCGATCGCGACCGGCATCCTGATCTTCATCTTGTGGGACGTGCTGGATCATGCGTGGCAGCCGGTGGACAGCGCGCTCAGCGATCATCGGGTCGGCTCGGCGCTGGGCAATGGCCTCACGCTGGCCGCGTGCGTCGGCATCGGATTGCTTGGCCTGGTCTACTTCGACCGGTGGACCGCACGCCGAACGGCGGCGCGCGCCGCGGGACCGGGCGCGGCGGCGGTGACCGAACTGCCCGGCCACAGTTGGCGCACCGCGTCCGGCGGGCTCGCGCTGATGATCGCGATCGGCATCGGGCTGCACAACTTCGCCGAGGGCCTGGCGATCGGCAATTCGGCCGCCAAGGGCGAGCTGTCCCTGGCCGTGCTGCTCATCATCGGATTCGGGCTGCACAACGCCACCGAGGGCTTCGGCATCGTGGCCCCGCTGTCCGGCACGGCGCCGTCCTGGGGCTATCTGGCGCTGCTCGGCCTGATCGGCGGCGGCCCGACGTTCCTGGGCACCCTGGTCGGCGAAACAGTCGTGAACGACACGATCAGCATCGCGTTCCTCGGCCTGGCCGCCGGCTCCATACTGTATGTGGTGATCGAACTACTCGCGGTGGCCCGCAAGATGTCCTTCAAGGAGATCTCCACGTGGGGCCTGTTCGCCGGCATCGTGCTCGGGTTCGCCACCGACGCGATCGTCACCGCCGCCGGCGCGTGAACGGGCAGCTCGCAGTGTGATGGCCCCGCCGAGCAGGATTATCGGATAGGCCAGGTAGCCGTAGCGGGTCGCCGGCGCCAGGATGATCGCGGTCGCGATGCCGATGGCGGTGCGCAGCGCGGCATCGCCGGCCGATCGTGGTGGCCGACGGATCAGCCAGACCGCCATGGCCAGCCCGGCCAGGATGAGTAGCGCGAGGGTCGCGATGTGGCCGCCGGGACCGAGCCGGGCGAGCAGGTTTCCCGGCAATGGGCTGGCGGCCGGCGAATGCGCCCGGCCCAGCCCGATCGGAAACCGGATCACCTGTTCCACGAAGTTGGCCGGATCGACCAGGAACACCGGCACGGTCAGCAGTCCGGCGGCGGCAGCGCCGGCGAGGAACCTCAGCAGCGCGCCGGCACCGAGAATCGCCGGCACCGCGATCGCCAGCACCAGCAGCGCGGGCGCCGCAGTGAGCTTCATGCTCACCGCCGTGCCGATGACCGCGCCACACCAGGCCGGCTTGCAGCGGGCCAACAACGCGAACGCCAACAGCATCAACGCCGCGATCGGCAGATCATCCCCGGCCGTCGACCAGGCCAGGCCGGTGAGCGGGCCGGCAACGATCAGTTGCGCTGCCCGGACCGGCACGCGCGGCCAACGCAGCAGCCGTAGGGCGAGCACCACGATGACCGTTGAGAAGACCGCGAACGTCACCCGTGCGTCGGTCAGCGGGTTGAGGCCGAAAAGCGCACTGGGCAGCCCGAACACCGCCATCGTCGGCCCGTATGGCATGTAGTCGTCCACGATCGGCGGCCGGCCGAGGGCAGCCAGATTGATGTACGGGGTGCCGTGGTGCAGCAGCATGGTGGCCGACCGCTCGATCACCCACACCTCAGGCTGCTCGCTCCACGGCACACCCTGTGCCCGGCGGACCAGCAGCATCGCCAGCGAAACGATCATGCCGAGACCGGCCACGGCCGCCACCGGCGCATAGCGCGGGCAGCGGGAGCGCAGCGCGGGCAGGATGGCGTGGGCCAGCCCGAACAGATAACCGAATACCGCGAGAGCGGCCCAGAGCCGAGCGCCGTAGAACTCCGACGACAGCGCCGTCGTTCCGGCGAACACCGCGAACACCAGATACAGCGCCACATCCAGGGCTACCGCACGGTGGGCACGATCAATCACCGGAGGCACTCTACGGTGTCCGGTTCACGCCGCGACCCCACGGCTCGGTGTCGGTGGAGTGGGTTGGTTCGGGGTGTTTGGTCCCGGTCGATGTAGGCGGGTGGGATGAACACGGGGATGCCGTCGTCCATGTCGATCCGCCACTGGGAGTGGTGGATCAACGTATGGTGGGAACGGCACAACAGCACCAAATTGTCCAGTGAGGTCGGTCCACCATCAGCCACAAACACGATGTGGTGCGCATCAGTCCATTGTGGAGGACGATCGCAGTCCGGGAACGCGCACCCGCCGTCCCGCGACACCAATGCCTTGCGGATCGCGGTCGGGATCGTGCGAGTGGACCGGCCCACATCCAGCGGTTCCGAACGCGAACCCAACACCATCGGCAGGATTTTGCTGTCGCAGGCCAGGCGGCGGGCCTGGGAGGCGGTGAGGGTCGAATCGCCCTCAGGGGTGGCGGTGTGCAGGGTCGCGCGGCCGGTCTGCTCGCGCAGCGTGTCCCAGTCGATGGTCACCGTCAGGTGCGGCTTCTCACCGCCATCCTCGGGTAGCGTGCCGCTGTCGGCGGCCAGCTTCACGATGTCGGC
>DASZLR010000055.1:0-7298 GCA_035552275.1 Pseudonocardiaceae bacterium | reverse complement strand
CCGACGGGCGAACTGGGCGAACGCGGCGTGCCGAGCCGGGACGGCGCCGCCGAAGGATTCGATCGTCGCGCGCGACTCCCGCTGCAGGACGGCGAGCCGGTCGGGCGCCAACTGCCGGTGATCGCTGAAGGTCGACACCATCGCCACCCAGTGATCCGCGCTCAGCCGCACGTCCAGCCCGTACATCTTGTTCTCGAACGCGGTGAACAAGTCGTTGGCCGCGAACGGGTCGGCGATGGTCCGGTCCTCGTCGGTTGGCCCTTGGGTATGCGGGTGGATCTCCGGCACGTGTTCGCGATACACCGCGTCGAGCGCGCCGCGAACCGGCTCGTCCACCACGTAGAAGTTCCAGAATCGGGCGATCACGCCGCCCGACCGCAGCAGCGTGGCCACCTTCGGAATGCCCAGTTCCGGGTTGATCCAGTGCCACGACTGGGCGAATGTGATCAGGTCGAACTGTCGCCCGCCGTCGTCCCAGGTTTCGAATGCCCCGACCTCCACCGGAATGCCGTGCCCGCGGGCGATCTCGGCCATCCGCTCGTCCAGTTCGACGCCGAGCACGTCCAGTCCGCGCTTGGCGAGCAGCACGGTGGCTTTGCCGGTCCCGCAGCCGACATCGAGCACCGCTGCCGGCCGGCCAGCGACAAGATCGTCGATCAGCTCATCGGGGAAAGTGGGCCGGTAGCGGTCGTAGTCCTCGGCGACCGGACCGAATGATTCGGCCCGCGCCCGGTCCAGATGCAGCTCATTCCTGGTCACCCAGCGATGATACGAGTGCGCTCAACGCATTTACCGAAGTCAGAGCGCGGAGAATGGATCCGGGTAGTCGGCGACCAGGTAGTCGACGCTGCACCGCACCGGATGCGGCTCGTGGAGTTCGGTGACCCGGTCGTCGCTGGCAACTACCCGTTCGGCGTAGTCGCCGTCGCGGAGCACGAAACAGCTCAGTCGCGGCACGTTCGGGTCCACCACCCAGTAGTTCGGACAGCCCGCCGCGGCCAGTCTGGCCGGCTTCAGCCGTAGGTCAATGAGCCGGCTACCCGCAGCGGTGACCCGGCTACACCTTGGCCGCCTGGTCGTAGAACTGTTCGGCCGGGACGCGGAGCAGTTCGTGGGCCTCCAGGAACATGTCGTGCGCGTCCCGGCCTAGCCAACCGGCGGGCAGCAGCTCGACCGGCAGGTCGGGATCGCGGAACGGGAACTTGCGATAGTCGTAGGTCAGCCGCATCCGCTCGACCATCGCTTGCTCCGGTGACAACTCCCCGGCGCGGTAGGCGGGCAGCCGGGCGCGGTAGGTGCGCAGCAACTCGCGGTAGTCGGCGTTGAGCGCGTCGAAATCCCAGCAGCGCGCGGCCATCTCGCGGTCCACCGGCAGCCCGCTGGACTGGCAGCTCAGCATGTCCAGTCGGATCACCGGCTGGTCGGCGAAATTCTCCTTCACCTGCCGCAGCCGGTCGTGCGGGGACACATAGGTGGACGCGGCCAGCGGGCCGAAGCCAAGCCAGGCCAGCTCCTTGCGGATCAGATCGCGGATGCCGCGGTCGGTCTCCGGGACCGAGTAGATGACCATGTACCAGTGCCGGTCCCACTCGGCGCGGACCCGCTCGAAGATCCGGGCGCGGCCTTCGTCCAGCAGCCGTAGGCTCTTGCTGTTGAGCGCGTAGACCGTTTCACGGCCCTGACGCTCGGCGTCGAACCAGCCCTCTTTGCGCAGTCGCGCGACCACTACCCGCACGGTGCTCTCGCCGACGCCGAAGCAGCCCATCAGGGTGTTGAGCGTGCGCAGTCGCGCGGCTTCGCCCCGGTAGCGGACGTAGTCCCCGAACAGGTCGAAGACGATTGAACGAGGTTTCAACCGTGGCCTCCCTTCTCCTGCTGATCGACTATCCCACAGCGGTCCCGCCACGCGGCCGAGCCACTACAAGGGTGTCATATTGTTGACGAGCGTCTGTGATGTGGCGCATAATTCCGCCCACTCGCGCACACCGACACTGGAGGTCGTTGCGACATGAACCGAACACCGCGGCAGCGTGGCCGCCGTGTCACCGGGCTGATCCTGGCTGGAGCCTGTGTGATCACTGTGGTCGCCGCTACCGGCCTCGGCGCTACGGCGGCCCAGGCCGCCGCCCAGCCGGCCGACCCCGTCGGCCCATCGATTCTCAACGCCGCACCGCCGAAGGCACCGCAGTTGGAGAACACCGGGGTCTGGCACGCGGCGCCCACCCAGGACTGCATGACCAGCGCCTACCGCGACGGCGAATTTCTTTACCAGGGCTGTCCGTGGGACGACGAGGGCGCCGGCATCAACTACACCTGGCCGACCAACACCCTGCTGCGCAACTACACCTACCCGACCGATCCGGCCTACCGGGACAACGCGGCGAACCTGATCGAGCTTCGCACCAGGCCGCTGCCCGACGCCACCGCGTTCCGGATCACCTACAACACGATGACCGATCCGAACCTGGTGGCCACCACCATCGCCATCGGCAACTCGGCCAAGCCGCTGCCCGCGCCCCATGGGGCGAACACCGTGCTGCCGGCGCGGGTTTTCGTCACGGTGCACGGCAGCAGCGCTGATGTTGTCGACGCCGCGTCCGGCGCCAAGCTCGCCGACGCACCGGTGACCGTGGACCTGACCCGCCGCCAGGTTCAGGTGCTGGTACCCCATTCGGCGTACGACGCGACCGGCCAGCGCGATGTCCGGCTCGCCGCCGCGAGTGGCCTGTGGGACACCGCGAACAACCGCTACCTGGTGCCGCGGGCGACCGCTGACGCACACCACCCCGGCGGCGCTCCGGTCGGCGTCGCGCACCCGTCGGCGTTCTTCGACTCGGCGTTCCGCTACGACGAGCCGATGGACAGCGCCTGGCGGGACAGCCAGCAGAAAGCCGTGCTGGCCACCGGTGATCTCAGTCCGTTCCACGCCGACGTCGACTTCACCAAGCTGGCCGCCGGAGCCAACGACGAGTTGACCGGGCAGCGCGGCGGCGTGCCCACCAGCGGCTACATCGAGCGGATCTACGCCAGTCACTTCGAGCTCGCCCAGGGTCGGCGGCTGCCGTCCGACCCCGGCGCGCCGCCGTCGGGCACATTCACCCAACAGGGTGGTCTCAACCTTGGCTCGCCGCAGATCAGCGGACAGTTCGGCTGGATCTGCCGGGCCGACTGCGTGCCAGACCTGGCCGGGCAGTTGCAGCGATACGTGATCTATGTGCCGAAAGCGCCCGCGCCGGCATCCGGATACGCGTCCATGACCTGGATTCCGGGTTACGCGCTGACTCCGAACGACTCGGTGCGCACCGGCTACGACCTGTTTCACGCGGTCGGCGACCGGCCGGGCCAGCCCACCGTGGTGATCGCGGTGGACGGTCGGGGCAACGACACCTGGGGCTACGGCCAGATGGGCGCGAGCGTTTTCGAGGCCATGGCCGATGCCGCCGGTGTGCTGCATCTGGACCCGAACCGGCGGGTGATCAGCGGATTCTCCAGCGGCGCGTACAGCGCGAACAAGCTCGCGTTGCAGTTCCCGGACGTGTGGAGCAAGGCGTTCATCTGCGACGGCTTGGACGAGGCGCCCTCGTTCCCCGGCCTCAACGGCGTCGCCGATGGGCTGCCGGTGGACACCCTCACCAAGCACGAGCCGGGTTCGCAGCTCACCCCGCTGCTGCCGTCGCGACGGGACCAGCCGGTGATGGAATGGGCCGGGGTGAACGACGACTTCATTCCGTACAACATCACCAGGGCGCGGGCCAACGCCTACGCCCAGGGCGACTACGACTACGAGTTCATCAGCTGGCTCGGCGCGTCCGCCGAACACATGACGCAGTGCGACAGCGGCACCTGGGGCGTCCTGACGAAGTGGCTCGGTGACGCCACGGGCGTGCAGGATCCGTCACACGTCACCTATGTGCGCGACCCGCTGATGGACGACCCGCGGTTCGGGTTGGTCGGCGACCGGGCGTACTGGCTGTCCGGGATCGACACGCGCAGCACCAATGGCGCGCTCGGCACCATTGACGTGACGTCCAAGGGATTCGGCCTCGGCGACGCGTCCGCGCCCGCGGCGAAGGCGAATGTCGGCGTCACCTCGGGCACGACCGTTCCGGTCAACGGCTACCTCCGCGAGTACCGCCAGCTGCCCCCGCAGCCGGCGGTCCCGAAGGCGGACGAGCTGGACATCACGGCGACGAACATCGGCGCGGTGACGATCGATCCGGCGCAGGCCAAGGTCGACTGCGCCGCGAAGCTGAACGTCACCTCGAACGGGCCGGTCAAGGTCACCCTCACCGGTTGCGGCCCGGCCCGCGCCTTCGGCGGTCCGGCGTCCGCGACTCCGCCCGCGCCCGGCAGTCCGGGCGGCCTGCCCGCGCTGCCGGCGCCGGCGCTGCGGTTGCCCGCGCAACCGTTGCAGAACATTCCGCAGCTCCCGCTGGGCGGCGTGGTGCCACCGTTGCCGCTGCCGCCGACGCTGCCGGGGCCGGTAGTGCCCTTCAATCCCATCGAACTCCCCTTGTAGGACTCCGTAGGGCTTGAGCAGGCACTACGAATGAGGCCGCCGTGAGCGCGTTGACCGCCCGCTCACGGCGGCCCCACCGTCCCCGCCCGAAGATGTTGTTCCATAATATTGACGGCCGTCGTTACAATGGCACATAATAGCCGGGATGGGACGTTCTCGACGCGGAGGCGAGGTAGCCGTGGTTGCTCGGATCGCGTGCGTGGGTGGTGGTCCCGGCGGTCTGTTCTTCGCCTCGCTGATCAAGCAGGCCGACCCGTCGGTCGAGGTCACCGTCTTCGAGCGCAACCGGCCGGACGACACGTTCGGCTTCGGCGTGGTGTTCTCCGATGCCACGCTGGCCGGTATCCATGACGCCGATCCGGTGCTGCGGCTCGGCCTGGCGAGCCACGGCCGGCACTGGGACGAGATCGAAGTGCGACTCAAGGGCGAACGACTTGTCTGCGGCGGCAACGGGATGGCGGCGATCACCCGTAGGACGTTGTTGCGGCTGCTGCGAAGGCGGGCCGTCGAGGTCGGGGTCGACCTGCGCTTCGAGACCGAGGTGGCGTCGACCGATCTCGACGGGTACGAGCTGATCGTCGCCGCCGACGGCGCGAACTCCCGGCTGCGCGCTGAGCACAGCGACGCGCTCGCGCCCGAAGTGGACGTCGCCACCGCCAAGTTCATCTGGTTCGGCACCACATACCTGTTCAACGGGTTGACCTTCGTGCACGAGCACGGTCCACACGGGACGTTCGCGGTGCACGGCTACCCGATCAGCGAGAACGTCAGCACCTTCATCGTGGAGACCGACGAGCCGACCTGGCGCGCCGCCGGACTGGACGAGTTCGACGTGTCCCAGCCGCCCGGCCCGAGCGACCAGAAGACCAAGCGGTACTTGGAGAAGCTCTTCGCCGACCAGATCGACGGCCACGAACTGCTCACCAACAACTCGCGCTGGGGCAACTTCCGGACCTGGCGGACCCGACGCTGGCACACCGGCAACCAGGCTGGCAATCAGGCTGGCTGCGTCGCGTTGCTCGGCGATGCCGCGCACACCGCGCACTTCTCGGTCGGCTCCGGCACCAAGATGGCGATGGAGGACGCGGTCGCGCTCGCCGACAGCCTGGTCGGCCACCCCGACGACCTGGCCGCCGCTTTGGCGGCGTATCAGGCGAGGCGGCAGCCGGCGGTGGCCAAGATCCAGGGTTCGGCCCGGCCGAGCCTGTCCTGGTGGGAGCATTTCGGCGGCTATCACGACGCCTTCGAGCCGGCCCAGTTCGCCTTCCACTTCCTGTCCCGCAGCATCGGCCGGGACAAGCTCGCGCGGCGCGATCCGCGCTTCGTCGGGCTGGTCGAACAGCATTGGCGCGACCGGCACGGCTTCGAGCCGCTGGACACCCCGATCACCATCGGCGAGCACACACTGTCTTCCCGGCTGGTCGCCGTGTCGGACGACGGCGTGACCCAGGGAGACCAGACGATCCCATTGCCGCTGGTGCTGACCGCCCCCGCCAGCGAATCCGAGCTGCCGGCGGTTTTCGCTGAGCTGGCCGACGCGCTGCCCGTCCGGCTGGTCGCCGTTCGCGGCGGCACGGCGCTGACCCGCTGCCTGGTCGCCGAGCGTGCCCGGCTGACCCATCAGATCCCGGCGCTGGTCATCGAGGCCACCCCGGATCGGGACCGGGCAACGACTCTGGTGCTGTCCGGGCGCGCCGACCTGGTCGGCTGGGAGGTGCCGGCGTGAAATCACTGTTCGATCCGGCGGGCGTGGTGGTGATCGGCGCCTCCCGGCAGGGCGGCAAGCTGGGCGCCTCGATGGCGCGCTCGCTGGCCGGCTTCCCGGCCGGCCGCGCGCTGGTCAACTCGCGCGATCCCGGCCCGGGGGTGTACGCGTCGGTGGCCGAGGCGGCTGAGAACGCGAAGCTCGATCTGGCGGTGCTGTGCGTGCCGGCGGCCGCGTGCGCCGGCGCGGTGCGCGAGGCGGCCGCCGTGGGGGTGAGCGCCGCGCTGGTCTGCGCCGGCGGCTTCGGCGAGATCGGCGAAGCCGGGCACGCCGCCGAAAGCGAGCTGCGACAGGCCATTGTGGACACCGGGGTTCGGCTGCTCGGCCCGAACACGTCCGGATTCCTGGTGCCACGACGCGGGTTGACGGCGAGCTTCGTGCCCGGCGTGGTGGACGTGCCGGCCGGCGACATCGCGGTGGTCGCGGCCAGCGGCGGCGTCAATCACGCGCTGTGCTTCGAGCTGGCCAACGCGGGCAACGGGATCAGCCTCGGCGTCGGCATCGGCGCTGGTCTCGACGTCACCGCGGCCGACGTCCTCGACTACCTCGCCGACGACCCGGACACCACAGCTGTCGTGCTGCACCTGGAGACCGTGCCGGACGGTGCGCGCCTGGTCGCCGCGATTCGTCAGCTGTCGGCGGTGAAACCGGTGGTGGCGCTGGTGGTCGGCCGAACCGACGTGGGTGATTTCGCCCGCTCGCACACCGGCGCGCTGGCGACGTCCTGGCGGACCACCAGGGCAGTGATCCGGCAGGCCGGCGCGGTGGTCGTGGACACCGAACGCGAGCTGGTCGACGCGGTGACCGCGCTGTCCAGGATTCGGCTGCGGCCGAGCACCGATCCGGGCGTCGGGGTGGTCACCGCGCAGGCCGGGCCCGGACTGCTGCTCGTCGACCGGCTCGGCGCCGCCGGCATCGGGGCGCCGGAACTCACCGCCGGCACCCAGCGGCGGCTCGCCGAGCTGCTGCCACCGATGACCTACCAGCGCAATCCGGTCGACACCGGCCGGCCGG
>DASZLR010000054.1:0-4198 GCA_035552275.1 Pseudonocardiaceae bacterium | reverse complement strand
GGTAGCCCACCTCCCCGGCCACACCCCGAGTGTCCAACTCGGCGACCACCCGCAGCATCGCCGCGTGCGCCCGCCGCGCGACCCGCTCGATCTCCGCCAGCCGATCAAGCAACTCCACGTCGCCGCAACGCCACAACTCGGTGGCCCGCAACACATCCGGTGAATCACTCATACCCCCATGATCACCACAAAGATCACCAAACCGCATCACTCGATCAGGTGACATGTCGAACTAATGTTCGATCACGGTCTGTTGTGGTGGGTCAGTGGACCCCATTGCCGTTGGTGGGCTCGGCAAGATGATGGACGAGCTCGTTGAGGCCGGGTAGCGCGGCGAAGACGGCCTGCCGGTCATCGGGGTGCAACTGGTCGAGAGCGCGTTCGATGCGCAGCTCGTGCGCCTGCTGCCAGTCGGTCAACTGGGCGCGGCCGGCATCGGTGAGGGTGACCTTGGCCACCCGGCGGTCGGTCGGATCGGTCTCCCGAGTCGCCAGGCCGGCCTCCAACAACTGTTGCACGATGCCGCTGACGGTGTTCGGCGCCAACCGGAGCAGGGTGGCGAGCTGTCCGATGCGAGCCGGCGCGTTGTCGGCCAGCGACATCAGCAGCTCGATCTGCGCCATGGGCAGCGACTCCCATGGGTAGTCGGTGCGGATGCTGGTCCGCAGCGCCCGCCGGAGGCGGGTGACCACATCGGTGAGCTGCTGGGCGCCGCTGGCGTCACCCCGCGACGCGGGCGTGGTGGCGCCAGCCTCCTGGACCTGCTGAAGCTGCGTCATGTAACAAGGCTACTGCGTGCGGTGACCCATCCCGAAGTGCGGAAATGTCGATCAAAGACAGTATCGGCTAACGATTAGTTCGGACACCGACATATCATGGAGTAGAGCGGTGAGGAGGTGTCGACGGTGGGCAGTCCACGCAGTCCACTGGCCGAACGGCTGACCACGGAGGCCCGCCGGCCGGCCATGATCCGGAACTGGCGGCACGCCGGCTGGCTGGCGGTGGGCACGGTCTGCTTCGGCGCGTTCATGGGCCAGCTCGACGCGAGCATCGTCACGCTGACCTTCCCGACACTGCGCACCCAGTTCAACGCCTCGCTCGCCAGCGTCGAATGGGTGTCACTGGCCTACCTGCTGGCGCTGGTGGCGCTGCTCGCCCCGGTCGGGCGGCTTTCCGACGCGCTCGGCCGCAAGCAGCTCTATCTGTACGGCTTCGCGCTGTTCACCCTCGCCTCGGCCGCCTGCGGCTGGGCGCCCACCCTGCTGGCGCTGGTCGGTTTCCGCGCGCTGCAGGCAATCGGCGCGGCGCTGCTGCAAGCCAACAGCGTGGCCCTGGTGACCACCAGCGTGCCGGCGCACCGGATGCGCGCCGCCCTCGGCGTGCAGGCCGCGGCGCAGGCGCTGGGCCTGGCGCTCGGACCGACCGTCGGCGGACTGCTGGTCGATTCGGTCGGCTGGCGCTGGGTTTTCTGGGTGAATGTGCCGGTCGGCGTCATCGGCCTTGTCCTCGGTCGGTACCTGTTGCCGCGCACCCGGGCGCGTACCCCGACCGGCGCGTTCGACTGGCCAGGCGTGGCGCTGCTGGCGATCGGCACGACCGCGCTGTTGCTCGCCGTGTCGACGGCGTCCGGCCTGGCGGTGCCGGCCTGGGTGATCGTCGCACTGCCGGTGAGCGCCGTGGTCGCCGGCGTCGGATTCGTTGTCCGGCAACGAAAGTCAGCCTCACCGCTGATCGATCTCCGACTGTTGCGCGACCGCGCGGTGTCCGGGGGACTGGCCGCCGCGCTGGGCGGGTATCTGGTGCTGTTCGGCCCACTGGTGCTGGTGCCGGTCATCCTCGCCGGCGACGGTGCGATGCGTGCCGGCCTCGCCGTCACCGCGCTGCCGGCCGGATTCGGCCTGGCCGCGGTGTTCGGCGCGCGGCTGTTGCCGACCGGGTGGTCGCAGCGGATGCGCTGTGCCGCCGGAGCCGGGCTGTGTGTGCTGGTGCTCACCCTGCTTACCGTGCTCGCGGGCTACCCGGCCGCACTGGTGCCCGGCCTGGCCGTGCTCGGCATCGGGCTCGGGCTGTTCACCCCGCCCAACAACGCGATGGTGATGGGCGCGATCCCGGCCTGCTCGTCCGGCGTCGGCGGCGGCCTGCTCAACATGGCCCGCGGCCTGGGCACCTCGCTCGGTGTGGCGGCGGTGACGCTCACCCTGCACCTCACCGGGACCGGCACGAACCAGGGCGCTCGCTGGGTTTTCGGGCTGCTCGCCGGGGTAGCGGTGCTGGTCGTGTTGGCCGGATGGCTGGCCGGCGGTCAGCCCACGAGCGATGCCGAAACCTCGGCCGGCGACATCGGGCGACCGAGCGCCGTGCCGCATCCGTAGGGCACGCCGACATCCGTCAGCCGCTTGGCCAAGAACGCGGTGTCCACACCGTCAGCGATCATCCGCAGCCCGCGTCGGTCGGTGAGCAGCATCAGCTGCCGCAACGCGTGCTCGGCCGGGGACCGATCGTCGGCTCTGTCGCCAGCGCCGTTCAGTTCCGCGAGCTCGTGCACCTGGTTGATGGTGTCGATCACCTTGGGGGACATGTACACGCCGCGAATGGACAGCGGGCGCAGCGCCGCCAACCGATACTCGGCGCCGCCGAAGTCCTCGATGTACACCTGGAACTCGGTGCCCGCCAACACATCGAGGTTCTCCAGCAGCTCGCCGCGCTCGTCGATGGCGATGCCGGCCGGGATGCCCAACAGCAATCGGTCCGGCGCGGCGCCGGTGTCCGCGATGGCTTCCCGCAAGTGCCGCACCAGGTCCTGGTCGCCGGCCAGCCGGGCCGCCAGCGTCACGCCGACGGCTGGCGCCGCGTCGCCGAACTCGGCCTGCCAGACCTTGATCTGCGCGCATGCCTGGCGCAGCATCCACAGTTGCAGCGGCAGCACGAAACCGGTCTGCTCGGCCAGCCCGAGAAAATCTATCGGCAGCAGCCGCCCGCGCTGGGGATGCTGCCAGTGCATCCGGGCGCGCAGCGCGGCGATCTGGCCGCCGAGGGACTCGTCATTCTTGGCCGCATTCCCGGCCGCCAGCCGAACGACCGGCTGGTATGCGAGCGCGAACTGGCCGTCCCGCAGCGCCTTCGGCAACTGGATGGCGAGCCGGAAACTGTTGCGGTCACGGCGATCCTGGTCGTCGTCGTGCAACATCCACTGGGCCTTGCCGGTGGCTTTGGCCCGGTGCACGGTGAGTTCGGCGGACCGGATCAGATCCTCCGAGGTCATGTCCGCTGCCGGCCGCTCGACGATGCCGACGCTCGCCAGCACCGCGACAGGTTGGTCGTCGCCGTGCCAGGCCGGCGTCGCGAGCCGGTCCAGGACCTGCTGAATCCGTTCGCTGATCTCGTAGCTGCGCCGGGTGTTTCCGGTGACCAGCACCGCGAAGCCGTCCCCGCCGACCCGGGCGACGACGGCGTTGTCCTCGCGGAACGCGGTCCTGAGCACATCGGCGACCCGTTGCAGCACCTGATCGCCAACCCGCCGGCCGGCACCGTCGCTGACCACCTTGAACCCGTCGAGATCGAGATAGCACAACGCGATCCGGTCGTCGGGCGCGGCGTTGGTGATGGCGCGGTCCAGGTCGGCGATGAACTGGGTCCGGTTCGGCAGGCCGGTGAGCTGGTCGCGCAACGCCCAGGTGAGCTGGTTCTCGCGCAGCAGCACCAGGTCGGAGATGTCCTCGATGGTGGCCACCAGATAGTCCAGCACCAGGGTCGAGTCGCGGACTCTGGACAGCCGCAGCCGCGCCCACAGCACATCGCCCTGGGCGCCGACGATGTTGACCGTGCCGACGAACATCGGGATCTCGCCGGTGGCGACCTTGCCGAGCCCGGTGAGCACGGTCGGCACGTCGTTGGGTTCCAGCAGCGAGCCCAGGCGCTGGTCGGTCAGCGATTCGCGCGGCCGGCCGAGCATGTCGACCAGGGCCCCGTTGACGACCTGGATGACGCCGTCCAGACCGGTGATCGCCACGCCGCTGGGCGAGGATTCGACCACCGCGCGGAACTTGGTCTCGCTGGCGCGGTGCTCCCGCTCGGCGACGTCCCGAGCGCGGAACACCGCTTTCTTGATCATCTCCTGCTCGTCGAAGAGCTTGTCCCGCATGGCTTCCACGTAGCCGGTGACGAAGGTGTCGGCCATCGCGGTCAGCCTGGCGTGGGT
>DASZLR010000053.1:0-6105 GCA_035552275.1 Pseudonocardiaceae bacterium | reverse complement strand
TGCGGTGCGCTGCGGGTTGCCTTCCCCCATGAGGGTGAAATGCTGGCCGAACAGCGTATTCACGATCTCCGCGGGCTGGGTGGCCGGTTGGGACACCGTGTCCAGCCAGCAGCCGCCGATCAACGTGAGCGGCGCACGTTCGCGCAGCACACCCGGCCACTCGTCCGGATGCGCGGCCCGCGTCGCGGCGAGCGCCCCGGTCAGTTCCGTGCGGACCGCGGCCAGCCGTGCCAGCACCGCGCCAGCGTCAGCGTCGGGTTCCAGCGCCGGGGCGGCGCCGAGGAAAGCATGCAGCACCCGGCGGGCGGCCAGCAGGACCGACTCGGACTCCTGGTCGTGGAGCAGGCGGCGGAACAGGTCGGTCGGTTCGCCGGCGAGAATGCCGTCGGCCTCCGCGCCTGCGGCCGGGCTGAACTCGAACGTGGCTGCCGGCAGAGCGACGATCCGGTCCGGAAGCCGAAAAATAGGGCGATCGCGCATGGCGGAACCATCCTTCAGCCGAATGAACAACACCGTCGGCCGGCATGGGCGGCCGACGGCGGGCGAGAACGCCGTCTTTCAGACGGCGAGTTTCCTGAGCAGGACACCGATCCGGGAGCCGGGCACACTGGCCGCCAGCAGGTGGTAGCTGCCCGGCGCCGGTGGGGCCGACCGCGACCGATCGACCAGGTTGATCAGCGGATCGGCAGCGAAACAATGACCGATCCTGGCGATATTCTCGGTGTACAGCTGGGCCGTGGCGAAGCCCGCCTGGCGCTCCTTGAGCACCACCAATGGTGTGAACAGGTTGGTGTGTGACAGGGTGGCCACGTCGGCGACGTCGAGGCCAAGTGGGTCGAGCAGGTCTTTGCTGACCCGGCGGGCCAGATCCGAGTTGATCTCGGTGGCGAAGTTCAGTTCCGCGGCTTGCTGTGCGGAGGCGCCGGCCACCAACTCGAAGCCGTCCGCCGGCATGGCGCGGCTGACCAGGCAGCTGGCGGCCCCGTCGCTGAATAGCGCGAAGTTCTCCATCCGGGTTGCCTCGTCGTCAATCCGGTCGGTGGTGACGACCAGCACCGTGCGGTGTGCCCCGCTGGCGACCAGCGCACCGGCCACCTGGAGCGCGGCCAGCAGGTTGGTGCACCGGTTGAGGGTGATGCCGAGAAACGCCGGGTCGGTCATGCCCAGGCCGGTGAGGATCTCGCGCACGAACCCGCCATGCGTGTGCGCGTCGCCGGGGAACTTGGTCGAGCACAGCATCAGCGCGTCCACTTCGCCCGGGTCGAGCCGCGCGGCTCGCAGGGTGGCGGCGCCGCTGGCTACGGCCAGTTCGGCGATGCCACGCTCGGTTCGGCGGATCTGGCCCCAGCCCCACAACCGCGCCGTGGCCGGGATCCGCAGTTCGTTGGCCCGCTCGGTCAGGGTCGGGATCATGGTGTGGTCCATCTCGATCTCACCGAGCACGTACTCGGGCGCGGAGAGATACGAGGTGTGTCCGGTCATCCGTCCGCACCTCCTTCGTCGGTGCTCATCAGGTCGTTGGCGGCGTGATAGGGCAGCGCGGCCCGCGCGAATCCGAACGTTCCGGATTCGGTGATCTCGGTGGCCGCGTCGACGACAGCGGCCAGCGCGGCCCTCGGCAACGCCGATCCGAGGCTGATCCGGGTGGCCCCTAGTTCGGCCAGTTCGGCCACGGACAGCGCTGGCCCCGAGCCGCCGGCCAGCACGTTCACCGGCTGCCTGACCGCGGCGCACACCGCACCGATGGCGTCGGCGTCGGGCAGGCCCGGCGCGTACAGCACGTCGACGCCGGCCGCCTCGAACGCGCGCAGCCGGCGGATGGTGTCGGCCAGGTCCGGCCGGCCGTAGAGGAAGTTCTCGGCCCGTGCGGTCACCACGAACGGGAACGGCAGCGCCCGCGCCGCCGTGACCGCCGCGGTCACTCGCCGCACCGCTACCTCGAACGGGTGGATCGGCGTGTCTGGCCGCCCGGTGGCGTCCTCGATGGAACCGCCGACCAGCCCGACCTCGCCGGCCAACCGGATCGTCTCGGCCACGTCGTCCGGGGTGTCGGCGAACCCGCTCTCCAGGTCGGCCGACACCGGCAGGTGGGTGGCCGCGACCACGGCCCGCGCATTTTCCAAGGTCTCCGCCCTGGACACCAGGTTCATGCCGTCCGGGCGGCCCAGCGCGAAGGCCAGCCCGGCACTGGTGGTCGCCAGCGCCGGGAAGCCCAGCCCGGTAAGGATCCGGGCGGTGCCCGCATCCCACGGGTTCGGGATGACGAACGGGTGACCGGTGGCGTGCAATGCCCGGAAGGCCAGTGCCCGGCTCCGCTGGTCCGCCGCGGTCAGATGCATCGAACGTCCTTTCCCAGTCGGGATTCCTCGGCGATCGGGCAGGTCAATCTAGATCACTTCGACATGCTCCGCGGCCTGCCGCGCCGGCGCGCCGGCTTCTCGAACGACTGACAGCAGCACCTCCGTCACCGCTTCGGGCCGATCCACGAAGTAGAAGTGCCCGCCCTGGGACCAGCGCCGGGCCGGGGTGACGGTGACCTCCACCGCCCAGCGGTCCAGCAGGTCGGCCCGAACGTGCGGATCGTCCCGGCCGTTGATCAGAGTCAGCCCCAGGTCCAGTGGCGCGGCGGCCCGGTACTGGTAGCCGGCTGCCAGCCGGAAATCGGCTCGCACCCCCGGCAGTAGCAGTTCCTGGAGGTCCTCGTCGGCCGCGATCTCCGGCGGCAGACCACCGAAGAAGCCGACTGCCTCGGCGAACGCCGGGCCGGTCAGCCGTGCGGCACGCACGACCCGCTCAGTGGGCAACAGGCACGGCGCGGCAGCGCCGGACGCCACCAGGTGCCGCACCTCGGGCAGGCCAGCCAGCCGCCTGGCCACTTCGAAGGCCACCATCGCGCCCAGGCTGTGTCCGAACAGGATGGTCGGCCGGTCGAGGGCGCCGGCGACCGCCTCGGCGATGTGGTCGGCCAGTTCGGCGATGCTGGCCGGCGCCGGCTCGTCAATCCGGTGCGCTCGGCCGGCTGGGCACACCGCGACGACCCGGGCGTGTTGGCCGAGCTGTCGCTGCCAGTCCAGGAAGCCCAGCGGATTCCCGCCCGCGTGCGGGAAGCAGAGGACTTGGGCCGGCGGATCCTGGCGATGGTCCTGGAC
This sequence comes from Pseudonocardiaceae bacterium, assembly GCA_035552275.1. GTDB lineage: Bacteria > Actinomycetota > Actinomycetes > Mycobacteriales > Pseudonocardiaceae > DASVLX01. The sequence continues at coordinate 2,956 of DASZLR010000053.1, read as the reverse complement.
GGCGAACAGCGCGGACTCGGACAGTCGGGACATCGGCCTACTCCGCCCGGGTCGGTTCGGCGGCGACCGGCGCCGCCACGACCGACGGGACCGACTCGGCGACCGGGGCGGTCCGGCGTTTCCTGGTCCTGGACACAGCGACACCGGCGAGGCACAACCCGCCACCGGCCAGCGCCAGCGCACCGGGCACTTCGCCGAGCACCAGCCAGGACAGCAGGACGACTGCGAAGGGCACCACATATGTGGTGGCGCCCATTTTCCCCGCAGTGGTCCTGGACAGCGCGTACGCCCAGGTGGCGAACGCCAGGGCGGTCGGGAAGACGCCGAGATAGAGCACGTCCAGCCGGGCGCCGATCGGCGCGTGGCCGAACTGGGTGATCAGCTGCCCACTGAACGGCAGGCAGGCCACTGTGCCGATCAGGCAACCGAAGGTGGTCACCTGGAGCGGGGACGCGTGCCGCAGCGCGGGTTTCTGGCTGACCACTCCGGCGGCGTAGCAGATGGCCGCCAGCACACACAGCAGCACGCCGAGCACGGAAGCGCGGCCGCCGCCGGAGCTCGCGAGGCCAACGACCACCGCGCCGACGAAGGACACCGCCATGCCGGCCAGCAGCCGAGGCGGGAAGCCCTCCTTCAGCAGCCAGCCGCCCAGCAGCGCGATCAGGATGGGGCCGATGTTCACCACCATCGCGGCCGTGCCGGCGTCGACCTGCTGTTCGCCCCAGTTCAGCACCACCATGTAGCCGCCGAACCACAACACGCCGGCCGTCACGATGCCGGGCCAGGCGGCTTTCGCCGGCCAGCCTGTCCGGCGCGCCAAAGACAGGACCATGAGGGTCACCGAGCCGGCCAGCAGCCGGCCCAGCGCGAGGGCACCGGGGGAGAAGTGCGTTCCGGCGCTGCGGATGGCCACGAAGGCCGAGGCCCACAGCAGCGCGGTCACCCCGGCCGCGGCAAGCGCGCGCCGGTCGACGCTGTTCTTCTCGGTTGTTCTCTGAGCCATCGGGCCCATTCCTTCCCGCGGTAAGTCGGATGGAGGTTTCTGCCTCAGTGTAGGGCGGTGATAGTTCGACGCGAGCCGAATTGTGCTGGCGTATGGTCACAGCGATGCCCCGGGAAAAGCGTGACACGCCGGGAGCGTCCAGTCAATGGATTCCTGCTGAGTTTTTTCTCGTCCATCCGTTTGACCACATGACGGTGGCACCACGCCAAACACGGCAGGGCTTAGGGCCCCGAACAGCGGTAACGCCGTCGTCGTCCCCAAGACCTGCCGTATGGATGCTGGTCTTTCCTCGGTTGTCTCACTCAGCCTGGGTCGGTTTTGATGCCATTTTGCCGTTTCGTTCCGCCACGATCTTGAACAGCTCTTCGATATCGTATTCGGCTCGTCCGGGTCGGCCGTAGCGGGTGAGTTTTCGCCGGCTTGCCCATTTTCGGATGGTCGCCTCGGACACGCCGGCCGCCAGCGCGGCCAGTTCCGTAGGCAGGGTCCGGCGCCGTGGGCTCATGAATTCGTTCACGTCATGGCCCCGTGGTCGGTTTCGCGCGGTGCGCCAACAGCAACCACTGGCTCGGCGGCACGACGTGCCCGGCCGCGCAGCACACCCGCGTGGGCCGCTCGTCCCGGCCCGGGTGCATCGTGCCGCGCACCGCGGCGGCGCAGCCAGGCCGAGGACACGGGCCGAGGCTGATCCGGATCGTCGGGTCGGGTTCGCGCACCCCGTCAGCGGCGCCGCGCAGCTCGGTGATCTCCGCGACCAGGTCGCCGGCGGCCGGATGCCCGGCCAGCCACCCGAGGTGCCGGCTGAGGAACCCGGCGAGCAGCGGCACCTCGAGTCGGTCCGGACCGGCGATCCGGCGTTCGGCCGCCACCAGTCCGCACCAGGACGACAGCACGCTGACGATCCGCGCTCGCGCGGTGACCGCTGCCTCGTTCAGCCTGATTCCGGCGGGCCGGCCGCCGCGCACCCGGTCATTGGACCAGGACCGGTGTGCCGACAACGCGTGCGCGCAGTCGTCGTACCGGCCGGGCAGCCCGGCCAGGTCCGCAGCGAGCCCGGCGCGGCAGCTACGACACAACAGGTTGCCGGGCGCCGAGGAGCGGGACCGGCAGCGCGGCGCCGGGCACAGGTTTGTGGCCATCGGGATTCCCTTTCCGTGGATGCGGGTTTCGACGGTCGAGAAGATGTCACCGGCTGGGCAAGGCGTTCACCGGTCGCCTGCTCAGTGTCGCTGCGGGGCCCGTGGTGGCCAACCGGTCGGCGACCGCGCAGGCCAGGTCATCCAATCTGCCCGCCCCCAACAGTTCGACGAGCACGATGTCGTCGAACGGGTCACGGCCGCGGTGTTCACTCGCGAGCACCTGCCTGAGGGTGGCCGACACTGTCCGTCGGCCGTCGAGGTGTGCCGGGCGCCGCGGTCGATCGGAGAGGGTGAGCCCGCGGTGCGTGTGTTCGGGCAGCAGGTCCGCGTCATCGACGTAGATCTGGTCCACTCCGGCGAGCACATCCGCGGGCATCGGCCGGTCAGCCGCGTTGACCAGCACCGCGCCGCGGACCAGGTGGCTGGACCTCAGTTGGCTGGCCTCCTCGCCGGTGACCACGATCAGGGTGGCGCCGAACAGCGCGTCCGCGACACTCGCAGCGGTGGTCAGACCGATCCCGCTGAGCTCCAGCCAATCCTGGATCCCCGGCCCGGCCAGCGGGCCCGACCCGCATCCGGTCGAGCAGACCGTGATGTGGCTGATGGCGGGAACGCAGCGAGCCAGCGTGGTCAGGTGCCACCGGGCGGGCGGGCCGGTTCCCAGCACGGCGGCGGTGACCGCCCCACGGGCAACCAGTTCCCGCGCCGCCAGGGCGGCCAGCCCAGCGGTCCGCAGGGCCATCAGGTCGGCGGCCGACACCACACACCGGACCGCGCTGCCCACTGGCTCGGCTAACACCCGTTCCACCTGCGC
>DASZLR010000052.1:0-1613 GCA_035552275.1 Pseudonocardiaceae bacterium | reverse complement strand
CTCGGAGACGGAGGCGTAACCATGGGAACCCGAGACAAACCAGACGCCCGGCATCCGATCTTCTGGGTGCACCGGATAGGCGCGGTCATCGTCGGACTCGGCCTGTGGATCTTCGGAATCTTCGGGTTCATCAACCGGGTCGGTTTCTTCACCACGCACGGCGGCGGGGCGTTGGGCATGTCCGGCAACGGGCTGCTCGCCACGCTGTCGCTGGTCGTGGGCGCGGTGCTGATCGGTGCCGGCCTGCGCGGCGGCCCGGTCGCGTCCACCACCACGGCGGTGCTCGGCGGGCTGTTCCTGTTGTCCGGCCTGGTCAATCTCGCCGTGCTGCGCACCCCGCTGAACCTGCTGTCGTTCCGGATGCCCAACGTGGTGTTCAGCCTGGTGGTCGGCGTGCTGCTGCTGATGCTCGGACTGTATGGCCGGGCGTCCGGCGGCCTGCCACCGGACAACCCGTACCTGCTGGCCCGGCACGGCCGCAACCGGTTGACCCACGTGTGGCACGACGACCAACTGGTGCTGCCCGAGCCGATGGACGCCGACGCGGTCCGCCGCCGGCTGGTGGAGATCGATGAGCTGGCGCGCGCCGAGTACGCCGTCGCCGAGGGCGAGGCGACCCCGGAGCAGGCCGAGGAAGTGGTCGCCGACTCGGAGGCCCGCGCGGTGGAACGTCGCCGGCTGGCCTGGCAGCGCGCCGAACACCGCACCGGTCGCGCTGAACACCCCACCGGCTAGGCGGGCTCCGCCAACTCCGCTGTCGACCTCCGGCGCACGGCTGCGGCGAGCAGTTCGGCCAGGTGCACCGGTTTCCGGTCAGTGTCGCCCTGCTCGATCTGGGTGCGGCAGCTGAAGCCGTCGGCCAGCACGATGGCGTCGTGGTCGGCGGCGCGGATCGCCGGCAGCAGCGCGTCTTCCGCGCAGGCCATCGACACGTCGTAGTGCTCGCGCTCGAAACCGAAGTTCCCGGCCAGCCCGCAGCAGCCCGCGTCCAGCACCTCGACGTCCGCGCCGCTGTCGGCGAGCAGTGCGCGGTCGGCGTCGAAGCCGAGCACCGCGTGCTGGTGGCAGTGCGGCTGGGCGACAGCGTGTACCGGCAGCGACGGCGGCTGCCAGTCGCCGGCCCGCTCGCGCAGCACCTCGGCGAGCGTCCGGGTCTGCCCGGCCAGCCGCCGCGCGTCCTCGTCGCCGTGCAGCAGATCGGGCAGGTCGGCGCGGAACACCGCCGCGCAACTCGGTTCCAGCACTACCACCGGCGTGCCGGCGCGCAGGTGCGGCGCGAGTGCGTCCAGGGTCCGACGCAGCACCCGCCGGGCCACGCCGAGCTGCCCGGTGTAGATCCAGGTCAGGCCGCAGCACACCGTCCGATCCGGCACCGTCACCGCGAAACCCGCGTCCCGCAACACATCCAGCGCGGCCTGGGCGATGTGCGGATCGAAGTTGTTGGTGAACGAGTCCGGCCACAACACCACCTCGCCGCGCGGCGCGTCCCGTGGATTCCGCTGGCCGGCGAACCAGTCGGTGAACCGCTGCCGGGCGAACCGGGGGAGCTCGCGCTGTGGGGCGATCCCGCCGACGGCCTTGATCGCCGTGCTCAGGCCGGGCGCGTGGGCGAC
>DASZLR010000051.1:0-15711 GCA_035552275.1 Pseudonocardiaceae bacterium | reverse complement strand
CAGCACGGACTTGCCGGTGGCTCGGGCACCGGTCAACACCACCACCGGGAACCCGGTCAGCCGGGTGCGCAGGGTCTGGCCAAGCCGGCGCTCAACGAGCTCAGTCAGTCTGGACTCCACCGGACCAGCCTACGCGTTGTTCCGAAATCGTCCACGGGGCTGTTCCGAAGTTGTCCACCCTGGCGACCAAGCAGCCGGCAGGAATTTCATGCCGGCTGCGCCAACGGCACCACACACCCCTGTGCCAGCACAGCAGCGAATTCCAACGCGGCACGGATGTCTGCGAGGGTGAGGTACGGATAGTCTCCAAGCACGTCGCCGTAGCTGTGGCCTGTCGCCAGTTGGCCCAGCACGGCCGACACAGTCACCCGGGTGTCGCGAATACACGGCAAGCCATTCATCCGCTCCGGATCGACCGTGATCCGCTCAACCGTCAAAGGCTCATGCCCCGGCGGCCGAGCGGAGGGCGTCGGCGCGGGCGGTGCTTTCCCAGGGCAGGTCCAGGTCGGTGCGGCCGAAGTGTCCGTACGCGGACGTACCGGCGTAGATCGGGCGCAGCAGATCCAGGTCCCGGATGATCGCCGCCGGCCGCAGGTCGAACACCTCACCGATCGCCGACTGGATCTTCGACGGGTCCACCGTCTCCGTCCCGAAGGTCTCCACGAACAACCCCACCGGCGCGGCCTTGCCGATCGCGTACGCGACCTGCACCTCGATCCGCGACGCCAACCCGGCCGCCACCGCGTTCTTCGCCACCCACCGCATCGCGTACGCCGCCGAGCGGTCCACCTTGGACGGATCCTTGCCGGAGAACGCGCCACCGCCGTGCCGCGCCATACCGCCGTAGGTGTCCACGATGATCTTCCGCCCGGTCAACCCGGCGTCGCCCATCGGCCCGCCGATCACGAACCGGCCGGTCGGGTTCACCAGCAGTCGCACGTCCGAAGCGTCCAGCTTCAGCTCGGCGATCTCCGGCGCGACGACCTGCTCCCGCACATCCACCGCGAGCATCTTCTCCAGGTCGATCCCGTCCGCGTGCTGCGTCGACACGACCACGGTGTCCAGCCGCACCGGCTGATCCCCGGCGTACTCGATGGTCACCTGGGTCTTGCCGTCCGGCCGCAGATACGGCAGCGACCCGTTCTTGCGGGACTGCGTCAACCGCCGCGCCAGCCGGTGCGCCAACGCGATCGGCAGCGGCATCAGCTCCGGCGTGTCCGTGCACGCGTAGCCGAACATCAGGCCCTGGTCGCCGGCACCCTGCCGGTCGATCTCATCCAACGCGTGCTCCAACCGCGACTCCCACGCGGTGTCCACGCCCTGCGCGATGTCCGCCGACTGCGAGCCGATCGACACGCTCACGCCGCACGAGCGGCCGTCGAAGCCCTTCGCCGACGAGTCATAGCCGATCTCCAGAATCCGCTCCCGCACGATCGTCGGGATGTCCGCGTACGCCTCGGTGGTCACCTCACCAGCCACGTGCACCTGGCCGGTGGTGATCATCGTCTCCACCGCCACCCGCGAGCGCGGATCCTTGCCCAGCAACGCGTCCAGGATCGAATCACTGATCGCGTCACAGATCTTGTCGGGATGCCCCTCGGTAACCGACTCCGACGTAAAAAGCCTGCGGCTCGACTGGCTCACGACACTCCCCACTCGACTGGCAATGGTCACCGGACAGGTTACTTGGACTGGCCGTCAGGCACACCCATCGTGGCCTTCATGACAGCAACTGCCGCACGCTGTCCCACACCGTGGTCGCCAACTGGTTCTTGGAGCCCAGCGGCAACGGCGTCTCGGCGCCGTCGGCGGACAGCAGCCAGCCGGAGTTGTCCTCGACCTCGAACGCCAGGCCCTCGCCGACCGCGTTCACGACCAGCAGATCGACGCCCTTGCGAACCAGTTTGGCGCGGGCATGGTCGAGCACGTCCGCCCGCGAGTCGCCGGTCTCGGCGGCGAAGCCGACGATGACCTGGCCCTCCCGCCGGGCCGCGACCAGCTCGGACAGGATGTCCGGGTTGCGGGTCAACTCCACCGCGGCGGGGTCTTCGTGATCGGTCTTCTTGATCTTGTACTCGGCCCGGTGGGTCGGCCGGAAATCGGCCACCGCGGCAGCCATCACGACCGCGTCCGCGTCGGCGGCGGCCTTGTGCGCCGCGTCCCGCAACTGCTCGGCGGTGCTCACCCGCACCACCCGCACCCCGGCCGGCTCGGGCAGCGTCTGGGTGTGCGCGGCGATCAGGGTGACCTGGGCGCCGCGCGCCGCCGCCACCCGCGCCAGCGCGTAACCCTGCTTGCCGGACGACCGGTTTCCCAGATAGCGCACGGGATCGAGCGGTTCGCGGGTGCCTCCGGCCGACACCATCACCCGCACGCCGTCCAGATCGCGCGGCAGCGCGTGCGGGTCCGCCAGCAGCAGCCTCGCCAGGTCGATGATCTCGGCCGGATCGGCCAGCCGGCCCTTGCCGGTGTCCGCGCCGGTCAGCCGGCCGCTGGCGGGATCGGGCACGATCGCGCCGCGCGAGCGCAGCAGCGCCACGTTGTCCCTGGTCGCCGGGTGCTCCCACATCTCGGTGTGCATCGCCGGGAAGAACAGCACCGGGCACCGGGCGGTGAGCAGGGTCGCGGTGAGCAGGTCGTCGGCCCGGCCGTGCGCGGCCCTGGCCAGCAGATCGGCGGTCGCCGGCGCCACCAGCAGCAGGTCGGCCCGCTGGCCGAGCCGGACGTGCGGCACCTCGTCCACATCGGCGAACACGCCGGTGTGCACCGGATGGCCGGACAACGCCTCGAAGGTGGCCGCGCCCACGAACTTCAGCGCGGCCTCGGTCGGAATCACCCGGACGTCATGTCCGGACTCGGTAAGGCCGCGCAGCACCTCACACGCCTTGTAGGCGGCGATTCCGCCGCCCACCCCGAGAATTACCCGAGGTGCGTCGGTCACTCGCCCTCGGTGTGTTCGAGCAGCCCGGCGTGGATCTCGCGCAGCGCCACCGACAGCGGCTTCTCGCGCGGGCCCGGCTCGACCAGCGGGCCGACGTACTCCAGCAGGCCTTCGGAGAGCTGGGCGTAGTAGTCGTTGATCTGCCGCGCCCGCTTGGCCGCGTAGATGACCAGCGCGTACTTCGAGCTGACCTGCTCCAGCAGGTCGTCGATGGGCGGGTTGGTGATGCCCTCGGGGGTGTCCATGTGGACGCCGACCGACGTAGGGATAGTCACGTGCGCAACGCTCCTGCGATCGAAAGAGAGGGTCCGCGCCTGCTCAGACGGGACCGTTGGCTCGGGAGCCGACAATCAAGGTTAGCAAGTCCTCGGCGGCACGTCGCACGTCGTCGTTGACGATCTCGACGTCGAACTCGTCACGCGCGGCCAGTTCCTCCTTGGCTGTGCGCAGCCGACGGTCGACCATCTCGTCCGATTCGGTGCCCCGGCCGACCAGTCGGTGGACCAGATCGTCCCAGCTCGGCGGGGTGATGAACACCAGCAGCGCCTCGGGCAAGGCCGCCCGGACGGCGCGGGCGCCCTGGAGGTCGAGTTCCAGCAGCGCCGGTTGTCCGGCCGCCAGCCGATGCTCGATCGGACTCCGAGGGGTGCCGGAGCGGTGGGCGCCGCCGTGGATCTCGGCCCATTCCAACAGTTCGCCGCGCTCGATCAGCCGGTCGAACTCGGGGTCGGAGACAAAGTGATAGTCCAGGCCGTCGACCTCGCCGGGCCGCTGAGCCCTGGTGGTGACCGAAACGCTGAACCACAGATCCGGATACAGCTCGCGCAGCCGGTGCACCAGGCTGCTCTTTCCTACCCCAGAGGGGCCGGCCAGAACGACCAGCCGACCCCTCTCGCTGGGTGTTCTGCTCACTCGCCGCTGAACTCGGCGAGCAGCGCCTTGCGCTGCCGGTCGCCCAAGCCGCGCAACCGACGGCTTGTCGCGATCTCCAGGCGCTCCATGATCTGCGCCGCCCGTACCTTGCCGACACCCGGCAGGGACTCAAGCAGCGCGGAGACCTTCATCTTGCCCAAGACCTCATCATTGTCGGCGGCGGCCAGCACGTCCTTGAGGTTAGTGCCGCCGCGCTTGAGCCGCTCCTTGAGCTCTGCGCGGACGCGACGAGCGGCAGCCGCCTTCTCCAGCGCTGCGGCCCGCTGCTCCTCGGTCAGCTGGGGAAGGGCCACGATCTCCTCCGTGGGGTGGGGTTTCTCCGGATCGTGCCGCGACCGTACCGACAGTGAGTGACCGGGGACAACGTGGGTAGCGAATTCCGCCATCGTGGTTTTTCCGGCCTGACCAGCCACCCGAATGGGTGAACTGACCACTGTCATGATCGCAGCGTGGCAAGTCCTATCAAGAACTTCCCACGGCTTGATTACCACCACCGGTTCAGCCGCGCGAGACCCTGAGTGATATAGGACCCTATCGGATTTGAACAAGATCACTGCGAGTGATCGTCTGTCAGCCGATTACCGCAGCGTAACGCGGCTTACCCACCGTTTGTCAGCATGTTTCGGACACGCAGCGCAGCATCCTGGAGTGCGCCCAGGTCAGGGCCATGACGCAGCACGTCGCGCGCGGACGCCGGCAGGACGCCGGACAGGTCGGGTCCGAACAGGGCCCGCAACCGCTCCACGGTGCCGCCCTGCGCCCCGAATCCTGGGGCCAGAATCGGGCCGTTGAGGGCGGAGATGTCGAGGTCCAGGCGGGGTAGTGTGACGCCAATCACAACCCCTATGTCCCCTAGGGGACGGGCGTCTGCGTTGCGTTGGGCGGCCTCGTCCACCACCGTCTGGGCCACCGAGCGATCCGCGACGGTGGCCTGCTGGACCGTCCCGCCCTCCGGATTGGATGTCCGCGCCAGCACGAAAATCCCACGCCCGGTCTCCTGGGCCAGCCGCAGCGCCGGCTCCAGCGAACCGAAACCCAGGTACGGCGACAGGGTGATCGCGTCGCCGGCCAGCGGCGAGCCGTCGGCCAGGTAGGCCTGCGCGTACGCGGTCATCGTGGACCCGATGTCGCCCCGTTTGGCGTCCACCAACACCTGGGTGCCGGTGCCGCGGAACTCGGCGATCACCCGCTCCAGCACGGCGATCCCGGCGCTGCCGTGCGCCTCGAAGAACGCCGACTGCGGCTTGACGACCGCGACCCGTCCCGCGAACGCCTCCACACAGGTGAGCGCGAACCGTTCCACCCCACCGGCATCGCGGGAAAGCCCCCAGTCGTCCAGCAGCCCCGGATGGGGGTCGATGCCCACGCACAGCGGCCCGTACGTCGAAACGGCCTCAGCCAGCCGCGCGCCGAACGGGGTCACCACTGCTCCCGCAGCGCCTGGTGCAGTTCCTGCAACGGCCGCACGCCCACGTCGCCCTGGATCAGCGCCTCGATGCCGTGCACGGCGGCGGCGGCGCCCTGGATGGTGGTGATGCACGGGATCGCGCGGGCCACGGCGGCGGTGCGGATCTCGTAGCCGTCGATGCGCGGGCCGCTGTTGCCGTACGGGGTGTTGATCACGATGTCCACCTCGCCGGCCCGGATGGCGTCCACAATGTTGTCTCCGCCGTCCAGATGCTTGCGCACCACGGTGGCCGGGATTCCGTTGCGGCGCAACACCGACGCGGTGCCGACCGTGGCCAACACCTTGAAGCCGAGGTCGGCCAGCCGCTTCACCGGGAACACGATCGCCCGCTTGTCCCGGTTGGCCACCGACACGAACACCGTGCCGGTGGTGGGCAGCGAGCCGTAGCTGGCGGTCTGCGACTTGGCGAACGCCTTGCCGAAGCTGGAGTCGATGCCCATCACCTCGCCGGTGGACTTCATCTCCGGCCCGAGCAGCGAGTCCACGCCGTGGCCCTCCGGGGTGCGGAAGCGGTGGAACGGCAGCACCGCCTCCTTCACCGACACCGCCGCGTCGGCCGGCAGTTCGGCGCCATCGCCGTGGCTGGGCAGCAGGCCGTCGGCGCGCAACTGGCCGATGCTCGCGCCGAGCATGACCCGCGCGGCGGCCTGGGCCAGCGGGACAGCGGTGGCCTTGGAGACGAACGGGACCGTCCGCGACGCCCGCGGATTGGCCTCCAGCACGTACAGGGTGTCGTCCTTGAGCGCGTACTGGACGTTGATCAGCCCGCGCACGCCCACGCCCCGGGCGATGGCCAGTGTGGACACCCGGACCGCCTCGATGTCCGCCTGGCCCAAGGTGATCGGCGGCAGCGCGCAGGACGAGTCGCCGGAGTGCACGCCAGCCTCCTCGATGTGCTCCATGACTCCGCCGACGTACAGCTCGTCGCCGTCGTACAGGGCGTCCACGTCGATTTCGATGGCATCATCGAGGAATCGGTCGACCAGCACCGGGTGCTCCGGCGACACGGCGGTGGCGCGGGCGATGTAGCTCTCCAGCGACTGCTCGTCGTAGACGATCTCCATGCCGCGCCCGCCGAGCACATAGGACGGCCGGACCAGCACCGGGTAGCCGATCTCGGTGGCGATGGCCCGCGCCTCCGGGAAGCTGGTCGCCATGCCGTAGCGCGGGGCGGGCAGACCGGCGGTGGTGAGCACCTGGCCGAAGGCGCCCCGGTCCTCGGCGAGATGGATCGCCTCCGGCGGGGTGCCGACGATCGGCACCCCGGCGTCGGCCAGTCGCTGCGCCAGGCCCAGCGGCGTCTGGCCGCCGAGCTGCACGATCATGCCGGCGATCGTTCCGGACGACCGCTCGGCGTGCACGACCTCGAGCACGTCCTCGAAGGTCAGCGGCTCGAAGTAGAGCCGGTCGGCGGTGTCGTAGTCGGTGGACACCGTCTCCGGGTTGCAGTTGACCATCACCGTCTCGTACCCGGCGTCCCGCAGCGTGGTCGCCGCGTGCACGCACGAGTAGTCGAACTCGATGCCCTGCCCGATCCGGTTCGGACCGGAGCCCAGGATCAGCACCTTCGGCCGCTCGCGCTGCTCGGTGATCTCCGACTCGGCCGCCGGATCGAGCTCATAGGCCGAGTAGTGGTACGGGGTGTGCGCGGCGAACTCCGCCGCGCAGGTGTCCACCGTCTTGAACACCGGCCGGACGCCCAGCCGGTGCCGCAGGGTGCGCACCCCGTTCTCGCCGGCCAGTTCCGGACGCAGCGCGGCGATCTGCCGGTCGGACAGGCCGTGGTGCTTGGCCCGGCGCAACAGCACCTCGTCCAGTACCGGCGCGTCCTCGACCTCGTCGCGCAGTTCGACCAGCGCGGCGATCTGGTCCACGAACCAGGGGTCGATGCCGGACCCGGCGGCGACCTGGTCCACTGTGGCGCCCAGCCGCAGCGCCCGCTCCACGGTGTACAGCCGGCCGTCGTGGCCGGTGCGCAGCGCCTCCATTGTGGACTCCAGGGTCTCGCCAACCGGGTCCGGTTTGGTCCAGAAGCCGGCTCGGCCGGTCTCCATCGAGCGCAGCGCCTTGCCCAACGCCTCGGCGAAGTTGCGGCCCAGCGACATCGCCTCGCCGACGCTTTTCATCGTGGTGGTCAGCGTCGGGTCGGCGCCGGGGAACTTCTCGAACGCGAACCGGGGGATCTTGACGACCACATAGTCGAGGGTGGGCTCGAAGCTGGCCGGGGTCTCGCCGGTGAGGACGTTGCTGATCTCGTCCAGGGTGTAGCCGATGGCCAGTTTGGCGGCGATCTTGGCGATCGGGAAGCCGGTGGCCTTCGACGCCAGCGCCGAGGACCGGGACACCCGGGGGTTCATCTCAATGACCACCATCCGGCCGGTGTCCGGGTGGATGGCGAACTGGATGTTGCAGCCGCCGGTGTCGACGCCGACCTCGCGCAGCACCGCGATGCCCAGGTCGCGCATGTGCTGGTACTCACGGTCGGTGAGCGTCATGGCCGGCGCGACGGTCACCGAGTCGCCGGTGTGCACGCCCATCGGGTCGATGTTCTCGATGGAGCACACCACGACCACGTTGTCCGCGCGGTCGCGCATCAGCTCCAGCTCGAACTCCTTCCAGCCGAGCACGCTCTCCTCGATCAGCACCTCGTGCACCGGCGAGGACGACAATCCTTGGGACGCCAGGCGTTCCAGCTCCGCCGGCGTGTGCGCCATGCCGGAACCCAGGCCGCCCATGGTGAACGACGGCCGGATCACCACCGGCAGGCCGAGGTCGTCGGCGGCGGCCCGCACCTCGTCCATCGACCGGCACACCCGGCTGCGCGGCACCTCGCCGCCGACCGCGCGCACGATGTCCTTGAACCGCTGCCGGTCCTCGCCCCGGCCGATCGCCTCGATGTCCGCGCCGATCAGCTCGACGCCGTACTTGGCCAGCACACCCTGCTCGTGCAGGGCGACGGCGGTGTTCAGCGCGGTCTGCCCGCCCAGCGTCGCCAGCAGCGCGTCCGGCCGCTCCCGCTCGATCACCCGCTGCACGAACTCCGGCGTGATCGGCTCGATGTAGGTGGCGTCGGCGTACTCCGGGTCGGTCATGATCGTCGCCGGGTTGGAGTTCACCAGTGACACCCGCAGGCCCTCGGCACGCAGCACCCGGCACGCCTGGGTGCCCGAGTAGTCGAACTCGCACGCCTGCCCGATCACGATCGGCCCGGAGCCGATCACCAGCACGTGCCGGATGTCCGTGCGTTTAGGCATGCGATCCCTCACTCACCAGCCGACGAAGGCCGTCGCGAAACACCTGAAAGCTCTCCGAGCGATTCGACTCGACGTCCATATGCGGGGCGACGTCTGCCGCGAGCCGCAATTTGAGCAGGCCGCTCGTGTGATAACCATGCTTGTTGAGCACCCGCGCCAACGCCTCCCACGTCCCACCGGCTATCCGGTCCGGGTCGCGATAGGCGGCCTGCTGCGCGAGGGTCCGGGGTACTTTCGGATAGGCCCGGCACAAGGCCGGCACGTCCCCAAAGAACCATGCTTCGAGCTCTTCGATCACGATCCGCAGGAGCACGTTGGCGTCCCGCGTGGTCACTCGGTGGAGCCGGAGCCCGGCTTGTTTCACCAGGTCCGCCAATCGCGCTTTCAGCTCGACACAGTCGTCTGCGTCGCGGTCCACCAAGATGACGACCTTGGTCGCGGTCGCATCGATCCAACCCGCGTAGCCGCGGAGCCGGTCAGGCAGTTCCTTCAGCAGCATGTCCTTGCCCCGTAGCACCCGAATCTCGAACGGCACGCCTGGGACGATCTTGGGCAGCAACGATCCCAGAACCTCCGCGGCAGATGGCTCCTCGACCACGACTTCCAGACTGACGCCGTTGGTCATCGCCGCCGCCCGCCGTATCGCAGGGGATCAGCGGCATCGAAGTAGCCCTCCATCCACAGCGCGCCCAGCAACCCGCCGGCCTCGACCATCGCCTTGACCTTCGGCAGATCCGATGCGCGGACATTACGAGTGAAGCCGTCCGCATCGCGATACAGCGCCCACAACTCTTCCGGACGCAGTGCGTCCGCGAAATACGGCGAGTGCGTCGTGACCAGCATTTGGCTACGCCCGGCGGCCGCGCGCACTTCCTCCGCCAAGGCATACAACAATCGAGGATGAAGCTGGTTTTCCGGCTCCTCGATACCCACGATGGAAGCCCCGTCGGGATCGTAGAGCACCGTCAGGTACGCCAACAGCTTGAGCGTTCCATCGGAGATGAACTTGGCCCGAATCGGCTGGTCGAACGGCCGATCCTTCAGCCGAAGCAACAACCGGCCATCCGGCAGGCGTTCGGACTCGACCCGCTCCAGACCGGGCACCCGTTCGCCCAGCACTCGGAGGATCGACTCCAGGCGATCCGGGTGCAGCTCCTGGAGGAACTGAACGACATTGGGCAGGTTGTCGCCAGTCTCTGACAGCCGTTCCTGCGGCCCAGCTTCGGTCAGGGAACGGACGTTGTCCGCGCTGATGTAGGACAGGTACCAGCCGGAAATGAAACGGCGCAATGCCGCCACCTTGGGATGCCGGCTGAGCTGCCCCAGCGTGCTCACAGCGAGCAGATCGGAGCCGTCCAGCGACTCTTCGGTTCCGCGACCCGCAGCCTCGTCGTACACCGAGCCGGACCCACGAGAGAACCGCAAGATGTCGCGCCACTCCAGGCTCGGTTGTCGTGGCGTCCATTCGCGCACGACCTCGTTCACCACGACGGGCACGCCATGCTCCTCATCGATGGCGAGCGAGTAGACAACCGGCGGGCTTCCGTCATCTTCCCGACAGATCAGCTCGAACTCGATGGGACCGGTGGTGCCACGACTACGGATCTGTTCGATTCGGTTACGGCGGTCCCAGGCACGCCGCAGGTTGGTACTGAATGCCTCGTGCAGGAAGGCGAACACGTCGAAGACGGTCGACTTCCCGCTGCCGTTCGGACCGAACAGCACGGTCAGCGGCGTCAGCTTGTCGAAAGTGACATCCCGCAGTACGCGGTAATTGCGGATGCGGAGTCGTTCGATGGTGGGTCGAGCGGACGCGGTCACGCGAGGCTGCCCTTCTCCATCAGGCCGACGAACTCGTCGAACAGCACGGCGGCGTCGTGCGGGCCGGCGGCGGCTTCGGGGTGGTACTGCACCGAGAAGGCCGGCACGTCCAGGCAGCGCAGGCCCTCCACGGTGCCGTCGTTGGGGCAGTAGTGGCTGACCACGGCCGGCCCGAAGGGGGTGTCGAACCTTTCCCCCGCCTCGCCCTCCAGCGCGAACCCGTGGTTCTGCGCGGTGATCGCCACCCGGCCCGACGAGATGTCGATCACCGGCACATTGATCCCTCGGTGCCCATACCGCATTTTGTAGGTGCTCCGGCCCAGCGCCCGGCCGAGGATCTGGTTGCCGAAACAGATACCGAACAACGGAATCCGCCGGTTCAGCACCTCGGCCGCCAGCGCCACCGCGTGCTCGGCGACCGCCGGATCGCCGGGGCCGTTGGAGATGAACACCCCGTCCGGCTCGACCGCCAGCAATTCATCGGCGGTCGCCGACAGCGGCAGCACGTGCGTCTCAATCCCGCGCGCCGCCAGCATCCGCGGTGTGTTCGACTTGATCCCCAGGTCCAGCGCGGCGACCCGCAACCGGCGCTCGCCGTCCGCCGGCACGACATACGTCCGAGCCGCGGTGACCTCGCCGGCCAGGTCGGCGCCCAGCATCGACGCGGAATCCCGCACTCTGGCCAGCAATTCGGCCTCGGGGGCGAGCGCGTCACCGGAGAAGACGCCGGCCCGCATCGCGCCGCGCTCCCGGATGTGCCGGGTCAGCGTGCGGGTGTCGATCCCGGCGATGCCGACGATCCCTTGCCGGGCCAGCTCCTCGTCCAACGAACGCTTGGCCCGCCAGTTCGACGGCCGGCGGGCCGGATCGCGCACCACATATCCGGCGACCCAGATGCGCGCCGACTCGTCGTCCTCGTCGTTCCAACCGGTGTTGCCGATCTGCGGCGCGGTCTGCACCACGATCTGCCGGTGGTACGACGGATCGGTCAGGGTCTCCTGGTAACCGGTCATCCCGGTGCAGAACACCACTTCACCCAGACTGGACCCGACCGCGCCGAACGGCTGGCCCCGGAACACCCGGCCATCCTCCAACACCAGGACCGCTGTATCAGTCACGGCCGTCATGACTGCCCCGCCAGCGATCGCACCGCCGTCACCCACTCGCCGTACACATCCTTGTCGTCGCCACGGAATCCGGAGTCGAACTCATAGTCGCCGACCTGCCAGCGCACCACGAGCAGCCCGTCGATGCCCATCACCTTGCCGGCCAACGCCCGGTCGGTGCGCGCGTCGCGCAACGACTCGGCCGGAATCCACACCCGGCTGGCGCCCTCGCGGTCGAACAGCAGCCCCTCCCTGGCCAGCTTCACCGTCGCCGTCGCGCGCAGTCCGACTCCACCTACGGCCACCCGGTCCTGCCAGTCGCCGGCCAGCGTGGTGCCCACATAGACGCCATGTTGCTCGGGCAACAGCAGGTCGGCCGGCTCCGCTTCCGGGGCGTCCGGAAAGGCCGGCAGGTAGCTCTGCCGACGGACTCGATTGCGCCAACCCCACCGCATCGCCAGCGCGCACAGCACGAAGAAGACCAGTGTCGCCAGCACCAGCAGCAACCGGATCATGTACGGACCCTTCCGTCCATTGTGGTTCGGCGCCCGCGGTAGACCGTCGCCACCACCCGCGCCGGCAGCTTCATTCCCTCGAACGGCGTGTTGCTGGCGATGCTGGCGAACTGATCGCCGTGCACCGTCCAGGACGCGTCCGCATCGACCAACACCAGGTTCGCCGGCTCACCCTCGGCCAGCGGCCGACCCTGGTCCGGCAGGCCGGCGATGGCCGCCGGCCGTTCGCTCATCACCCGCGCCACGCCACGCCAGTCCAGCAGCCCGGTGCGCACCATGGTCAGCACCACCACGGACAGCGCGGTCTGCAAACCCAGCATCCCCGGCCGGGCCGCCGCCCACTCGCAGTCCTTGTCCTGCGGCGCGTGCGGGGCGTGGTCGGTCGCCACGCAGTCGATCACGCCCTCGGCCAGCGCGGTGCGCAGCGCCCGCACATCGCGGTCCTCGCGCAGCGGCGGGTTGACCTTGTTCACCGGATCGTAGCTGGCCAACCGCTCGTCGGTGAGCAGCAGATGATGCGGGGTGACTTCGGCGGAAACCGTTGCGGCCCTGGGCTTTGCCCAGCCCAGCAGCTCGGCGGCACCGGCGGTGGACACATGGCAGACATGCAGCCGGGCGCCGGTCTCGGCGGCCAGCAGGCAGTCCCGGGCGATGATCGACTCTTCCGCCGACGTCGGCCAGCCGGCCAGACCGAGTTTGGCGGCCCGCTGACCGTCATGGGCCTGTGCACCTTCGGTCAACCGGGGGTCCTCGGCGTGTTGGGCGATCAGCGCGTCCAGCGCGGTGCTGTATTCCAGCGCCCGGCGCATCACCAGCGGATCGGCCACGCAGTGCCCGTCGTCGGAGAACATCCGCACTCCGGCTCGGGACCGGGCCATGCTGCCCAACTCGGCCAGCTTCTCGCCGGCCAGGCCGACCGTCACCGCGCCGACCGGGTGCACGTCAACCAGTCCGACCTCTCGACCACGCCGCCAGACGTGCTCGACGATGACCGCGTTGTCGGCCACCGGATCGGTGTTGGCCATCGCGAACACCGCCGTATAGCCGCCGAGCGCGGCGGCCGCCGAACCGGTGGCGATGGTCTCGGCGTCCTCACGGCCCGGCTCGCGCAGGTGAGTGTGCAGGTCCACGAATCCGGGCAGCGCGATCAGGCCCGCCCCGTCGACTGTCTCGGCCCCGGCGTGCTCACCAGCCTCGATCCGCGCGGCGACGCGGGCGATCACCCCGTCCCGCAGCAGCAGATCCACCGGCTCGCCCTCACCGTAGGGCCGAACTCCGCGCAGCAGCAGGGTTTCCGTCATCGCACCGGTGGTCACGCGGCCTCCGTTTCGCTGGCCAGCAGGTGATAAAGCACGGACATCCGGACGTGCACGCCGTTGCGCACCTGTTCGGTGATCACCGCGCGTGGCGAGTCGGCGACGGAGGAGGCGATCTCCATGCCGCGTAGCATCGGGCCGGGATGCAGCACGATGGCATGTTCGGGCAACAGTTCCAGCCGTGCCTGAGACAACCCGTAGCTCACCGCGTACTCGCGGGCGGACGGGAAGAAGCCGCCGTGCATCCGCTCGGCCTGCACCCGCAGCAGCATCACCGCGTCCAGGCTGGGCAACTCGGCGTCCAACTCGTGGCTGACCGGCACGCCGACCGCGTCCAGCCAGCGGGCCAGGCCCTCGGGCACCAGCGTCGGCGGCGCGACCAACACCACCTCCGCGCCGAGCGTGCGCAACAGGTGCACGTTCGACCGGGCCACCCGGCTGTGCAGCACGTCCCCGACGATGGCGATCCGCCGGTCGTCCAGCGAGCCGAGCCGCTCGGTGAGGGTGGCCGCGTCCAGCAGCGCCTGGGTGGGGTGCTCGTGCGTGCCGTCGCCGGCGTTGACCACCGACACCCCGGCTTCGGCCAACCAGCCGGCCAGCCGGTGCGCGGCGCCGGACGCGGGATGGCGCAGGATCACGCAGTCCGCGCCGGCGGCGGCCAGCGTCAACGCGGTGTCCCGCAGCGACTCGCCCTTGCCGACCGAGGAGCCGCCGGCCGACATGTTGATCACGTCGGCGCTCATCCACTTGCCGGCGACCTCGAAGGAAACCCTGGTGCGGGTGGAGTTCTCGTAGAACAGGGTGACCACGGTGCGGCCGCGCAGCGTCGGCAGCTTGCGCACCTCGCGGCCGTGCAGGGTGCGTTTGAGCGAGTCGGCGGTGGCCAGCAGCTCGGACGCGGTGTCCCGGTCCAGGTTCTCGGTGGACAGCAGATGCTTCACGGGCTCACCCGCATCCGAGTGCGGTGCAGCAGCACCCGGTCGGCGCCGTCGACCTCGGTGAGCAGCACCGCGACATCTTCGGTGAGCGCGGTCGGCACGTTCTTGCCCACGTAGTCGGCGCGGATCGGCAGCTCGCGGTGCCCCCGGTCGACCAGGACGGCGAGTTGCACCGCCCGTGGCCGGCCATGATCGCGCAGCGCGTCCAGGGCGGCCCGGATGGTGCGGCCGGAGAACAACACGTCGTCCACCAGCACGACCAGCGCGTCGTCGATGCCGCCGGGCGGAAGTTGGGTCGATTCGAGCGGGCGATGCGGCTGCCGGCGCAGGTCGTCCCGGTAGAGGGTGACGTCGATGATGCCGACCGGCACGGCGATGCTGGCGAACCGCGCGATCTGACCGGCCAGCCGCTGGGCCAGCGGCGCGCCTCGACGGGGAATTCCCAGCAACACCACGGACGGACCATCGGCGGTGTCCAGTGCCGTCTTCTCGATGACCTGATGGGCCATTCGGGCGACGGTGCGCGCGACATCACCCGCTGAGAGCAACTCACGCTCATCAGCGGAATCCGTCGCGCCACGCGGTGGCGGCGCCACGGTCAGACCTCCTTCCCCGCCTCGCCGGACGGGTCATTAAAGGATGTCGAGCCCGGCGTGTACCGGCTCTGACCTGCACGGTATCAGGTGAGCGCGGTCATCCTTCCGAGTGGTCCCGGGCAAGTCGAACGATCACGTTCACAGATCTGCTTGACCTGGTGGCAACGATGAGTAACCATTACTCTGCGTGTCGACCTGAGCTTCCCCGCGGCGTTCCTCAACCGGCTGACGGGGCGAATGAATGGAGAACCGTCAGATGGGTGACTACGCCAAGGCGCTGGGTGGCAAGCTCCGCGGCATCCGGCAGCAGCAGGGCCTTTCCCTGCACGGCGTCGAGCAGAAGTCGGGCGGCCGGTGGAAGGCCGTCGTTGTCGGGTCGTACGAGCGCGGCGACCGCGCGGTGACCGTGCAGAAGCTGGCCGAGCTGGCCGACTTCTACGGAGTCCCGGTGGCCGAGCTGCTGCCCGAAGGCCGGGTGCCCTCGGGCGCCGAACCGGCCACCAAAATCGTCATCAACCTGGAGCGGTTGCAACAGCTGCCGGCCGAAAAGGTCGGTCCGCTGGCCCGGTACGCGGCCACCATCCAGAGCCAGCGCGGCGACTACAACGGCAAGGTGCTCTCGATCCGCACCGAGGACCTGCGTTCGCTGGCGATCATCTACGACATGACCCCGGGCGAGCTGACCGAACAGCTCATCGACTGGGGCGTGCTGCCGCCGGAGGCCCGGCCGGCAAAGGAGGAGTGAACCCCAAAGGGCAGCTCACGCCTCCCCGAGTTCTGCCGGCTCGGCCGATCGCCGCGCCGGCAGTTGCTCTGCTTCCGG
>DASZLR010000050.1:0-23143 GCA_035552275.1 Pseudonocardiaceae bacterium | reverse complement strand
ACTTCGTCGTGCGGGAGATCGGCCAGCGCGGGCAGTTCGGCGCCCAGCAGGGTGATGCTGCGGCCGAGTGCCCGCGGCTCGGTGAAGTTGTCCGCGACCAGCCGCGCGCCGATGGCCGCCGCCGGCTCCGGACTGAACGACTCGGCGCGCAGCATCGCCACCAGTTCCTGGGTCACGTCGTGCAGCACCTGTTCGATTTCAGCTCGGGACAGGGCGACGTGGCTGGTGTTGGCCAATTCGGCCGCCCACTGACGGGCGAACGTCCGGGTGTCCGCGTCCGGTTCACCGTCGCCGCGGTCCGGCGTCAGCCGCGCCGATCCGTCGCGCACCATGGTCCCTTCGGGTTGACTAAACGACCTGAGTCTAGAGATCGGGACACTGCGCGCATATCCAGGCTGGGAAGTTCGCGACCGCTTCGGGTGACCTTCAGTCGAATGGCTGAATACGTCCGAACGCCCGGTCGACTCGGCAACCGTTCGGCCAGCTGGGTGAGCGCGGATCTTGGGCGCCGACCGGTCCGCGTCCTACTGTGGGAGGACGCCAGTGGCCGGGGGACGGCGCTGGGGGACAGGGCAGGGCGGGCAGGAGGCAAGGAGGGAGCGGCGTGACGGCGCGGCACACGGCTGAGTACGTCGGCGGTCCGTTGGACGGCCGGCAGGAACCGCTGCCGTCCACCCGAACGGTGGGCGCCATCGTCACCCACGTCTTCCTGCACGGCGGCCCCAAGATCGAGACCAGGTACCGGCTCGGCCGGACCGAGGAAGGCCGCTGGGTCTACGTCCTGGTTGCCGACGGAGCTGAGCCGTCTCATTAGTCGCGTTCCGTGACGGAACCGGTCCACCACCGACTTGATTACTGGTCGGTATACGTAGAACTGCTGATACGCCGGATGCCCTGCGTAGACAAGGATTCGCCATAACAGGGGTCGGGCGAAGGGATTCAGGATGAGGCGTCGGGCATTAGTTCGCGGTGACGGAAAGTTGTCACGGAAACCAATGATTGTGTGGCGAACATCGGTCGCCAGTGCCATGGTCGCGATGGTCACGGTGGCGCTGACGGCGGCGGTGGGCGACGCGACCGCGTCGGCTGCGGTGCCGGCCCGGCCCGCCGAGATGAACTCGGCATCGACCCAGTCGGCCGTCGAGGACTTCGGGTGCGCCGCCGACAAGGGCCCCGGCACGGCGCACTGTCTGGGCAAGATCAGGGCCAAGCGGGCCAGCAATGGGCGCCTCTCTCCGCTGGTGATGAGCACGCCCATCGGCCTTGAGTCCGCGGACATCCGGTCCGCGTACAACCTGAACGGAACCTCGTCGGGCGGCCGCACGGTGGCGATCGTGGACGCCAACGACGACCCGAACGCCGAAGCCGACCTCGGGGTGTACCGCAGCCACAACAACCTGCCGGCGTGCACCACCGCCAATGGCTGCTTCCACAAGGTCAACCAGAACGGCGCCAGCTCGCCACTGCCGCCGGCGGACGCCAGTTGGGCCGAGGAGGAGAGCCTGGACTTGGACATGGTCTCGGCGACCTGCTCGGACTGCAAGATCGACCTGGTGGAAGCGTCCACATCGGACAACGCGCAGCTCTACATCGCCGAGGACACCGCGGCGAAGCTACCGGGCGTGGTGGCGATCTCCGACAGTTGGGGCGACAAGGAGGTGACCACCGACACCACCGATGACCAGCACTTCAACCACCCCGGTATCGCGATCACGGCCGGCTCCGGCGACTCCGGCTACGGCGCATTCTGGCCGGCGTCCTCGCCCTATGTGACAGCGGTGGGCGGCACGTCGCTCAACAAGGCGTCCAACGCCCGTGGTTGGACCGAGACCGCCTGGTCGGGCGCTGGCTCAGGCTGCTCGGCGTACGAGCCCAAGCCGTCCTGGCAGCAGGACTCCCAGTGCGGCAAGCGAACGACGGCCGATGTCTCGGCGGTCGCCGACCCGTACACCGGCGTGGCCGTCTACGACACGTACAACACCTGTGGCGGTGCTCCCTGGTGCGACTGGTTCATCGCGTTCGGCTTCGCTCAGGGCCTTGACGGCTGGGCCCCGGTGGGCGGCACGAGCGCGGCGACACCGATCATCGCCAGCGTGTACGCCCTCGCCGGCAACACCGCGTCGATCAAGGACGGGTCGTACCCGTACGGCCACGCCAGTTCGCTGAACGACGTCACCTCAGGCTCGAACGGCTCCTGCGGCGGCAGCTACCTGTGCACCGCCGGTCCCGGCTACGACGGCCCGACCGGACTGGGCACACCCAACGGCACCGCGGCGTTCTGACGCGGGTTCGCGCATCTGTACGTCGGCCGGCTCCGGGACGTGGGTCGGCCGACGTATAGATAACATTCAGTGTTTGTTGCACTCCGTACCGTCACCCCCCGGCGCGGCCGGTCGATAACAGACCGCCGCCACCCGAGTGGGTGTGTTTGCCAGATCGCTCACGAATTGTGACTGAATCGGTTTTATCTGGGTTGTCCGTCATATGGGACTTATTGTTGGTTCCACCCGATGGTGGTCGCGCCGGGTTATCTCACCCATTAGTGTGCGCGGCACGATCGGGTGACTGGAGGCATTCAGATGAGGCGTCAGGGCTCTGCGGACCGGAGCGGATTCAAGTCACGGACGGTGCGGACGATCCGGAGACTGCTGACGGTCGGGACCGCCGGCGTGGTCACTCTGGCGTTCGCCACGGCGGTGAGTTCGCCGCAGGCGTCCGCCGCGACGGTGTCGACTCCGCTGGCCGATCGGCTCTCCGCATCGCTGCTGACCTTGAGTTTCCCGTGCGCCAGCGGGGCAGGCCAGGAGTACTGCCAGGGCAAGATGAAGGCGAAGCGGAACAGCCGTGGGTTGCTGGCGCCGCTGCTGATGAGCACCCCGACCGGATACGAGTCGGCCGACATCCGGTCCGCCTACAACCTGAAGGGCACCTCGTCGGGCGGCCGCACGGTCGCGATCGTGGACGCCTATGACGATCCGAACGCCGAGGCCGACCTCGCGGTGTACCGCAGCCACAACGGATTGTCGGCGTGCACCACCGCCAATGGCTGCTTCCACAAGTACAACGGCAACGGCGCCAGTTCGCCACTGCCGGCCGCGGACGCCGGCTGGGGTCTGGAAGAAAGCCTCGACCTGGACATGGTCTCGGCCACCTGCCCGGACTGCAAGATCGACCTGGTGGAAGGGTCCACAGCGGACAACGCGCCGATGTTCGCCGCCGAGGACAGCGCCGCGAAGCTGCCGGGCGTGGTAGCGGTCTCGAACAGCTGGGGCAGCCCCGAGGCGACCAGCGACACCACCGATGACGCGCACTTCAACCATTCCGGCGTCGCGATCACGGCCAGTTCCGGCGACTCCGGGTACGGCGCGCTCTGGCCGGCGTCCTCGCCGTACGTCACCGCCGCCGGCGGGACGTCGCTGACCAAGGCGTCCAACGCCCGCGGTTGGTCGGAGACCGCCTGGTCCGGCGCTGGTTCGGGCTGCTCGGCATACGAGCCGAAGCCATCGTGGCAACATGACACCGGGTGCTCGAAGCGAACGGTCGCGGACGTGTCGGCGGTGGCTGACCCGAATACCGGTGTGGCGGTCTACGACACCTACAACACCTGCGGCAGCTACCCCTGGTGCGATTTCCTTATCGAGTTCGGGGTCGTGCAGGGCGCGGACGGCTGGATCGAGGTGGGCGGCACCAGCGCGGCCTCGCCGATCATCGCCAGCGTGTACGCCCTCGCCGGCAACACCCCCTCGATCAGCGGCAGCTCCTACGTCTACAGCCACACCGGCTCGCTGAACGACGTCACGTCCGGCTCGAACGGCTCGTGTTCCGGGAGCTACCTGTGCACCGCCGGCCCCGGCTACGACGGACCGACCGGCTGGGGAACGCCCAACGGCACCGGCGCGTTCTGACGCACGCACGCTTCGGCCGGCTCCTGAACAGGGGCCGGCCGACGTGCTCTCAAGGCCGCAACGGCAGTTGCGCGTTTCCGGTAACACCATCGCAGCCAACCGGATGGGCTGTTTTACGGAATTGACCCACAGTCGTCATTGAATTCTCCTATCGTGCGCCAACTCGGACGTGGAATCCTATTGTTATTCACATCCGATTGGCGCGAACGCGCGACTGGAGGAATTCACATGAGGGGTCGGGGCCTGGTCGGCGCACACGTGGTTCGGCGGCTGTTGACCGCCGGTGCCGCCGCTGCGGTGACTGTCGCACTCGCCACGACAGTGGCCTCGGGCTCGGCCGGCGCCGCGACGTCGGATGTGCCGCCGGATCTGACACCCGCGCTGACACCGGCGGCAGACCAGGGCATCTCCGGTCTGCTGTCGTTGGCGTTCCCCTGTGCCAGTGGATCCGCCCAGGTGAAATGTCAGGGCGAGGTCCGGGCGCAGCGGACTATTGTCGGCCTGCTGGCTCCGCTGCTGATGAGCTCGCCGACCGGTTATCAGGCGGCCGATATCCGATCCGCCTACAACCTCAACGGAATTCCGTCCGGCGGTAAGACAGTCGCGATTGTGGATGCCTATGACGACCCGAACGCCGAAGCCGATCTGGCGGTGTATCGCAGCCATAACAACCTGCCCGCGTGTACAACGGCGAATGGCTGCTTCAAAAAACTGAACGACAAAGGCGCCAAATCGCCATTGCCGACCGCGGACGCGGGTTGGGCGATGGAGGAGAGCCTGGACCTGGATATGGTTTCGGCGGCCTGCGCGGACTGCAAGATCGATCTGGTGGAGGCGTCCACGGCGGACAACCCGCCGATGTTCGCCGCCGAGGACACCGCGGCGAAGCTGCCGGGCGTGGTGGCGGTCTCGAACAGTTGGGGCGGCCCCGAAGCACCCACCGACACCACCGATGACGCGCACTTCAACCACCATGGCGTCGCGATCACGGCGAGCTCCGGCGACTCCGGTTACGGCGTGCTCTGGCCGGCGTCCTCGCCGTATGTGACGGCGGTCGGCGGCACCTCGCTGAAGAAGGCCGCCAACAGTCGCGGCTGGTCCGAGACGGCGTGGTCCGGCGCGGGTTCCGGTTGTTCGGCGTTCGAGCCGAAGCCCGCCTGGCAGACGGACACCGGGTGCGCGAAGCGCACGGTCGCGGACGTGTCGGCGGTGGCCGACCCGGCCACCGGGCTGGCTGTCTACGACACCTACAACACCTGCGGCAGCTATACCCTGTGCGACGCCCTGATCCAACTCGGGCTGCTGCCCGGCTCGGACGGCTGGCTCGAAGTGGGCGGCACCAGCGCGGCCTCGCCGATCGTCGCCAGCGTCTACGCCCTCGCCGGCAACACCGCGTCGATCAACGATGCCTCGCACGTCTACAGCCACACCGGCTCACTGAACGACGTGAAGTCGGGTTCCAACGGGTCGTGCTCGGGCAGCTACCTGTGCACGGCGGTCGGCGGTTATTCCGGCCCGTCCGGTTTGGGAACCCCGAACGGTCCCGGTTCGTTCTGACAGCGGGATGGGGTTCGAACTTCGGCCGGCTCCGCTTCAGGAGCCGGCCGAAGTGTTTCCAAGGTGGATCATGGGGCGGTCAGCGCGGCCATCGCCAGCCGGGTCAGCTCGGCCCTGATCCGGTCCAGTGGCACCTGCTGGCCGTGGATCGACCAGTGGTGGACGAGCTCGTTCACCGCGCCGATGAACGCCATCGCAGTCAGCGAGAAGTCCCGTTTGGTGGCCTCGCCGCGATTCATCGCGATCGCGGCCTCGGATTCCACCAGTTGCGCGAGCCGGCCGCGCCAGGCCAGCCGGTGCCGTTCGACCGCCGCGCTCACCCCGACCACCTCGACAAAGGCGATCCTGGTCCACCGCGGATCGGCCGCGACGGTGCCGATGTAGCCGGACACCGCGCGGTCTACCCGTTCCTCGGTCGAGGCGTCCACCAGATCCGCGACGGCGGCCAGCACCGCGTGGTACGCCCGCTCGGTGATGTGGTCGTGCAGGGCGATGAGCAGCGACTCGCGGCCGGCGAACTCCTCGTAGAAATTGCGGGTGGACACGTTGGCCTGACCGCACAGCCGCTCGATGGAGGTGGCCGCGTAACCGTTGGTGCCGAACAGGTCCAGCGCCGCGTCCAGCAGCCGCCGCCGGCGTTCGACCCGGCGGACCGCCGCCGAGCGGCCGCCGTAGTCCCGCCGGCCGCTCGGCTGTGAATTCGACACCGGAACTCCCGTCAGCCCATCAACAATTCGACAGTTTCAGCAGTGCGGCTGCTCAGCAGTTGCTGGGCGCCGGCAGACCGGCGAAGCGGTCGGCGAGATACCCCACCGCACCCGGCGCTCCGGTGACCGCGTAACTGACGTGGTCATCGAGGAAACTGGTCCGCAGATCCACCGCGACGCCCTCGGCACAGTACTTGCTCCACAACGCATGCGCGGAGCTGTACGGGATCAACTCGTCGTGGTCCGCGTGGTAGGCGTAGATCGGCGCGGTCCGCGGGGGTTGCATGGTCAGCGCGTTGATCGGTGGTGGCGAATCCGCACGGGCCGGCGCGGCAGCGGCCACCGTGCCCACACTGGTTCCGGCCAGCGCCACGGCCAGGTGGTTCCTCGATCACCAGACCAGGCAGAAGGGATGACCCACCGGGTCGGCGTACACCCGGAATTCTTTTCCCTCGCCGGGTAGTCGCCGCGCGCCGAGCGCGAGCACCCGCGGTTCCGCCGCGTCGGCCGCGTCGACATCGTCAACCTTGATGTCGACGTGCTGCTGTTGCGGATGTTCGGGATCGGGCCAGCGCGGCGGCCGCAGGTCGGGCGCCCGCTGGAACGCGATCGCCGGCCGGTTCGGCCCATCCGCGATCGCGACCCAGTCCTCCTCGTCCTTCACCCGTTGATAGCCCAGCAGTTCCTGGTAGAAATCGGCCAGCCCGGACGGGTCCGGACAGTCGATCACCAGCGCGTGCCAACGTCGGATCATGCCCTCCATGGTCACATGACGGTCGGACACTCGCTGAGCTCAACCGGACTGCCCGCCGCGCAGCGTCGCCAGGCGGGACAGGTATTCCTCCTCGGCGATCTCGCCCCGGGCGAAGCGCGCGGCCAGCATGTCCTCGGGGCTTTGCTGATACGGCGGTTGATACGGCGGATAACCGGCCCGGATGGGCGGCTGCCGGCGGGTCAGGAAGAACGCGACGCCGACGCCGATCGCGAGCAACGCCAGCATGGAAACCCCCCACCAGGCCGGACCCCAGCCCATGTCGCCGGGTCCGCCGTGCCACCAGGCCAACAACTGTTCTCTCATGCCGACAGCGTCCATCCGACGCCGCGGTCGCGGCATCCGCGCGGGAGAGCGATTTCGTACTACGTCGACAGGAGTAGCCGGGCCCGATGCGTACGCGTCGGGCTCAGTCCTCGCCGGCGCGATAGGCGGCCCGGTAGCGCGCGGCCTCGTCCGCGTGCGCGAGTTCGTACGCCCTGCGGCGCACGGCCGAGCCGTGGCCGGCGGGGAAGCCGTGTCGGGCCAGCCGGCCGTCCACGCTCTCCACCGAATACGACAGCGTGTAGCGGATGTTGACCAGCAGGCCCAGCACTACCGAACCGGCGGCCAGCGGCCAGGAATGGCCCAGCAGCAGCAGAATCATGAACAGCACGGCGGCGATCGGCGCGACCACGACTAGGCCGCGGGCGAACACCCGGACCAGCCAGGTGCGGCAGGTGCCGTCGTGCAGCACCCAGTCCCGGTGCTTCTCCGGCAACCGGCCACCGTACTGGTAGTACAGCCACAGCGCGGGATTCGGTCGCTTGGCAGCCATTTCGCCAGAGTAACCCCTGGCCGGCGGCTGTCGTGGGGAACGCGGGCTCGTACGATGACGAGGTGGCCGGCAGTCCGTTCAACGAGGCGCTCACCTCGCTCCCGTACCGGGGTGAGCCGCTGCCGCGCCGACACACGTTGACCCGTGAGGACGTCGGCCTTTCGCAGCGCGGGCGCTTGACGCATGCCACCTTGCACGTGGTCGCGGCCAAGGGCTACGCCGCGACCACAATCGGTGACATCGTGGAGCGCGCGGCCGTGTCCCGACAGACCTTCTACCAGCATTTCCCCAGCAAGGAAGCCTGTTTCCTGGCCGCGTTCGACGACGGCATCGAGGTCGTCCGCGACCAGCTGACCGTCGGACTTTCCCAGGCCGGCGGCGATGACTGGCGGAGCATGGTGCACGCCACGCTGCGCGGCTACCTGGAGTTGCTGGCCGCTGAACCGGCCGCGACCTGGTCGATGACCGTTGAGATCGTCGCCGCCGGACCGGAGTGCGTGGCCCGCGGCATCAAGTCCGAAATGGTGTTCGCCGACCTGTTTCGCGCGATCTACGCGGCGGCGCGGCGACAGGAGCCGGCTCGGCCCGAACTGCCGGCCGAACTGTTCGAGATTCTGGTGTGCGGCATCGTGGAGCGGGTCAGGCGGTGCCTCTACACCGACGGCGCCGAGGCGCTGCCCACGCTGGAGCCGATGTTCGCCGAAACCGTGTTCGTCCTGTTCGGCGACCGGCCGGCGGCCATATCCAGCCCTGGTGCCAGCCCTGGCGACTGAGCTCAGTCCGTGATGCGGTAGACGCGGCGCGCGTTGTCCGCGAACAGGGCCCGGAGTTGCGTCTCGTCCGCGTCGGCCAGCGCGCGGAGGATCGTGTCGATCAGGTTGGCGAAGGTGACGCTCAGACCTGACACCGGCAGGTTGGAGCCGAACATGATCCGGTCCCAGCCGAATGTCCGCACGACGGTCTGAACGACCTTGATCGTGGAGGCGGCGTCCCACCGTCCGCCGCGCAGCCCCAACTCGGAGATCTTGACGGTGACGTGCGGGCTGTCGGCGAGTTCGGCGAGCCCGTCCGACCATCGCGCCAACCCGCCCGGCGTCCGATCGAGCGGGAGCCCGCAGTGTTCGAGGACCACCGGAACGCCGGGCAACTGCCGCACGACGGCCGCCGCCTCGGCGAGATGCCAGTAGGGCACCCGCAGATCCCAGGAAAGTCCGTGGTGTTCGAGGCGGGCGAGCCCGGCGAGCCAGTCGTGGTCCTGGAGAGTGTCCGCCCGTCCCTCGACGCCTTGGTCGGCCGACGGTGCGGTCCGTGGCTTGCAACGGATGCCGACGACGAGCGGATTGCCGGCGTGCCGCGCGAGCACATCGTCCCGGTCGGGCTGGGTGAAGCCGACGTGGGCGACGATCGCGGACGGGATCCCGTACTCCTGGCTGACCGAGGTGAGCCAGGCGGTTTCCGCGTATTGCTGGGATCGCGATCTCTCCGCCTCGACGTGCACGGTGCCGGCGATATCGAACCCTTCCGTGGCAGCGTGGTATTGCGGCGGCAGGAAGTCTGTTCGCAGACACTGGTAGTCGCCGAGGAAGTAGTTCTCGTCGTACCTGTCCTGCAACCAGGGATAGTGGCCGATTCCGTCCACATTCCACAGGTGATGGTGCGCGTCGAGGATCGGTAGCGTGAAGTCACGGATCATGGAATGGCCTGCTCGGACATCTCGACTGGCGCCGTCCGGGTTGGCTGGCCGTGGCGGGTGCGCGGAACGACGACCAGCAGCACGGCTGAGGCGAGGACGAAGACGCCGGCGATGGCGAAAAATCCGATCTTCGTGCTGTGGGTCGAATCCAGGAGTGCCCCGAAGACGTAGGGTCCGACGAATCCACCGAGATTCCCGATGCCGTTGATGACACCGAATCCGAGCGCGAGCACCTCGACCCGCAGCAGCACGGCCGGCACGGCCAGAAACGGGCCGTGAATGTAGAGCGTCCCGGCGACAACGCACAGAATGACGAACCGCAACGCGGGGTTTCCCACGAATTGACCGGCGAGCAGACCCGCCGCCGAGATGAGTACGGGCACGACGATCACCCAGCGTCGGGAGCCGGTGCGGTCGGCGATCACCGCGATGATGATCATGCCGGCCAGGGCGAGCAGATAGGGGATGGCGGTGAGCCAGCCGACGAGCACGGACGATCCCCGGCTCAGACCGGACACGACGGTGGGCAGCCAGAGCGTGAACCCGTAGAAGCCGCTGTTGAAGAGGAACCAGAAGGCGATCAGGCCCCACACTTTGGGGTTGCGCAGCACGTCGCGGTACCGCGCGGAGGGCACGGCTTTCGGCCCGGCCTCGTCCGAGGCCAGTTCGGCGATGACCCGCCGAGCGGCGTCGGCCGGCATCCACCGGGCCAGCCGCGGGTTGTCGGAGATCAGCAGCAGCCAGATGGCCGCGCAGACGAACGGCGGCAGGCCCTCGATGACGAGCACGGTGCGCCAGTCCACGTGCGCGAGCAGGATGCCGGTCAGTGGCGAGGCGATGAGGGCGGACAGGGGCAGGCAGACAAGCCAGAGGCCGTTCGCCCGAGCCCGCTGCCGCTGGGAGAACCAGGCCGCCAGCAGGACCAGCGTCGCGGGCTGCACCCCGCCTTCGAAGACGCCGAGTGCGAACCGGGCGGCGAAAAGCTCCTCCTTGGTCTGGACCAGACCGCTCAGGACCGCCGTCGCGCCCCAGAGCACCATCAGCACCAGAATCGTGTTCTTGGCGCTCCACCGTCGGGCGAGAACGGCCGCTGGCACCTGCAACACGAGGTAGCCGACGAAGAAAATCCCGGAGAGTGATCCTTTGTCGGCCCCGGTGAGGTGCAGGTCGTGGCCGATGAAGGGAAGTATGAACGAAATGTTCGTCCGGTCGACATACGCCACGAGATACATGAGGCTCGCCACTGGGATGAGGATCAGCCAGCGCCGATCGACCCTTCCCGGGTTGTTGCTGAACGCCATTGTCATCAGCTTCTCCGTGGGTTGGGAAACGGCTTTCACTTCACGTTGCGCGGTGGTGCTGGTCGAGGCCGTAGTAGCGGATCGCGTTGTCGTGGAACAGTTTGGACTGGTCGGCTGCGGACAGTTCGGCGGTGAGTCCCTTGAATCCGCGGTAGATCGTGTCGAAGTCGGCACACAGCCGGTCCACCGGATAATTGCTGGCGAACATCACGCGGTCGACGCCGAAGACGTCAATGACCGCACGCACGATCCAGGCATTGTGCTCGGCTGTCCACGGGTGGCCGGGATCGCCGATGCCGGAGATCTTGATGGCGACATTCGCCGGTTCGGCCACCTGGACGAGCGCGTCGCGCCAGGCGCGCAGGCCGTCCGGGCCGCGGTCCGCGGGCAGCCCGGCGTGGTCGACGATAATCGGCACGGCCGGATGGTCCTCGGCGAGTTGCCGCGCGTCCGTCAGATTGCACCAGTGGGTTTGCAGCTCGAAGGCGAGATCATGTTTCGCCAGCAGCGCGAAGCCGGACTGCCACCGTGGGTCGGTGAGCAGCGTTCGCTGCCCAGCCCGGCGCTGCTCGACGGTGGCCGCGCCACCGGGCTTGTGCCGGATGCCGCGCACCAGCGGCGCGGATCCGAAGGCGGCCAGCAGATCCTCGACGTCCGGACTGTCCAGAACGGCGTGCGCGACCATCGCGTTGGGCCAGCCGAACTCCGCCGCCAGGCCGGTGACGTAGTCGACTTCGCCCAAGGGATCCCGGGGATCCCATTCGGTTTCGATGTAGACGGTCTTGCGAATATCGTGACCGGCGCAGTCGTGTCGATAATCGGGCGGCAGGTAGCGGCGTTTGATGGCCGAGTAGTCGCCGTACCGGAACGGTATCGCCGCGCCGGGTTCCAGCCATGGGTGGTGATGGAGTTCCGGAGCCCAGAAATGCACGTGGGCGTCCACGATCGGGCCCTCGTAGGGCTGCGGCGCGGCGGTCATGTCAGTCGCCCGGTCGCCACGGGGACCGGATCGGGAGTGGGAGCGGTTCCGGTGAGCTGCCGGCGGAAGTTGATCACCATCGAGCCGGCGATGTACAGCACCGCGCAGCCGGCCAGGAATGCCAGCGCCGCACTGTATCCGCCGGTGGCCTGCACCAGATAGCCGATGATGATGGGCGCCAGCACTCCACCGGCGCTGCTGGCGATGTTCATCAGGCTGCCCACCCGGCCCACCTGCTCCGGCGGCGCCAGCCAGGCCGGAACCGCCCAGTACAGCCCGCCCCAGTTGAGGAAGAACACCGCGACGGCCAGCAGCGTGATCGCGACACCGGCGGTCGGCACCAGGCGGAGCAGGATCACCGCGACCACCGTGACGGTGCCGGAGATGGCCAACAGCGCCTTCATCACCAGGTTGCGGTTGCCCGGCCGCTGCCAGCGATCGGCGAGAAATCCTGCCAGCAGTTCGCCCACGGCTGCGGCGCCGAAGATCAGGAAGGTGCCGAACCCGATCTGCTTGATGTTCAGCCCACGGCTGGCCAGATACTGCGGCCCCCAGGTGATCAGGCCCCACCAGATGAGCGCCCAGCCGAGCCGGCCCAGCAACAGTCCCCAGAACGACCGCGAGCGCAGGTACGTGTGCAGCGGCAGGCGGGGTGCTTCGGCGGTGGCCGGCTCGCTTCCCTCGGTGATGAAGGCGGCCTCGTCGGCGCTGACGGCCGGATGCTGCCGCGGGTTGTCACGCAGGTAGGCGTAGATCCACACCGACAGCAGGATCGTCGCGGCGCCGGCGACGACGAACGCGGCCCGCCAGGAGTGCAGCCAGACGATCAGCCCGGTGATGGCCAGGCTGCCGACGGCCGTGCCGACCGGCGCTCCGCAGTCGAAGAAGGTGGCGCCGCGGGCCCGTTCGGTCGGCGACAACCAGTTGGCGTTGAGCTTCCCGCCCGCCGGGAACATCGGCGCCTCCGCTGCGCCGAGCCCCAGCCGGCTGACCAGCAGCACGGCGCCCTGTCCGGCGATTCCGCCGAGCGCCTGGAAGACGCCCCACACGGCGGCGCTCAGCGCGACGATCCGGCGCGGACCCAGCCGGTCCAACAAACTCCCGGCGGGGATCTGGAACAGCAGGTACGTCCAGAAGAACGCGCTGAGGATCCAGCCCTCCACACTCGCGGACAGCCGCAGGTCCTTGCCGATCAGCGGCAACGCGACCGAAACGGACGAGCGGTCGATGAAGTTGATCAGCACGAGAACCCAGACCAGGCCGAAGATCTTCCATCGAACCCTGGTGGACGGCCGCGCCGTTGCTGCCCTGCCACGCATGTGCTCGCTCCTAATCGTTGTCGTGGGAGTTGGTCAGACCCTGACCAGTGCGGCCGCCTCGGCGACGGTGGCGGCGAACCGGTCGACCTGGAGTGCTGAGCGGCCAAGGAAAAGCCCGTCCACGGCCGGCAGTTGGCCGATCAGGCCGGGGCCGGCGGCGCCGCCGTAGATGATCCGTGCCCGGTGGGCGAAGCCGGCGTCGTCGAGGTGGTGGCGAAGCCCGGTGGCCACCGCCTGAATGTGGTTCGGGCCGGCCGGCCGGTCGGCGCCGATCGCCCAGACCGGTTCGTAGGCGACGATCGGTTCGGCGCCGGTCCCGCGCAGCGCGGCGAGCGCCAGATCCAGTTGCCCGGCACAGAAAACGCCGGCCCGCTCCCAGGACACGGGTTCGGGTTCGCCGACGCAGATGATCGGCGTCATCCCATAGTCCGCGACAGCGGCGGCCTTCCGGGCGATCACGGTGTCGTCCTCGCCGAACAGGCGACGGCGCTCGGCGTGCCCCACCTCGACATAACGGCAGCCGAGTTCGCGTAGCACGGCCGGCGAAACCTCGCCGGTGAACGGCCCGGCCGGCTCCCAGCAGCAGTTCTGCGCTCCATAGTGGACACCGCTGCCATACAGGATCTCCCCGGCGGCGGGGATCGCGGTGAAGCTGGGCAGGACGGCGACATCGAGCTCGGCGGTCGGCAGCCCCGCGCCGGCCACCTCGGTCAGCCAGCGCCGGGTCCGGGCGTGGTCGAGGTGCATTTTGAGGCTCACCCCGACAAAACGGCTAGTCAATGATCAGCCCACCGTTCACGTTGTAGGTCGCGCCGGAGACGTAGCCGGCGTCGGGACCGAGCAGGAATTCGAGCACCGCGGCGACGTCGTCGACGGTGCCGACCCGGTCGACAACCAGGTCCCGGACCAGTTCCGCGCGGCGCTCGTCGGTGAGTGGGCCGCCCATGATGTCCGTGTCGATCGGGCCGGGCGACACCGCGTTCACCGTGACGCCGTGTCGCCCGACCTCCCGCGCCAGCGCCCTGGTCAGACCCAACACGGCCGCTTTGGCGGCGGAGTAGGCCACCTTGCTGTACGTCCCGCCGCCGCGCTGCGCGGACGCCGACGAGACGCTGACCACCCGGCCCAGCCCACGCCGAACCATGCCCCGCACGACTCGCCGGGTGACCAGGTAGACGCCCCGGCTGTTGACCGCGAACACTCGGTCCCATTCGGACACGGTGAGTTCCAGAAACGGGGTGGGGGAGGCGATTCCGGCCACGTTCGCCAGGCCGACGACCGGCGGCAGCCGCTCTTCGACGTGACTGATCGCGGCATCGACGGAGGCCTCGTCGGCGACATCGGCGGCCAGTCCGACACAGGGCCGATCGGTGTCCGCCGTGAGTTTCTCGGCCACCGTCCGGGCCGCCTCGCCGTCAAGATCCAGGACCGCGACCGACCAGCCGCCGCCGGCCAGCCGAGCGGCCAGCGCCCGGCCGATCCCGCGCGGTGACGCGGCTCCGGTCACCACGGCCGTGCGGGCATCCGGAAACACTCGGGCGGTCATCGGTGTGCCGTCCCGGTGTCGTACTCGGCGATGGCCGCGACCTTCGACGCGGACGCCGACGCCGGGTCGAAGGTGTAGCCGAGCCATTCCTTCGCCAGCCGGCGGGCGAGTTCGCGGCCGATGATCCGCTGCCCGAACGCGAGCACCTGGGCGTCGTTGCTGAGCACGGCCCGTTCGACGGACAGGCTGTCGTGCGCGGTCACGGCCCGGACGCCGGGCACCTTGTTGGCGCTGATCGCCATGCCCAGTCCGGTGCCGCAGACCAGCAGCGCGCGGTCGGCGCTGCCGTCGGCGATCAGTCGGGCCGCCGCCACGCCGACATGCGGATAGGGCGTGTGGCCGTCGGCGGGCACGCCGACGTCGATCACCTGACCCACCCGTGGATCGGCATCCAGGTCGGCCCGCAGCATTTCCTTGTACTCGTAGCCGGCGTCGTCGGATCCGACGACGATGGTCAGCGGCTTCGGCATGATGTCCTCGTCTCCCCGAACTGTCGGTCGATCGCGTCCACGCACAAGGCCAGCGACACCGCACCAGGATCGGGCGTGCCTACGCTCAGTGCGGCCAGCGGTCGGGCGCGGCCCTTGCGCGGCGTCATCGCGGCGGTCGCCTCGGCCTGCGCGGTCGCGGCCTTGGCGGCGACGCCCCAGGCGGTCTCCAGCGATTCACCGGCGGCGATGGCGGCGGACAACGACACGGAGAACGCGTCCAGTCCGTCCACGATCGTCTTGTCGCCGGGCACCGCGCCGCCCAGCGTGGTGACCCCGGCCAGGGCGGCGGCCACCGCGCGGGCGATGTCCGGCCCGCCGGGCGCGGTCTGATCGTCCAGTTCGGACCCGAACTCGCGCAACGCCTGGCCCCACAGGACTCCCGAGGTGCCGCCGGCCTTGTCGGCCCACGATTCAGCGGCCGCCAGTACGGTCCCGCGCACCCCGGCGCCGGCCTCGATCGCCGCGCGGGCCGCGTCCCGGGCCGCTTCGCAACCGCGGGTCATGCCCCGGCCGTGATCGCCATCGCCGGCGACGGCGTCCAACTGGCCGAGATAGTCCTCATGGGACCGCAACACGGCCGCCATGGCGTCGAACGCCGCCAGCACCCGCCGAGCCCACTGCCGCGACACCGTGCTGACCGGGCTGACAACGTTGTCCGAATTGGTGGGGTTCACCGCCTCCGGCGTTTCGGTCGCGTCGCCAGCAGCCGGCGCGGGCACCGCGATGGCTGATTCCGCCGCCTGGCCGCGCCGATAGGCGGGGCTATCGGCCGGGCTCAGCCACAGCTCGGTCAGTTCGTCGTCCAGCCAGCACACGCTCAGCGAGCAGCCGGCCATGTCCAGGCTGGTGGTCAGCTCGCCGACCTCCGGACCGACGACGGTGAGACCGGCGCCCGCCAGCCGCTCCGCGACGCGCCGCCACAGCACGAACAGTTCCTCGTACCTGGTCCCGCCGAGTCCATTGAGGACAGCGGCGACCCGGCCGTCCGCGCCCGGCGGCGCTTCGGCCAGCACCTGGTCCACGAGCAGGTCGGCGAGGTCGTCGGCGCTCGGCAGCGGCTCGGTGCGGATGCCCGGCTCGCCGTGGATGCCCATCCCCAGGGCCAGCGTGGCTTCCGGCAGCGCGAACAGCGGCCCGGTCGCGCCGGGCACGGTGCAGCCGGCGAAGGCCACCCCCAGCGACCGGGTCCGGTCGTTCGCCTTGCCGGCCAGCCGCTCGACCTCGTCCAGACTCCGGCCGGCCTCGGCCGCCGCGCCGGCCACCTTGTAGACGACCAGCGCGCCCGCGATGCCCCGGCGCTGCGCCTCGCAGCCGACCCCGGCGCTGGCGAGGTCGTCGGTGATCGGGAGGACGCGGACGTCCACGCCGGCCTTGCGTAGCTGGTCGGCTGCCAGCCGGAAGTTCAGCACGTCCCCGGCGTAGTTGCCGAAGGCGAACAGGATGCCGCCGCCGTGCTCGGCCGCGCGGGCGACCCGCACGATCTGCTGAGCCGACGGCGAGGCGAACACCTCGCCGGCCGCCGCGCCGTCGGCCATCCCGTGCCCGACCAGCCCGACGAACGCCGGATAGTGGCCGGACCCGCCGCCGGTCACCACGGCGACCTTGCCCGGCGGCGACGGAGTCGCGCGGACGACGCCGCCGGGCACCGCGCGCACCCGGTCCCGATGCGCGTCGGCAAACCCGGCCAGCATCTCCGCGGCGAAGCGCTCCGGCGCGTTGCTCAGTGGGCTCATCGGGTTGCCCCCTTTCCGTTTCCCGCCTTTTCGTGGACCGCCTTTGCGTTGACCGCGTGGGCCTGCCGGAGCAGCGCCCGCAGGTAGTCCCGATTGCGGGCCGCGACGCCGAGTCCGTCACCGCCGTAATGCTCGGCGCAGAACGCGCCGCGATAGCCGGATCGCACCGCCTGGGCGATCGCGGCCCGGTAGTTGATGACGCCTAGTTCCAGCGGCGCGGGCGTGCTGAACACCGCTCCGGTCGCCGGATCCTCGCTGCGGAAGTAGTTCTTCACGTGCCAGTAGTTGGCGTAGGGAAGTGTCTTGTCCAACATGGACTGCCACGCCTCGACCGGGCGCTGTAGCCGCACCAGATTGCCGAGATCGGGATTGAGGCCGACGTTGGGCAGGTCGATGTCGGTGACCAGCCGCACCG
The DNA here is from genome assembly GCA_035552275.1 of Pseudonocardiaceae bacterium. Lineage (GTDB taxonomy): Bacteria > Actinomycetota > Actinomycetes > Mycobacteriales > Pseudonocardiaceae > DASVLX01. The sequence goes on along the minus strand of DASZLR010000050.1, from coordinate 5,908 downwards.
CGCTGTCGGCGGTGCCCAGGTAGGTGTCCTCGTACATCTCCAGGGACAGCGCCAGGCCCAGTTCGGCCGCGTGCGCGCCGAGTTCCCGCAGCCGCGCGACGGCCAGCTTCCAGACCTCCGGATCGTCCGGATCGCTGGCGCCCGGAACCGTCCAGAACCACAGCGCGGACCGCTGTTCCTCGGTCAGGGCCTGGAAAAGCCCGACCGACACCAGATCCGCGCCCATGGCGGCGGCCGCGTCCAGCACCCGGTGGCAGTAGGCGAGATTGTCCGCGCCGTGCCGGGGATCGATGACGCTGCGCCGAGCGGTGGAAATCGCCGGCACGCCGAGACCGAGATCAGCCAGCACGGAGATCAACTCGTCCCGGCGGTCGGCGGTCAGGTCGCCGGCCCGCAGCCAGGAGTCGGTGATGTCGACCTGGCGAAATTCCAGGTCGCACACTTCGGCCAGGGTCCGGTGCCAGTGCTCGGCGGGTTGGTCCTGGACGAGTGATCCGTCGGGCAGCACGGCCGGATAGGGCAGCATCGCGGCGGCGATCGGCCAGGCCTCGGCCCGGTCGGCGCCGTCGTCGGAAACCGCCGGCGCTGGAACGGTCACCACACCGGTCGTCCGGTTCGCGGCCGGTTGGGCTGGTTGCGCGCCGTGCCGGACCATGGTGCAGGCCATGTCGAACGCGTGCCGGAACGCCGACACGTTGCCCAGGTTCTTGCCGACGATGTCGAAGGCGGTGCCGTGCGCGGGTGTGGTGACCGGGAACGGCAGACCGCCCTGGATGGTGACGCCGCGCTCGAAGCCCATCAGCTTCAGGGCGATCTGGCCCTGGTCGTGGAACATCGTGACGACCCCGTCGTACTGCCCGGCGCGTACCTTGAGGAACACGGTGTCCGCGGAGAACGGCCCGTCGATGGTGTCGATGAACTCGCGCGCCTTCGCGACGGCGGGTGCGATCACCTCGATTTCCTCGCGGCCCAGCAGGCCGCCGTCACCGGCGTGCGGATTGAAGCCGCACACCGCGAAACGTGGCGTGTCGCGGCCGGCGGAGCGCATCGCCTCGTCCAGCAGCCGGACGGCGGCCAGAATCCGTTCCTCGGTGATATGGCCGTAGGCGTCGCGCATCGGAATATGCGAGCTGACCCGAGACGTCCACACCTCGTCCAGTGCGTTGATCTCGCAGATGAAGCCGTCGACGCCCAGCCGGTCGGCGAACCAGTGCAACTCGTCCTCGAACGAATTTCCCCCGGCGTGCAGGGATTCCTTGTTCAGGGGCGCGAAACACACCGCGTCCACCGCACCGGCTGCCGCCATGTCCATCGCCCGGCCCAGCACCGCCAACGTGTGCCGCCCGGACACCGCGCCCGCCGCACCCACCTCGTGCACGCCGTCGATCGGCACGTCCTGGAACTGGATCGGCGCGGTGACGGTGACCCCGGCGATCTCCTGGCCGCGCTCGAATTCCGCCGCCGAGCCGACCACGACGATGTCGGCCTGCTCGGTGATGTCCGGAAGGGACAGTAGTTTCGCGACCAGCTCACTGCCGACTCCGCTGGGATCGCCCAGGGTCAGACAAACGCGTGGCTTCATTGACTTCCTCCGTGTCAGGGCTTCGCGCCAAGGAACCGACCGTGGCCGTGTGCGTCCAGGGCGGCCAGGGCTTGGTCGAGGTCGCCGGACTCCACCGCCGTGAGCAGGACGCGGTGCCGGCCCGCGTTGTGCTGCAAGCTTTCCGGGCTCGACTGGATGTGCAACGCCATGCACAGCTGCAACTGCGCCTGGAGCGACCGATACACATCGACGATCCGGTGGTGCCCGGCGATCGCGACCAGGGCCAGGTGGAACCGGTAGCCGGCCTGGATCATCTCGGGCGGCTCGCCGTCCGGCGCGCACGCCTCCAACTCCCGCAGCCGTCGCCGTGGCTCGTCCAGCAGCCGGTCGTCGGCGACCGGGATGGCGATCCGGAACGCGGTCGACTCCAGCGAGTGCCGAAGTGTCAGCAGCTCCCAGTAGTCGTGTGGAGAGAGCTGGACGACCTGGGAGCCGAATCGCGGCAGCTTGACGATCAGCCCCTCGTGTTCGAGCATCCGCATCGCCTCGCGCAGCGGCGGCCGGCTGATCCCGAGTTCCTCGCTCAGCCGCTCCTCGACCAGCCGCTGGCCCTGCGCCAGCTGGCCGCTGAGAATGCGCCGCCGCAGGTCGTCGGCCGCCAACTCGACCAGGCTCGGCTGGTGCAGCGGCACGACCTGACCGTCACTGCCATTACTGCCGCCACTGCCGCGCTGACGGGGCGAGATTTTCCGCACTCCGCTCATCCCGCTGACCCGCTCATCTCGGCCGCGGCGACCGCCCCTTCGCCACCCAGGTACAACTCGACCACCTCCGGACTGTCCAGTAGTTCCGAGGCCGGCCGATACGCGGCGACCGAGCCCTCGACCAGCACCACACCCTGATCGGCGTTCTCCAGCGCGCGCCGGGCGTTCTGCTCCACGATCAGCACGCCCACACCCGCCTCGCCGACCCGCCGCACCTGCTCCCACACCTTGTCCACGTACAGCGGGGACAGCCCCGCGGTCGGCTCGTCCATCAGCACCACCTTCGGACTGGTCATCAGCGCCCGCGCGAGCGCGAGCATGTTGCGCTGTCCGCCGGACAGTTCCTCCGCGTGCCGGTGCATGGCCGCGCGCAGGTCCGGGAACAACTCGGTGACCTCACCGATCCGTCGCGGCACGCCGCGGCGTTGCAGATAGCCGCCCATCTCCAGGTTCTCCTTCACCGTGAGGCTGGGGAAGACGTTGTTGACCTGGGGGACGTAGCCGATGCCGTGGGCCACGATCCTGGACGTGGCCAGTCCGGAAAGGAGCTCGCCGTCCAGCCGAACCTGTCCGGAGTGGACGGTACAGAGCCCGACGACGGCCTTGATGAACGTCGACTTGCCGGCGCCGTTCGGGCCGATCACGGCCACCAGCTGACCGGACTCGACCCGCACCGACACCTCGCGGATCGTGGGAATGGAGCGGTGATAACCGGCGGTCAGGTCGCTGACCTCCAGCACTGAGTCGTTGGCCTCAAGCACTGACATGCTGTCCTCCGAGATAGGCCGCCACCACGTCCGCGTCGCGGCGCAGGTCGGCGAGTTTTCCGCGCCGCAGAACCGATCCGGCGGCCATGACGATCACGTCGTCGCACAGTTCCTCGATCACCGACAGGTTGTGTTCGACAATCAGCACGGTAAGCCCGGTCTCGTTGATCCGGCGGATGTGCGCGAGCAGCCGGTCCCGCAGTGCCGGGTTGACGCCGGCGGTGGGCTCGTCCATCAGCAGCAGCTTCGGCTCGGACATCACCGCGCGGGCGATCTCCAGCAGCTTCTTCTGGCCGCCGGACAGCGTCATCGCCAGGTCGTTGCGCTTGTCGTACAACGCGAACATGTCCAGCACCTCGCGGGCTCGGGTGCGGATCGCCGCCTCCTGCCGGCGCACCGCCGGACCGCCGATGACGCTCCAGAACAGCGATTCGCCCTTCTGTCCGGCGGGCGCGAGGCAGAGGTTCTCCATCACGGTCAGCCGGCCCAGTTCCCGCGCGAGCTGGAAGGTCCGCCCGACGCCCAGCCGGCTCAGCTGGTAGGGCCGCAGCCGTTCGACGGGCGAGCCGGCCAACAGGATTCTTCCCCGGTCCGGGTGCGCCTCGCCGGCGATCATGTTCAGCGTGGTCGTCTTGCCGGCACCGTTCGGGCCGATGATTCCGGTGACGCTGCCCTCCGCCACCTTGAAGGCACACCCGCCGACGGCCTGCAACCCGCCGAAGTTCTTCGACACGTCGACGAGTTCGAGCAGCGTTTCAGGCATGGTTGCTCCCGGTGAGCGCGCCGGACGGAGCCGGCTGGACGGCTGGCTCGCGGACATCTCGGTCGATCGGCGCGCGCTCGCGCAGCACGCCCTGCGGCATGAACCGCAGCACCACGATGAGCAGCACCCCGACGGCGACGCCGCGCAGGGCTTCGACCAGCCCGGCGTGCCCGAACTCCGGCAGGAACCGGGTGACCTCGGCGAACGCCACCGGCACGACGGCCGCGCCGAGCAGCGAGCCCCAGTTGTTCCCGACCCCGCCGATGATCATCGCCGCGAACATGATGAACGTCTCCGGCGGCAGGAACGACTGCGGATTGAACGCCGTCGCGTACATGACCAGCAGGCTGCCGCCGACGCCGGCCACGAAGCAGCCGACCGCGAACACGGTCATCCGGACCCGGAAGACGTTGCGGCCGAACGCTTCCACGACGCCGTCGTCGTCCCGGATGCCCCGGATCACCCGACCCAGCGGCGAGCGGCGCAGCCGTTCGAGGGCGACGAAGACGACGATCAGGAACAGCAGGCAGACACCGGTGAAGAACAGCATCTGGCCGTTGGAGTTCAGATTCTGCGGAGCGGGCGTGGGCACGCCGAACAGGCCGTTCCAGCCGTTGAACAGGTTCGTCTGGTTGCCCACCACGGTGTACACGACATAGCCGGCGCCGACCGTGACCAGCGCGAGGTAGTTGCTGCGCAACCGCCGTAGCGCGGCGAAGCTGATCAGCGCGCCGAGCGCGGCGGAGGCGGCGCCGGCCAACAGCAGCGTCAGCGGAAACGGAATCTCCGCGCCCAGGATGTAGGTCATGCCACTGTCCGAAGTGGCCGGACCGAGGCTCAGCACGGCGGCGATGTAGGCGCCGAAGGCGACGAAGGTGAAATAGGTGAAGTTGAGGATTCCGGTCAGGCCGACCTGGAGATTGAGCCCGAGGACCAGTATTCCGTAGATACAGATCAGTGGTAGCAGGGAGATCACGTACTGCATGGCTACGACCTTCCTTTGGCGGTGAACAGGCCACTCGGCCGTACCAGCAGAATGAGGATCATCAGCAGGAACGCGGCGGCGTCGGCGTAAGCGGAGCCGACGAAGCCGGCCGCGACCTCGGTGCAGACCCCGATGATCAGCGCGCCGAGCATCGCGCCGTAGATCTTGCCGATTCCGCCGAGAATGACACCGGCGAAGATGAGGAACAGGAACTGGTTGCCCAACAGCGGCGTGAACGACGCCGTGTTCACCGCGAGCACGATGCCGGCGACCCCGACCAACAGTCCGGAGATCAGCCAGGTGATGTCGGTGATCCGCGCGGTGTTGATCCCGCTGACCTCGGCAAGATCCTTGTCATCGGACATCGCCCGCATGCTCTTGCCGATCGTGGTGTAACGCAACAGAATGTGCAGGCCCAGCAGGCCGACGACGGCCACCCCGATGACGGCCAGCTGCTGCGTGGTGAGCTGGAACGGACCGATCGACAGCGGCGCCTGCGCCGTCAGCTGGTAGGTCTGGAATCCCGAGCCCCAGATCGCCGAGATCACGCCCTGCACGGCCAGCGAGACGCCGATCGAGACGATCAACATGGTGACGTTCTGCGACCGCCGTCGGACGAAGGACCGGAATGTCACGCGATACAGCAGTAGCGACAACAGTGCCATCGCGATGCCGCTGGCAATGGCCGCGCCCAGAAATGGCAGGTGCCAGTGGATGCCGAGCAGCACGAGATAGGCGCCCAGGGTGGCGTAGTCGCCGTAGGCGAAGTTCACGAAGTTGGTAATGCTGAACTGCAAGGACAGCCCGGCCCCCGCCAAGGCCAGAATGGACGCTGTCACGAGCCCGAACCCGATCGAAAGCATAATCTGGTGCACCGCGACCTCCTTGTCACAGATCGGGAGCCGGTCGTCCCGCCGGGCTCGGCGGGACGACCGCGGCTCGGGCTTACTTCAGTTGCGCCGGGGTGAGCGCCATGACGTCCTGCGAGCTGCCGTCCTTGTTCCAGGTGGACACCACGAACGGGCCGGCGACGTTGTGCCACTGGTCGAAGACATCATCACTGGCCACGCCCGAGTACTTGATCGT
>DASZLR010000049.1:0-9912 GCA_035552275.1 Pseudonocardiaceae bacterium | reverse complement strand
CGCGCTCACCCATCCCAACGTGGTCGCCGTGTTCGACGTGGCCACCGACCGCGGCGAGCCGTTCGTGGTGATGGAGTTGCTGCCCGCGCGCAGCCTGGCCGAACTGGTCCGCCGGCACGGGCCGCTGGGTCCCGCGCAGCTCGCCCTGGTCGCCGACGCCGTGGCCGCCGCGCTCGATGCCGCACACCGGCACGGCATCATCCATCGCGACGTCAAGCCGGGAAACGTGCTGGTCGGCGACGACGGCCAGGTCAAACTGACCGACTTCGGCATCGCCCGCAACGTCGCCGACACCACGATGACCGGTCATGGCCTGGTGCTGGGCACGCCGACGTTCACCGCGCCCGAGGTGATCCGCGACGATGTCGTCACGCCGGCGGCGGACCTGTGGGGTTTGGGTGTGACGCTGTTCGCGGCCGTCGAGGGGCGGCCGCCGTTCGCCGAAGGCACCATGCTGGCCACGGCGAACGCCGTGGTCGAGGGCGAGCTCCCGCGCCCGGCCACCGACGCCCCACTGGCGGATGTCATCACCGGACTGATGGAACGCGACCCGACTCGACGGATGAGCCTGGTCGAGGTGCGTCGCCGGGCACGCGGGCTGTTGCCCGAGCCGGGCAGCCGGGTGTTCCCGGTGGACGGCTCGGACTCGACCACCACCCGGGTCCGGCCGCTGCCGCATCTCGCGCCCCGAGCGGTCCCGCCCGCCGGACCATCCGGCCCGGTGCGGCTGGCCGCCGATCCCGGTCCGCTGCCGTTCGCGCCGCTGACCACCCCGCCGCTGCGCAGGTCCCGATCGGTGACCGCGCTGGCGATGGCGGCCGCGATCCTGATCTTCCTGGTGGCGGCCGCCGCCGGTTTCGTGTCCGCCCGGCTGATCGGCGGCCAAGCCCTGCTGCCGCCGACCGCATCCCCGTCGACCGTGTCCGACAGCGTGCCCCCCGCGCGATCCACCCCGCTGGTGCGGCGCGCCGGCGAGGCAGCGGTGACCGATGTTCCCGGCGCCGGGTTCGGTGTCGAGGTGCCGCCGGACTGGACGGCGTTCGTCGAGCCGAGGACGTCGACCTCGCTGCCGGCCAGCACAGTCGTCCGCTACGTGAAGCCGGACGGCACCACGGAGTTGACCATCGAGCGCTTCGGCGACTTCTATCCGGACCAGTCGGCCAACGATTACCTGGACGCGCTGCGGGAGACCTGGGGCCGCGGATACGTGCCGCTGCAACTGTCGGACCAGCCCTCGGCCGCCCTGCCCGACAGCGCACAGCCCATCGAAATCGGGTATCGCACCGTCGACGCCATCGGCGGCACGACGGCGAACACCGACTGGGCCGCCGCGCGCCTCACCTACGCCGAACTCCTGCCGCACGGTGCCGATCTGTGGGTGCTGTCGCTGACAGTGCCCACGGTCCAGGAAGGCAGCGGCGCGATAGACCTGTTCGACCGGATCAAGACCACCTTCCAGCTCACCCGCTGATCAACATCTACTCGATGGGACGCCGCGGTGGGGCGACGTCAGTGCGTACCCATCGGGCAAGCGTCTCGGCGATGTCCGCATAGCCCAGCGAACCGGTCGAGGTAGCGATTACCAGGTCGTACGCATCGTCCTCGGGCGCATCCAGGTTGGCCCCGTTCAAACCGTAGAAAACGAACACGGCCATCCAGGCCAGCCGCTTGTTGCCATCGACAAGCGGCTGGTTCCGCACGACCGACTCCAGCAACACAGCTGCCTTTTCATGCACTGTCGGATACGCGTCCTGTCCCATCAGCGACGACTGCGGCCGGTGCGCGGCCGAGTCGAGTAGCCCCAGGTCACGGGCCTTGGCGACGCCCAGATCGTCCGCGATCGCCAGAAGGTCCTCCAGACTGAGGTACTCCACCGTCACTGGGCCAAGCGGTCGAGCAAGGACGCCTCGACGCGCTGCGGGCCGACTGCGGCACCGAGATCGAAGTCATCGTGGGGCGCTACCAGAGCAAGACACGCACCTGCCGCGACTGCGGCGCCAAGTCGATCAGCTACGAGGAAAAGGAGACTGACGTCAACATCGCCGTTTCCCTCGTCGCCGACACGGCACTGGCGGCCTCCGACATCGCGTTGATCATCTCCGCCGACAGCGACTTGTGCCCGGCAATCCGGATGGCTCGATCTCTTGATCCACAACGTGGCATGGTGGCGGCCTTCCCACCCCGCCGCTCGTCCTTCGAGATCCGCTCGCTTATCCGTGGGACCTTCACCATCTCGCACGCCGATATCCGCAACTCCCTTCTCCCGGACTCGGTGGTCAACGGCGATGGCGTCTTCAAGCGTCCGGGCAAGTGGTACTGACCCGTAAGCTGCGGTCGTGATGAGCGATTCAGCGGTCAGCACCGATCCCGATCCCAGTCCGGATGCCGATGCGGCCGCTGCCGCGATAGCTGAGCGCACCGGCGTCACCGGGCACAACGTCGCCGTCGTGCTGGGGTCCGGTTGGCGGCCGGCGGCGGACGCGCTCGGCACGCCGGATGTTGAGATTCCGATGGCCGAACTGCCCGGCTTCCTCGCGCCGACCGCGATGGGACACGGCGGCACCGTCCGCTCGGTGAACGTCGGCGGCCGCCGGACGTTGGTATTTCTCGGCCGTACCCACGGCTACGAAGGCCACGGGGCCGCCCGTGTCGCGCACGGCGTCCGGACGGCGGTCGCGGCCGGCTGCGGCACCGTGATCCTCACCAACGCGGCCGGCGGTATCCGGGCCGGACTGAGCGTCGGCCAACCGGTGCTGATCTCCGACCACCTCAATCTGACCGCGAAATCTCCGCTGGTCGGCGCCAATTTCGTGGACCTCACCGATCTGTACTCGGCCCGGCTGCGCGCCGTCGCCCAGCGGATCGACCCGAGTCTGGCCGAAGGCGTCTACGCCGGCCTGCCCGGCCCGCACTTCGAGACGCCGGCCGAAATCCGGATGCTGCGCACGCTCGGTGCGGACCTGGTCGGCATGTCCACCGTCCTCGAAGCGATCGCGGCCAAAGCGGCCGGCGCGGAGGTGGTCGGCCTGTCGTTGGTGACGAACCTGGCCGCCGGACTGTCCGGCGCTCCGCTGGACGGCGCCGAGGTGATCGAGGCCGGCCGGGCCGCTGCGGCTCGGATGGGCGCGCTGCTGGCCGAACTGGTCACCCGGATATGAGCGGGACATGAGTCTGGCTTCGGCGTTGCGCGATGCCGCGTTCCGCTGGATCGCCGAGGATGTCGACCCGGACGACGGCATGGAGTTGCAGACCGTGCTGGCTTCGGCGATGGCCGGAAACGCGGAAGCGGCCGATGAGCTGGCCGGCCGGATGTCCGGTCCGCTCACCTTCGGCACGGCCGGCCTGCGTGGGCCGGTGCGGGCCGGTCCGAACGGCATGAACCGCGCGGTGGTCATTCGCACGACCGCCGGGGTCGGGCACTGGCTGCGCCACCACGGCCACGACGGCGGGGTGGTCGTCGTCGGCCGGGACGCTCGGCACCGCTCGGCGACCTTCTGCGACGACACCGCCGCCGTGCTCGCCGCCGCCGGTTTCGATGTGCGGGTGCTGCCCGAGCCGCTGCCCACCCCTGTCCTGGCGTTCGCCGTGCGCGAGCTGCACGCGGTGGCCGGCGTGCAGATCACCGCATCGCACAATCCACCCGCCGACAACGGCTACAAGCTCTACGACGACAGCGGCCGGCAGATCGCGCCGCCTGCCGACCGGGAGATCGAGGCGGCGATCGCCGCCGTGGGCGCACCGCGGTCCGTGCCCCGGTCCGGATCGCACACCACGCTCGGCCCGGACCTGCTGGACGCCTACCTGGACCGGATCGCCAAGCTACCCAGGGGAAACCACCGGGACGTCCGGATCGCGCTCACCCCACTACACGGCGTCGGCGGCGCCGTCGCGGTGGAAGCGTTGCGGCGCGCGGGTTTCACCGATGTCCGGGTGGTGCGCTCCCAGGCCGTGCCCGACCCGGACTTGCCCACCGTCGCCTTTCCCAACCCCGAGGAACCCGGTGCCACCGACGAACTACTCGCGCTGGCCAAGGATTCCGACGCGGATCTGGCCATCGCGCTCGACCCCGACGCGGACCGCTGCGCGGTGGGCGTGCCCGGCGAGACCGGCTGGCGGATGCTGCGCGGCGACGAGACCGGACCACTGCTCGGCGAGCACATACTGTCCACAATGGATGACGAGGATCGACCGGCTGCCTTGCTGGCCACCACCATCGTTTCCTCAGCACTGCTGGGTTCGATCGCCCGCGGCCACGGCGCTCGGTACGCCGAGACGCTGACCGGCTTCAAGTGGCTGACCCGCGCCGGCGACGGCCTGGTCTACGCCTACGAGGAAGCCCTCGGACACTGCGTCGACCCGGATGCGGTGCGGGACAAGGACGGCATCTCAGCGGCCGTGCTGCTGGCCAGCCTCGCCGCGACCGCCAAGGCGGCCGGCCGGACGCTGCCGAACCTCCTGGACGACCTCTACATCGCGCACGGCGTGCACCTGACCGAACAGGTCTCGATCCGGTTCACCGAGGTGGCCGGAATCGGCGCGCTGATGGCGAGGCTGCGCGCCGATCCGCCGACTGAACTGGCCGGCGAACGGGTCGACGCGGAGGATCTGCTCCCCCGCGCGGACGTGCTGCGGCTGACCGGTGACGGAATCCGGGTGGTGGTGCGACCCTCGGGCACCGAACCGAAACTCAAGGCATATCTGGAGATCGTCGAGCCAGTGCGGGCGGCGGCCGAACTCGTCGCCGCCCGCACCCGAGCCGGCACTCGACTTTCCGGGCTGCGCGACGACATCGCCGCGCGACTGAGCTAGAGACCGACGGTGCTCATTCCGGCCGCCGGGTAGCGGTCGCCGGCGATCGCGTCGGCCGGAGCAGCCGCCTCGATGGCTTCGAGGTCCGCAATGGACAGTTGCAGGGCCGCCGCGGCCACGTTCTCCGCAAGATACGTCCGTCGCTTGGTGCCCGGAATCGGCACCACATCGCTGCCCCGGTACTGCACCCAGGCCAACGCGAGCTGACCGGCGGTCACGCCGCGCTCGGCGGCCAGCGCCCGCAGTTTCGCCACGATCGCCAGGTTCTGCCGCAGGTTGTCGCCGGTGAACCGGGGCTGGGCGCCCCGGAAGTCGCCGGCGGCGAAGTCCGCTGCCGTGCTGAACCGTCCGGTCAGGAAACCACGGCCCAGCGGCGAATACGGCACGACGCCGATGCCCAGCTCGCGACACGTCGGCAGGATCTCCGCCTCGATATCGCGAGTCCACAGTGACCACTCGGTCTGCAACGCGGTGATCGGATGCACCGCGTTCGCCCGCCGGATGGTGGCCGCTCCCGCTTCGGACAGGCCCAGATACCGGATCTTGCCCTCGGCCACCAACTCGGCCATCGCACCAACGGTTTCCTCGATCGGCGTGTCCGGATCAACCCGGTGCTGGTAGTACAGGTCAATGTGGTCGGTGCCCAACCGCCGCAACGACGCCTCGCAGGCCGACCGGACATACGCCGCGTCGCCGCGCACGCCGCGCTGGTCGCCGTCGCCGCGCACGATGCCGAACTTCGTCGCCAGGACCACCTCGGATCGCCGGCCGGCGATGGCCCGGCCGACCAGTTCCTCGTTGGCGCCCCGCCCATACATGTCGGCGGTGTCCAGCAACGTGACGCCCAGTTCCAGCGCCCGGTCAATGGTGGCGACCGACTCGACGTCGTCCCGCCCCGCGTAGAAATCGCTCATGCCCATGCAGCCAAGGCCCTGTGCGCTGACCTCCAGCGCGCCCAGCTTGCGAACCGGCAGTGTTGCCATGATGTCCCCTGTTTCTGTTTTATTGGCCGACCAGAGCTTTTACTGGCCGACCAGCTTGAGCATCTCGCCCTGATAGCGGTCGCCGGCCACCGAATCGGCCGGCACAACCGCCTCGATGGCATCAATATCCATAGTGGACAGTTCGAGGGTGGCCGCGGCGACGTTCTCCTCCAGGTACCGCTGCCGGCGGGTGCCCGGAATCGGCACCACATCGTCGCCCCGGTGCTGCACCCAGGCCAGCGCCAACTGACCGGCGGTCACGCCGCGCTCGGCGGCCAGGGCGCGGAGTTTGTCGGCGATGGCCAGGTTCTGCTCGAAGTTGCCTTCGGCGAAGCGCGGCAGGCCACGCCGGAGGTCGTTGTCCGGCAGGTCGGCCACCGAAGTGACGCGTCCGGTCAGGAAACCACGGCCCAGCGGGGAGAACGGCACGATGCCGATGCCCAGCTCACGACACGTCGGCAGGATCTCCGCCTCGATGTCCCGCGTCCACAGTGACCATTCGCTCTGCAACGCGCTGATCGGATGGACCGCCGACGCCCGGCGCAGGGTCGACGCGCCCGCCTCGGACAGCCCGAGATAACGGACCTTGCCCTCGGCCACCAACTCGGCCATCGCACCAACGGTTTCCTCGATCGGCGTGTCCGGGTCGACCCGATGCTGGTAGTACAGGTCAATGTGGTCGGTGTTCAACCGCCGCAACGACGCCTCGCACGCGGACTTCACGTACGCCGCGTCGCCACGGAGTTGGAACGACTCGCCGTAGTTGCTGACGAAGCCGAACTTGGTGGCCAGCACCGCCTGGTCGCGACGGCCGGCCAGCGCCCGGCCGAGCAGTGTCTCGTTGTGCCCGGCGCCGTAGAAGTCGGAGGTGTCCAGCAGCGTGACGCCCAGTTCCAGCGCGCGGTGGATGGTGGCGACGGACTGCTCGTCGTCGGAGGCGCCGTAGCCGTGGCTCATGCCCATACAGCCGAGTCCCTGGGCGCCGACCGGCAAGGCGCCCAGCCGACGGGTGGGAAGTGCGGTCATGATGCGGCCTCCTGGATGGTCTGCTCGCCGTTGTGTTCGCCCAGCGCGCCGGTGGCGGTCAGCGTGCGCTCGACCTGCTCGTAGTTGTCGACCTTGTAATCGAGAATTTCCAGGCAGGCCTGAAGTTCGGTGATCCGCTCCCGGACACCGGCCCGGTGCTCGACCAGGATCTGCCGGCGGCGGGACGCCGTCGCCACGCCGCGATGCCGCAACTGGGCGTATTCGCGCATCATCCGAATCGGCATGCCGGTGGTGCGCAGCTTGGTGAGGAACTCAAGCCAGCCGAGGTCCTCGTCTGAGTAGGTGCGTCGGCCGCCGCTGTCCCGCGCGGGCGGGCTGACCAGACCGATGCGTTCGTAGTAGCGGAGCGTGTCGATGGACAGCCCGCTGTGGGCGGCTGCCGCAGCGATCGAATATGTCACGACTACGACGCTAGAACCTGGAGTGCGCTCCAGGTCAAACTCAAATCGGCCCGGCGCCCTTCGGAAGCGCCCACGCCTCCAGGTGCTGCGCCACCACAGCCAGGTCGGCGCGGCTCCGGTCGACCTCGCGGACCAGGTCCAATGCCGAACTCTCGTCGGCGTCGATCCACCAGCCGTTGACATCGCACAAGGTCACCGCGGCGACCCAGCCGAGCCGCCAGTTGCCCTCGGCTAACGGCCGAGTGACCACGATGGACTCCAGCAGCGCGGCCGCCTTCGTCCACAGCGTCGGGTATGCCTCGACGCCGAGGACCGTCGCCCGAGGCCGGTGCGCGGCGGCATCGAGCAACCCGAGATCGCGCACCACGAGATCGCCTCCGGTCACCGCGGCCGCCAGCACCAGCAGGTCGCCGGCGTCCAGGTAGGAGGTCACCGGACGATCGCGACCAGCATCGGTTTCACGCGGGACCGAGCCGGTCGAGCAGGTCGCGGTAGCGCGGCAGCACCCGGCTCAGCACCTCGCCGAGCTGTTCGTCCCTGGTCAGCCGCGCCCACCGGTCGGCAAGGGCCAGCTTGATGATGTCCTGCTTGGACCGTCCCTCGGCGGCGGCCAGTTCGGTCAGCCGCCGGTCCTCCTCCTCGGACAGCCGCAATGTCATGGCCATGTCCAGGATGGTACCAACGTGATACCGCCCCCGTCAGCCCGGAGAAATCGAGCTCACACCGCGCCGTACAGACGATCCCCGGCGTCACCGAGGCCGGGCACGATGAACCCGGAGTCGTTGAGCCGCTGGTCCACACTCGCGGTCACCAGCCGCATCGGCAGCCCGTCGGCCTCCAGCCGCCGAATGCCCTCGGGCGCCGCCAGCGCGCACACCGCGATGATGTCGGTGGCGCCACGGGCGGTGAGCAGCCGGATGGTGTGCTCCATCGAACCGCCGGTGGCCAGCATCGGGTCGAGCACCAGCACCGGCCGGCCGGTCAGGTCCTCGGGCAGCGACTCCATATACGGCGTGGGCTTGAGCGTTTCCTCGTCCCGGGCCAACCCGACGAAACCCATCTGGGCCTCCGGGATCATCTGGTGAGCCTGGTCGGCCATGCCCAGACCGGCGCGCAGCACAGGCACCAGCAGCGGCGGATCGGCCAGCGCGAAACCGGTGGTCCGGGCCACCGGCGTGTGGATACTCGCCGACGTGACCGCCAGCGCCCGGGTGGCCTCGTAGACCAACATCATGGTGAGGCTGCGCACCGCGGCCCGGAAGGCGGCGTTGTCGGTGCGGGCGTCGCGCATCGTGGTCAGCCGGGCCTTGGCCAGCGGGTGGTCGAGGACGAGCACATCCATGAGGCGAAACCGTAGCCTGCCGAGACCCCGGGGCGAATAGACTGCGGGGCGTGTCCGAGCAGCCGAATCGCCCGAGTCATCTGGATCTGCGCGCCGCCGACGCCGACCGGGAGCGGGTCGCGCAGTTCCTGCACACGGCGATGGCCGAGGGCCGGCTGACCGTCGGCGAGTTGGACGAGCGACTGCAGGCTGTCTACGCGGCCAAGACGTTCGCCGACCTGGTGCCGATCACGGTCGACCTGCCGGTGAACGCGAACCAGATCGCCCCGAACCCAGCCCCCGCCTCGGCTCCGCCGGTGCCGCACCGGATCGGCGGTGCGCCCGGCTCGTCCAGCTCCATCGCGATCATGTCCGGATTCGAGCGCCGGGGCGACTGGGTCGTGCCGCCGACGCACACCGCGATCGCGGTCATGGGCGGCGGCAAGCTGGACCTGATGGACGCCGGTTTCGCCCAGGCCGAGACGACGATCTACGCGTTCGCGTTCATGGGCGGCATCGAGGTGATCGTGCCGGACGACATCACCGTGCGCGTCGAGGGCTTCGGCTTCATGGGCGGCTTTGACGACAAGGCATCGGGCGAAGCCGGTCCGGGCGCGCCGGTGCTGCATGTCAAGGGCGTGGCGTTCATGGGCGGGGTCGAGGTCAAGCGACCGCGCAAACGCCGCAAGGACCGCCGGCAGATCGGGCGGTAACGCCCGAAAAACTCCTACACTGCGGGAATGGCCCCCGCTGTCGCCGCTCATGCTGTCGGGCCGCCGCCGGAATTGGCCGATGCCGCCCGCGACGAGTCCGCGCTTCGCCGCTTCCTGCACGGACTGCCCGGCGTGGACCAGGTGGGCGTCGAATCCCGGGCGGCCGCGCTGGCGACCCGCAGCATCAAGAAGGCCGCCAAGCTGTGGGCCATCGACACCGCGATCAGCATGGTCGACCTGACCACGCTGGAAGGCGCGGACACGACGGGCAGGGTGCGGTCGTTGGCCGCCAAGGCCCGCCGGCCGGACCCGGAGCGGCCGGACGTGCCGTCCGTCGCGGCGGTATGCGTGTACCCGGATCTGGTGGCGACGGCGGTGGCCGAACTGGCCGGCAGCGGGGTGGGGGTGGCGAGCGTCGCGACCGCGTTCCCGTCCGGCCGGGCGGCGCGCGAGGTGAAGCTGGCCGATGTGGCGGCGGCGGTGGACGCCGGCGCGACCGAAGTCGACATGGTGATCGACCGGGGCGCCTTCCTGTCCGGACGGTTCGGTGCGGTGTATGACGAGATCGTGGCGGTCAAGGCGGCCTGCGGAAGCACGCATCTCAAGGTGATCCTGGAGACCGGCGAGCTGGCGACGTA
>DASZLR010000048.1:0-35868 GCA_035552275.1 Pseudonocardiaceae bacterium | reverse complement strand
CGGCCCTCCCGGGACAGCACCCGAACCCGACCCAGACCAGCCTCGGTGGCGATCTCCTCCACGGCCGGATCGTCGGACTCCAGGTAAGCCGGCGCGAGCCGTGGATCACCGGGCGGCGGCGGCATCAGATCACCGGGGCCGAGATCGCCGGCCCGCACCCGCTCCTGCCACGGCACCCACTGCGGCGCCACCATCGCGTCCGGGCCGGGCAGCAACACCACTTCGCTGACTGTCGGCTCGGTGCCCGCTCCCGCGTTCGCCACGCTCACCGCCCATCGCCAGCCGCGATAGCCGGACAGCGTCGCGCCGAACAGGTGCGTCACCGCCGCCGGGCCGTCGGCATGCACCCCGACGTACTCGCCGACCGTGTCGTCGCCGGCTTCCGCCGCCGCGGCCCGGGCCAACTCGACGGCCGCCGCCAGCTCGGCCTCGGGCCGCTCGTCCGGCTGCTGCCCGCCGGACGGCTCCAGACCGTCAACCGTGCTGTTCGGAATGGGTGTCACAGTTGTCGATTGTGCCGCACTCCACTATCGGCCGGTCAGCCCGTCACCCGAGCTGTGGATAGGGCAGGATGGAGACGTGATCCGCTCTGGTTCGGCCGACCAGTCCGGCGATCCCCGCCGTGGGCGTCCGGGCTGGGCGTCGGTGCCGCCGGCCGGGCCTCCGCACGGCGGCTACGAGCGGTACGGCCCGGACGGCTATCCGCGCGGCGACCAGCAGCCCGAGCCGCCCACCGGGCCGGCGCCACCGCGCAAGATCACCGTCACCCGGGTCGCGTTCTGGCGTGGCCGCCAGCTCTCCGGCCAGGCGGTCGACGCTTTCCAGCGCGCCATTCACGCCGACGGCGCCGGCGAGTCCGGACTCACCGCGCTGACCTACGCGGTGATGCTGAACTACGCGTCCTCGGCGACCATGGCCGTCGGCCTGGCCAACACCCTGTTCTTCTCCGCCGCCACAGCAGCCAGCCACACCAAGGTCGCGCTGTACCTGCTGATCACCGTCGCGCCGTTCGCGCTGATCGCCCCGGTGATCGGGCCGGCGCTGGACCGGGTGCAGCGCGGCCGCCGGTTCGCGCTCGCGCTGTCCTGCGGCGGCCAGGCCCTGCTGTCCATCGTGATGGCGTTCCACCTCAACGACTGGCTGCTCTATCCGGCGGCGCTGGGCACCATGGTGCTGTCCAAGTCCTTCGACGTGCTGCGCGCCGCGATCGCGCCCCGAGTGCTGCCCGACGGCAGCACCACGCTCGCCAAGACGAACGCCCGGCTGACCGTGTTCGGGCTCGGCGCGAGCGTGGTGTTCGGCGGGTTCGGCAGCGGCGCGGCGAAGCTGTTCGGCTCGCCCGGCGCGCTGTGGTTCACCGCCGCGCTCTGCCTCGTGGACGGCTGGCTGTGCCTGCGCATCCCGGCCTGGGTCGAGTCGACCGAGGGCGAGGTGCCGACGTCACTGAGCGAGCGGCCGCCACGCCGCGCGCCCCGTCAGACGCTCGGCCGGCAGGTGGTGCTGGGCCTGTGGGGCAACGCGACAATCCGGCTGCTGACCGGTTTCCTGTTGCTGTTCCCGGCTTTCGTCATCAAGTCGATGACCGAGCACTCCGCGTTCCGGCAGTTGCTGCTGCTGGGCCTGATCGGCGCCGCGGCCGGAATCGGCAGCTTCGCCGGCAACATGATCGGCGCCCGGCTGCATTTCGGCAGACCCGATCAGTTGATTATCAGCTGTCTGGCCGGATCGGTGGCCGGCGCGGTGATCGCGGCGATCCTGCCGAGCATCACCATGGCCGCGATCGCGGCGCTGATCGCGTCGACGGCCAGCGGACTGGCCAAGATCACCCTGGACGCCACCATCCAGCACGACCTGCCCGAGGTGTCCCGCGCCTCCGCGTTCGGCCGGTCCGAGACGATCCTGCAACTGGCCTGGGTGTTCGGCGGCGCGCTGGGTGTGCTGCTGCCCACCAACTTCCTGGTCGGCTTCGCCGTGGTGGCCGGTCTCATGGTGCTCGGCCTGGTGCAGACGATCATGATCCACCGGGGTCGCACGCTGCTGCCCGCGATGCCCAACGTCACGCTGCCTCGGCTGATCAGGCCCCGGCTGACCAAGGCACAGTCCCGGAGCGGTGATCCGGCTGGGCCGACCGGGCCGGCCGGCGAAGGTCGGACCCGGCTCGCGACCAGGGCGATGCCGACCGAGCCGTTCGACGGCCCACGCTGACCGACGCCGAGGCACTTCAATAAAGTTGCCCCGTGCATCGAGCCGCTCTCTCCCGTCCGTTGCTCGCACTGACGCTGGCCGCCGTGACCGGCGCGTCCGTCGCCGCGTGCAGCGTGCCCAAGCCGTTGGTCAGCTTCTTCTCCGGCGGCCGGACGGTGAGCATCCTGCCGGCCGACTACTGCACGGCCGACCTCGGCAAGTGCCAGCTGGGCAACGCCGCGGCCGCGCTGTCCGTGCCGGCCGGCCGGCTGTTGCAGGTGTCCGTGGCGCCGGAGGTGGCCAGCACGCCGTGGCTGGTGGCGTTCAAATACAAGCAGGCCGGCCAGGAGTTGCAGGGCCGCAGCGCGGTGTTCCAGCCCGACCAGCAGTACGCCTACACGCTGAGCCTGCCGTCCTCCGATCAGCTGGAGTCGGTGCAGGTGGACCAGGGCAGCGTCGCGCTGTCCCAGGATCAGAACGGCTACGAGTTCTACGCCCGCGCGGTGTGGCAGCTCAACGTCGGCAGCTAGCCGGGTTTACGGGTCGAGGTCCCGGGCGACCGCACGCATCAACTCGCTGATCCGGTTGGTGAACTTGCGATCCGGATACCGGCCGCGACGCAGGTCCGGCTGGACCCGGTCTTCCAGCAGCTTGATCATGTCCTCGATCAGGCCGTGCAGTTCCTCGGCCGGGCGACGCCGCGCCTCGACCACCGACGGCGGCGGATCCAGCAGCTTGACCGACAGCGCCTGCGGCCCCCGCCGTCCCTCGGCCATGCCGAACTCGATGCGCTGACCGGCTTTCAACGCCGGCACCCCGGGCGGCAACGCTGACGCACGGACGTAGACGTCCTCGCCGCCGTCCTGGCTGACGAACCCGAAGCCCTTGTCCGAGTCGTACCACTTGACTCTGCCGGTCGGCACTACCCTCACCGTTCTTTCCGTGGACACACCATGTGCAGCCGCGCCGGTGCCCCCAACTCGGGCGCCTTCCCCCGCACGACGAACGCGTCCCAGGCGCACCCAGGACGCGGGCTCCCCAGCGTAGCGACAACGTCCGGCAAAAGGCACGCCGTCTACCGGCAAGTTCCACCGTCCGGCCCATCGGCCGACGCCGGCCGGGCCGGTTACCCTGGGCGGGTGACCGCATCAGCCCGCAGCGCGCGACTCGTCCCGATCGCCGTGGCGATCTTCGCCGTGGGCCTGCTCGCGCTCGCCGCGATCCTGGTGCTGTACGTGACCGGCCGGCATGATCTGCCGCTGTGGCTGAACACCGCGGCCGGCGTGCTGGTCCCACTCGGCCTGATCCTGGCGCTGGTCGGCCTGTTCCGGGAAGCCCGGCAGAGCGTGCGGTGAGCCAGCTTTCCCGGCGGCGGGCGCTCGGCCTCAGCGCCGGCGCGGCCATCGCGGCGGTGGCCGGCTGCTCGACCGACTCCGCGAGCCCGTCCAGCCAGTCCACCAGCGCGCCCGCGACGACAACCAGCGCCCAGACCCCGGTCCCGGCCACCACCGTCCCGCCCACCACCCCGATCGGCGGACCGGCGGTGCAGTTGGCGCGCGGCGCCAGCGGGCGGCCCGAGGTGGCGCTGACCTTCCACGGCGCCGGCGACCTGTCGATCACCCGACAGGTGCTGGCCGCGCTGGCCGCCGGACATGCCCAGGCGACCGTGCTGGCCGTGGGCACCTGGCTGGCGGCCAGCCCGGACGGCGTCCGGATGGTGCGCGACGGCGGGCACGAGATCGGCAACCACACCTGGAGCCACGGCGACCTGGCCGCGATGGAACCCAACCCGATGCTGGTCGAGATCACCCGCTGTCGGGACAAGCTGGCCGACATCCTCGGCACGCCGGGCACGTTCTTCCGGCAGTCCCAGGGTCAGCACGCGACCCAGCAGGAGCTGATCGAAGCCGGTCAGGCCGGTTACGCCCGGGTGCTGTCCTACGACATCGACAGCACCGACTGGGAGGACCCCGGACCGGCCGCGGTCCGGCAGGCGGTGACCAAGGCGACCGCCGGCAGCGTGGTCAGCATGCATCTGGGGCACCAGGGCACCGTGCTGGCGCTGCCGGGGATCCTGCGTGATCTGGCCGACCGCGGCCTCACCCCGGTCACCGCGACCGAACTCCTGAGGTGATGACCGTGCGTCCGGCACGCCTTCTGGTGTCGGTGCCAGCCCTTTCGGTGCTGGCCCTCCTCGCGCTGGTCTCGGCCTGTTCACCGGGCACGTCCAGCGCGCCGGCCACGACCACCGCACCGCCGACCGCGTCATCCCGGTCCGGATCCCCGTCTGCCGGCACCGGCCTGCCCGGCATGCCGCCGGTCACCGACCCGCACAACGTCTACGCCGCGGCCGGCGCGAACGACCTGTCCGCCGCCGCCCGGCAGGCCAAGCCGCTGGTTTACGTGCCGCACAGCGGTTCCGGCGATGTGTGGGTGATCGACCCGACCACCTTCCAGGTTCTCGCCAAGTATCCGGCGGGCATCGAGCTGCAGCACGTGGTTCCGTCGTACGACCTGCGCACCCTCTACGCCACCGACGACAAGGGCGACCACCTGCTGCCCTTCGATCCGGTCACCGGCCGGCCGGGCGCGCCGATCCCGGTGATCGACCCGTACAACCTGTACTTCACGCCCGATGGCCGGTACGCCATCTCGGTGGCCGAGGCGCGTCGCGAGCTGGTCTGGTACGACCCGCACACCTGGAAGCAGCAGGACATCACGCCGACCCCGGCGTGCGCCGGCATCGACCACGCCGACTTCTCCCCCGACGGTCGCACGGCCGTGTTCACCTGCGAGTTCGCCGGTCGGGTCGCGGTGATCGACGTGGCCACGCATCGGTTGCTGCGCACCGTCGACATGCCGCACCAGGACACCCACATGGGTCCGCAGGACATCAAGCTGGCGCCGGACGGATCGGTGTACTACATCGCCGACTCGGACGCGAACGGCGTGTGGGTGCTCAACGGCGCCGCCACCAAGGTGATCCGGTTCATCTCCACCGGCCTGGGCACGCACGGGCTGTACCTGTCCCGCGACGCCCGCGAGCTGTACGTGACGAACCGGTTGGAGGGCAGCGTCAGCGTGCTCGACGCCTACACCGGCACGCCGCTGGCCAAGTGGCGCATTCCCGGCGGCGGCAGTCCGGACATGGGCAACGTGACCGCCGACGGCAGCCAGTTGTGGCTGTCCGGCCGGTACAGTCGCGCGGTGTACGTGCTGTCCACAAAGGATGGATCGCTGATCAGGGAGATCCCGGTGGACGACGGCCCGCACGGGCTGTGCGTCTGGCCACAGCCCGGCCGCTACTCTCTCGGGCACACTGGAATCACCCGCTGACGAGGGAGGTCCGCGCCGTGCGCACGATCCTCAACCTGATCTGGCTGGTGCTGGCCGGTTTCTGGATGGCGTTGGCCGCCGCGACGCGGGCGCCGGATCGTTCCTCGGCAACGTGCTGTGGATCATCCTGGCCGGCTGGTGGCTGGCGCTCGGGCACGAGATCGTGCCCACTGACGCGGTGTGGTATCGCTAGCGTTGTCCAGCGTTATCGGGCGCGGAGGCCGAGGATGTCCAGCGCGGCGGCGCGCATCTCGACCTTGCGGACCTTGCCGGTGACCGTCATCGGAAATTCGTCCACCAGGTGCACATAGCGCGGAATCTTGTACTGCGCCAGCTTTCCGGCGCAGAATTCGCGCAGCGATTCGGCGGTGATCGGCCCGGCGCCGGGCCGGAGCCGGATCCACGCCATCAGCTCCTCGCCGTAGCGATCATCGGGCACGCCGATCACCTGAGCGTCCACAATGTCCGGATGGGTGTAGAGGAATTCCTCCACCTCGCGCGGATAGATGTTCTCCCCGCCGCGAATGACCATGTCCTTGATCCGGCCGGTGATGTTGACGAAGCCCTCGTCGTCCATGGCGGCCAGGTCGCCGGTGTGCATCCAGCGGGCCGCGTCGATGACCTCGGCGGTCTTGTCCGGCTGGTTCCAGTAGCCCAGCATCACCGAATAGCCCCGGGTGCACAGCTCGCCGGGCTCGCCGCGCGGCACGGTCAGGCCGCTGACCGGGTCGACGATCTTGACCTCCAGATGCGGCCCGACCTGGCCAACGGTCGACACGCGCCGTTCCAGCGAGTCGTCCCGTCGGGTCTGGGTGGACACCGGCGAGGTCTCCGTCATGCCGTAGCAGATGGACACCTCCGCCATGCCCATCCGGTCGATGACCTGCTTCATCACCTCGACCGGGCACGGCGAGCCGGCCATGATCCCGGTGCGCAGCGCGGACAGGTCGAGCGAGTCGATCTCCGGCGAGTTCAGCTCGGCGATGAACATCGTCGGCACCCCGTACAGCGAGGTGCAGCGCCGCTCGGCGACCGCACGGAGGGTCGCCGCCGGCTCGAAGGCGGGCGTCGGAATCACCACGCAGGCGCCGTGGGTGGTCGCCGCGAGATTACCCATGACCATTCCGAAACAATGATAAAAAGGCACCGGAACGCAAATGCGGTCGATTTCGGTGTAGCCGCACAGCTCACCGACGAAGAATCCGTTGTTGAGGATATTGTGGTGGGACAGCGTCGCGCCCTTGGGGAAGCCGGTGGTGCCGGAGGTGTACTGGATGTTGATCGGGTCGTCCGGGGACAGACTCGCGCCGATCTCGGTCAGCCGGTCGCGATCCGCCGCGCCGCCCTGGGCGAGCAGGTCCGCCCACTGCTCCCCACCCCCGTCGCCACCGTCCAGCAACAGCACGTCCACCAGGTCCGGGCAGTTCGGCCGGACTTCCTCGATCATCGCGGCATAGTTCGAGGTCCTGAACTCGGCCGCCGAGACCAGCGTGCGCACGCCGGACTGCTGGAGCACGTAACCCAGCTCGCTGACCCGGTAGGACGGGTTGATGTTGACCAGGATCGCGCCGATCTTCGCCGTCGCGTACTGGGTGAACACCCACTCGGCGCGGTTCGGCGACCAGATCCCGACCCGATCGCCCTTGCCCACGCCCAGTTCGGTCAGGCCGAGCGCGACGGTGTCGATCTCGGCAGCCAGCTCGCGGTATGTCCAGGTCCGACCGGTGGCGAACTCAACCAGCGCCTCGCGGTCGCCGAACCGGGCGGCCGTCCGGTCGAAATTGCCGCCGATCGTGTCCCCGAGCAGCGGAACGGTGGATGTGCCGGATGCGTAGCTGGGCGCTGGGGGCACCGCGGGCACTGGGGGCACTGCGGGCATGGCGACCTCCGGCGAGCACGACGGCGTGTGACGCCCACCATCGTCGCCCGAACTCGCCCCCAAGTCGACCGTTGGCTACCGCCGGGTCAGCTCAAGCGGGTCGACCTCGACGGGAAAGGGAACCGGAATGGTCGTGCGCTCGCCGGCCGGCGCGGTGTCCACGTGGACGAACCGGCCGCGACGAAGCTCGTACGCCAGAATGTGCGGCTTCGGCTCCAACTCGAACCGCCAGTAAACGCCGATGTCCGCCTTGGCATAGACCTGAGGCTTGACCATCCGATCCTGTGGCTCGCTACCCGGCGACACGATCTCGATCACGGCGATGACAGCTTCCGGCGGGTACTTTGTCGGATTGGCGTCCGCGAACTTGCCTTCGACGATCAAGACGTCCGGAATCGCCAGCCGGCCGTCTGGCAGCACGACATTGACCGCCTCCAACACTTCTGCGTCTATGCCCGCAGCCGAAACTGCGGGATCAAGCAAACAAGCAAGTCGTCGCGATGCTCGTTGGTGCAACGTTCCCGGAGCTGGGCTCACGGTTAGAACGCCCGGAGTGAGCAGCTCGTACCGCGTGTGGTTGCCGCAGTCGGGCAAAGCCTCGATGTCCTCGATTGTCCACGGACCGTTGTGGCTGAGGACTGGATCAACAGCCTCCTGGTCAGCAAGTGCGGCACTCATGGGCTCCCTCGTCACGGTCGCGCGGCATGGCTTACCCCAGTCTCTCACGGGCATCCACAGTCACGCGATCACAAATGGTGACAAGAGACTACACCCCGTCGTTCGACTGCAACCTGTCCGGGCGCTAGATGTCAGACCAGGGTAGCTGGACGACCAGACACGGGCCGCCGACGAACAGGCCGGCGTCGACGTTCAGCACCTTGCCGTCGGCGTACAGGTACGGGCCGTCGACCTCGTCCGGGCCGATGCCCAACTGCTCGGAGATCACGCTGTGCCCGTGCACGATCTGCTTGCCGCCCAACACGCTCAGCACCTCGCCCGCCACCTGCGGGCCGTGCACGCCGCGGAAGGCGTACCGGGTGGTCATCCGCCGCCAGCACTCCCACCACTCGGCGATGTCGTCGCCGGCGAGCAGTTCGCGAACCGCGGTGTTGATCTCGTCCTCGGTCCGGCCCCAGCGGAAGTACTCGATGGTGTCGGAGTGCATCAGCAGGTGGTCAGCGGCGCGCGCCAGCACCGGCAGCTCGACCAGCCACTTGACGTGCCGGTCGGACAGCGCGTGCTGGTCGCCCTCCTGGCCGCCGTTGAGCTCCCAGCTGCGCCGGAAGCTGCGCGGACCGAACTCGGACGGCACCTCGGTGTCGCCGAACCGGTGCATGCCCAATGCCAGGATCTCGTGATTGCCCAGCAGCGCGTGCACCCGGCCGCCGGCCGCCTCGGCCTCGTCGGCCAGCCGCATCACCAGCTCGACGATGCCCAGCCCGTCCGGACCGCGATCGAAGAAGTCGCCCAGGAACCACAGATTCGCGTCGCCGCCGGCCCAGACCTCGTCATCGTCGAGCAGGCCGGCAGCGTTCAGCGCGGACACCAGTTCGGCCCGGTGCCCGTGCACGTCCCCGATCACGTAGGTGGCCGAGCCCTCCGGTTCCGCCGCCACGGACGTCCCCTCCGTGTCCACAACAATCACGATAGGCGCTGTGCATAACGACGCACGTCGCACCCCGTGTCGGTCCGGATTCGTTACGAATGGTCGACCCACACGGTGACCGCGTCCGGCGGCACCACGATCCGGCAGGCCGCGCCGGTCTCGGGCGCCACGGCCCCGGGCACGCTCACGGTCAGCTCGCCACCGCCGGCCAGTGCGACCGTCAGCTCGGCGACCGGACCCAGGTGCAGCACATCGGTCACCGTCCCAGGATGGCCGTCGGTCCCAGGATGGCTGGCCGCCAACTGGACGGCCTCCGGCCGCACACACCAGCTCACCGCGGCGCCCGCCGGCACGTCGACGCCGGCCTCGATCCGCAGCGAACCGGCGCGCAGCACGCCATCCGGCTCGATGACGCCCTCGCCGAGATTGCGCACGCCGAGCAGCCGCGCGGCCGCCGGTGTGGCCGGGTGGCTCAGCACCTCACGGGTCGGCCCGGCCTGCAACACCCGCCCGTCGGCCAGCACGACGATCTCGTCGGCGAGCAACGCCGCCTCCTCCGGATCATGGGTGACCAGCACCGTGGTCAACGCCGTGTCCCGCTGCAGTTTCCGCAGCGCCCGCCGCAGTTCGTCGCGGACCGGTGCGTCCAAACCGGTGAACGGCTCGTCCAACAACAACAATCGTGGCTGCCGGACCAGCGCCCGCGCCAGCGCCACCCGCCGACGCTGGCCGCCGGACAGCTGATCGGGCCGCCGGTCGGCCAGGCCGTCGAGTTGCAGCCGGTCCAGCCAGTACGCGCCCAGCGCCGGGTCCGCGCCGACCCCGAAGGTGATCTGCCGCCACACCGGCACATTCGGCAACAGCGTCGAGTCCTGTGGCAGATAACCGATCCCGCGCCGCTCGACCGGCAACCCACTGATGTCCACGTCATCCAGCGCGACCCGACCGGACTCGGCGCGCAGCAGGCCGGCGAGCAGCCGCAGGGTGGCCGATTTGCCCGCGCCGGACGCGCCGAGCAGGGCCAGCTGGCGGCCCCGACCGGTGTGCGCGACGTCCACGGTGAACCCGCCCAACCTGGCCCGGACCTCGAAGTCCAGCCGTGGGCTGGGAATCGCCGCCGGTCGTCGGGGTTCTGGAATCACCAGCGTCTTGCCGCGACCGGCGGACCGGCGCGGGCGGCGGTCGGCCAGCAGCAGCACGATCAGCGCCGCCGCCAGGGTGACCGCGACCGGGATCGTGGTCGCGGTCAGCCCGGTACTGCTGAACTGCACGAAGGCGAAGACCGGCAACGAGAACGGGTGGTACGCCAGCACCACGGTGGCGCCGAACTCGCCGAACGCCCGCAGCCAGGCCAGCAGCATCCCGGCCCGCACCCCGCCGATCGCGCCGGGCAGCTCGACCCGCCACGCCCTCGACCACGGGCCGTGGCCAAGCGTCGCGGCGACCTCGGCCAGCGCCGGATCGACGGCGGCGAACGCGGCCCGCGCCGAGACGATCAGGAACGGCGCGGCGACGAACGTCTGCGCCAGCACGATGCCGATCGTGTCGTCCGTGAGCCGGTCGCCGAACAGTTCACCCAATGGTGTGTACGGGCCGACCAGATAGATCAGCAGCACGCCGCTGATCAGCGGGGGCAGCGCCAGCGGAAGCTGGATCAGCACCCCGAGGACGCCGGCCAGCCGGCCGCGAGCCTGCGCCAGCAGATAACCCAGCGGAACACCCAGGACGGTGATGATCGCCGTGCTGATGCTGGCGGTGACCAGCGAGACCACCAGCGCGTCGCCGACGCCCGGCGCGGCCATCCCGGCGGTCGGCGTGCCGGGCAGCCGGACCACGAAGGCGACCAGCGGCACCAGCAGGTAGAGCAGCAGCAGGCCGCCCAGCCAGGGCAGCGGCGTGCGCCAGCTCATCCGACGCGCAGCGCTCCGCGCAGCTCGGCCGGCACCGCGCCGCTGTCACCGGTGACGGTGACCGGCCGCAGGGTCAGCCCGTGCTTGCGCAGCAAGGCCTGCCCAGCCGCGCCGAGCAGGTACCGCACGAAGCTGATGGCGGCGGTCTGGTCCGGCGCGCGGTTGAGCACGGTCACCGTGTACGTCGCCTGGAGCTTGACCGAACCCAACCCGATCGAACCCAGCCCGATGGTCGGGATGTTCTGCTCGGCGGCCTCATTGGAGTAGAAGAATCCGGCGTCGAGCTGCCCGGACTGCAACCGGCCGACCAGTTGCTCCTCGGGGAACACCGAGACCGCGCCGGAACTGATCCTGGCCTCGGTCAGCGCCTGCGCGGCCAGCTTGCCCTTGGGGTCCAGCTTCGGATCGGTGCTGCCCATCCGGAAGCCCGGTTCGGTGATCACCTGCTGCCACGGCTTGCCGCGCAGGTCGGCGGCGAACGTGCTGTTCGGGTTGTAGCCGATGACCAGCGGGGCGGTGGCGAAGGTGGCGTACCAGGACTCCCAATCGCCGTTGCCGGCGCCGATCAGGCCGCTGTCGGCGTCGGTGCTCGCGCTGATGAACACGTCGGCGAGGGTCGTCCTGCCCTTGATCTCGGTCACCAACTGGGTGGACCCGGCGCCGACGCCCTCGAACGTGCCGCCGGTGGCCTGCTGGAACGCCGGACCGAGGTCGTGCTCCATCAGGTTGGCCAGCGAACCGGCGTAGAGCACCCGCGCGGCGCCCGGCGAACTCGCGCTGGACGCGCTGGCGGTCGAGGCGCAGCCGGCGAGCCCGCCGATCAGCAGCACAGCGGAGACGGCCAGCACGACGGGGGGTTTTCTCATGGCCTGCTTCCGGGAGTCTCGACAACCACCTGGGTGGACTTGACGACGGCGACCGCGAGCACACCGGGTGCGAGGCCGAGTTCGTGGACCGCCTCGGTGCTCATCAGCGACACCACCCGATGTGGCCCGCACTGCATCTCCACCTGGGCCATCACCCGGTCCGCGATCACCTCGGTGACCAGACCGACGAACTGGTTGCGGGCCGACCGGCCGACGTCCGACGGGTCGGCGACCTCGGTGGCCTGGGCCTTGGCGAACCGGGCCAGTTCGGCGCCGTCCACGACCTTGCGGCCGGCCGAGTCCAGGCCGGCGGTCAGCAGGCCGCCGTCCACCCAGCGCCGGACCGTGTCGTCACTGACCCCGAGCAGCCTGGCGGCCTCGGAAAATCGGAACTGCGGCACGACGAGGACCATAACTCCGCGGCTGCGGAGCTGTCACGGGCCATCGTGCCCCAATGCCGGACCTATATATGGGTCTACCGGGTGGCCATCTTGTCCTTGTGTCCGGCCATCTCGGCGATCATCTCGGTGAAGTACCGCTCGACGATCGCCAGCTCGTCGGCGGTGTAGCCGGACATCACCCGTTCGAGTGCCTCGGTCAGCCCGTCGAACGCGTTCCCGTACCGGGACAAGCTGCCCGGCGACACCTCCACCAGCACCTTGCGCCGGTCGTGCGGATCGCGCACCCGGCGGACGAACCCGGCTCGCTCCAACCGGTCGATCACCCCGGTCACCGCGCCGGTGGACAGCCCGGACAGCCCGGCGATCTCGCCGGCGGTCAGCGGATGGTCCGCGCGCACGGCGAGATCGAGGCACTTGTGGTCGGTCGCGGACAGGCCGACCCGCTCGGCGATCTGACTGTGCAGCATGACGGTGACGGCGCTCAGCTCGCGGCCGAGTGCGGCGAACCGGGCCAGGGTGTCCGGGGACACCGGGGGTTTCGACATGGTGCTCACCTCTGAGTAGGACTTCACTTCCATACTAAGAGGCTTATCTAGTAAGCCGCTTGCATGGAATCAGGATAGCTGTACTCCGGAGCGGCTTCGTGGCAGCGAATCGCGCTGTTTCGCGCGACCGACGATTACCCTCGACGGTGTGACAGCGAGCGTGGTCAATCTGGGCATCCCGGGCGTGCCGACTGGCTCCGCCCCGCCGCGCCCCAACTCGTCCGGCCTGATCGACACGTTCGGCCGAACCGCCACCGACCTCCGCGTCTCGCTGACCGACCGGTGCAATCTGCGCTGCACGTACTGCATGCCGGCCGAGGGCCTGGACTGGCTGCCCCGGCCGGACCTGCTCACCGACGGCGAGATCATCCGGCTGATTCGCATCGCCGTCACCCGACTGGGTGTCACCGACATCCGGTTCACCGGCGGCGAACCGCTGCTGCGCCCAGGCCTGACCGAGATCATCGCGGCCACCGCCGCCCTGCGACCCCGGCCGCGGATCTCCATGACCACCAACGGAATCGGCCTCGCCACCCGCGCGGGTGAGCTGGCCGAAGCCGGCCTGAACCGGATCAACGTCTCGCTGGACACCCTGCGCGCCGACCGGTTCCGGCAGATCGCCCGGCGCGATCGGCTGGCCGACGTGCTGGCCGGACTGGCCGCGGCCGCCGACGCCGGGCTGGACCCGGTCAAGGTGAACACCGTGCTGTTGCGCGGGGTCAACCACGACGAGGCGACCGACCTGCTGCGCTACTGCCTGGCCCACGGGTACCAGCTGCGGTTCATCGAGCAGATGCCGCTGGACCCGCAGCACGGCTGGAGCCGGGCCGACATGGTGACCGCCGACGAGATCCTCAGCGCGCTGCGCGCCGAGTTCAAGTTGACCGAGAGCCCGGCCGAGCGCGGATCGGCTCCGGCCCAGCGGTGGCTGGTGGATGGCGGCCCGGCCGAGGTCGGCGTGATCGCGTCGGTCACCCGGCCGTTCTGCGCCGCCTGCGACCGCACCCGGCTGACCGCGGACGGCCAGATGCGCACCTGCCTGTTCAGCCAGACCGAGACCGACCTGCGCGGCCTGCTGCGGGGTGACTCCGAGGACGAGCAGGTGGCCGACCGGTGGCGGCAGGGCATGTGGGGCAAACTGGCCGGCCACGAGATCAACGCCGACGGCTTCGCCCAGCCGATCCGGCCGATGAGCGCGATCGGGGGCTGACCGTCATGGCAGAGGTCGAACCGGTCGCGGCGATCTCAGTGCGGGTGCGGTACTTCGCGGGGGCCCGGTCGGCGGCCGGGGTCGCCGAGGAACGGGTCGACGTCGGCGAGCGGGCGAGCGTGGCGGACGTGCTGACCCTGCTGCGCGAGCGGCGCGGCGCGCAACTGTCCACGGTGCTCACCGCGTGCAGCTTCCTGCTGAACGGAGTCGCCGTGCGCGACCCGGCCACCACCGTGTCCGCGCCCGCCGACCTGGACGTGCTGCCGCCCTTCGCCGGCGGCTGACCCGTCAGCACCCAGGTCGCTGACCACGAATGGCCTAATCCTCAGATCCGGGTGAGTAAGGCCTCAATCTTGACGCACTCTGAGTGATTGATCTCGGATTGAAAACAGGTTGGTAACGGCGCTCTGAGCTGCGGCGAAACATCGGATCGCAACCTTTCCGGGTTCGTTACCGTGATTAGCGTCACACCTCAGATGATTTCCGATCACGGTCATCGGTTACGTACCGTCGCTCTTCGGTCGGCCCCGAACCGACCAGCCCCCAGGTGCCCGTCGCCGAACCCTGTCCACCGGACGCCTGGGAGACCCCGACCCCGAGCGAGAGAAAGACCTGTTGGACAGGGACCGCTGGAATGGTTCCCGCCCGCGTGACGCGGTCGGTGACAGGCCGGTCTGGAGACCGGCGGGTCCTCGAAGGCTCGATTCCAGTGTTCGCAGTAGGTGGAACAGGACGAGAGGGAAATGGCTCTCATCCGAGGCAAGCACCGCAAGCAGTCCCGTGTCGTCCGCGGCATCGCCAAGGTCGTCGTCGCTGGCGCCGTTGTCGGCACTCCGATGGCGATCGCGGCGGCACCAGCCAACGCCAGCACCGTCAACTGGGATGCGATTGCCCAGTGCGAGAGCAGCGGCAACTGGGCCGCCAGCACCGGCAACGGCTTCTCCGGTGGTCTGCAGTTCACCAACAGCACGTGGCAGGCCTACGGCGGCGGGCAGTACTCCGCCACCGCGAGCGGAGCGTCCCGCGACGAGCAGATCTCCGTCGCCCAGCGCGTGCTCGCCGGTCAGGGCATTCACGCCTGGCCGGTGTGCGGCAGCCGGGGTGGCAGCACCGCCAGTTACCAGGTGCGCACCAGCGCGCCGAAGGTGACTCACCACGCGAAGACCAAGGTGAGCACCCCGTCGGTGGACGTGGACGCGACTCCGAAGGCGGCTCCGCAGAGTGCCGCCGGCGGCAACTACCAGGTCGCGGCGGGTGACACGCTGTCCAGCATCGCCCAGAAGCTGGGTGTCGCCGGCGGCTGGAACACGCTGTGGGACAAGAACAAGAGCGTGGTGGCGAACCCGAACCTGATCTTCCCGGGTCAGGCTCTCGTCACCAAGTGAGCCCAGCCCGGCGCTGACCGGGTTGGCCGGGGACCCCATCGTTTTCCCCCAGAACGGTGGGGTCCCCGCACATAAACTTCAACTTGGCTCAGCCGGCTCAGGGGCAGTTGACCCACTCGTCGGCGCCGTCGGCGAAGGTCTGCCGCTTCCACACCGGCAGCCGCCGCTTGACCTCGTCCACCAGTTCGGCGCACACCTCGAACGCGGCCCGCCGGTGATCGGCGGACACCGCCACCGCCAGCGCCACGTCCCCGATGGCCAACACCCCCAGCCGGTGGCTGACCGCCAGCGCCCGGATGCCCACCGCCCGCTTGGCGATGTCGGTGGCGACCTCGGCAACCACGTCACCGGCGCTGGGGTGGCCGACGTACTCGAGTTCCTGGACGGCCCGGCCGTGGTCGTGGTCGCGGACCACGCCGGCGAACGTCACCACCGCGCCGGCCGCGCGGTCGGCGACCAGCGCGGCGTGCTCGTCCACCGACAACGGCGCCTCGGTGACCACCGCGCGGCACACCCGCACCGGCTCAGCGGCGCTCTCCGGGGCAGCCTGGCGGTGCTGATGATGGTCGCGGCCGTGGATCTGGTCGACGGCGTGCGCCAGCACCTCGGCGAGCACCGCCAGCCCGTCCCGGACACCGCCGGTCGAGCCGGGCAGATTCACCACCAGCGTGCGGCCGGCCACCCCGGCCAGACCCCGCGACAGCATGGCGGTCGGCACGGCCGGCGCGCCCGCCGCTCGCACGGCGTCGGCCAGGCCGGGGATCTCGTAGTCCAGCAGCGGCCGGGTCGCCTCCGGGGTCCGGTCGGTGGGGCTGATCCCGGTGCCGCCGGTGGTGATCGCCACGTCCACGCCGGCCCGGATCGCCTCGGACAGCGCGGCCGCGACCGGATCGCCGTCGGGCACCACGGTCGCCGGCGGGACGTCGTAGCCGCGCTCGCGCAGCCAGTCCACGATGATCGGCCCGCCCCGGTCGGCGTAGACGCCGGCGGACGCGCGCTGGGACGCGGTGATCACCCGCGCGGTCGGGGTGCTCATCGGTCCTCCGGTCGGGTCCAGGCGCCGGTCTTGCCGCCGTCCTTGCGGTCCACCCGCACCGCGTCCAGCACGGCCGCCGGATCGACGGCCTTGATCATGTCGTGCAGGGCCAGGCCGGCGCCGGCCACCGCGGTCAGCGCCTCCATCTCCACCCCGGTGCGGTCAGTCGTGCGCACCGTCACGGCGATTCGTACCTCGGCCGCGCCCAGTTCGAGTTCCACGGCCACCCCGGTCAGCGCGATCGGGTGGCACAGTGGCACCAGGTCCGGGGTCCGCTTGGCGGCCATGATCCCGGCGATCCGCGCGGTGGCCAGCGCGTCACCCTTGGGCAGCCGGCCGTCCCGCAGCAGCGCGATCACCTCGGCCGTGGTGCGCAGCACGCCGGACGCGACCGCCGTGCGCGCGCTCACCGCCTTCGCGGACACGTCGACCATCCGCGCCGCGCCCGCGGAATCCAGGTGGCTCAGTTCACCCATGCCGTTCACCCACGACCGAACTCTATGCCGGCACACCGGCCTCGCGATCGGCGTCCGCCGCCTTGTGCACGGCCTCGGCCACCGCCGGGGCGACGGCCGAGTCGAACACGCTGGGCACGATGTACGAGGCGTTCAGCCGGTCGTCGTCCACCACGTCCGCGACCGCGTCGGCGGCGGCGAGCAGCATGGTGTCGGTGATGATCCGGGCCTGCGCGTCCAGCAGGCCGCGGAACACACCGGGAAACGCCAGCACGTTGTTGATCTGGTTCGGGTAGTCGCTGCGGCCGGTCGCGACCACAGCGGCGTGCTGCTGGGCCTCCAGCGGATCGACCTCCGGGTCCGGGTTGGCCAGCGCGAACACCACCGCGTCGGAGTTCATGGTGGCCACCTGCTCGCCGCCGAACAGGTTCGGCGCGGACACCCCGATGAACACGTCGGCGCCGACCAGCGCCTGGTGCAGGGTGCCGGAGACGTTGTCGGCGTTGGTGTGCTCGGCCAGCCAGCGCAGGTTACTGTCCAAATCGGACCGACCGGCGTGCACGATCCCGTTGATGTCCACCGCGACGATGTCGCCGGGCCGCTTGTTCAGCAGCAGCCGGATGATCGCCGAGCCGGCCGCGCCCGCCCCCGACACCACGATCCGGCAGTCCCGGATGTCCTTGCCCACCACCCGAAGCGCGTTGCGCAGCGCGCCGACCACCACGATCGCGGTGCCGTGCTGATCGTCGTGGAACACCGGGATGTCCAGCTTCGCGCGCAGCCTGGCCTCGATCTCGAAGCACCGGGGCGCGGCGATGTCCTCCAGGTTGATGCCGCCGTAGACCGGGGCGATCAGCTCCACGGCCCGGATGATCTCCTCGGTGTCCTGGCTGGCGAGGCACACCGGCCAGGCGTCCACCCCGGCGAACTTCTTGAACAGCGCGGCTTTGCCCTCCATCACCGGCAGCGCGGCGGCCGGGCCGATGTTGCCCAGCCCGAGCACGGCCGAGCCGTCGGTGACCACCGCGACGGTGTTGCGCTTGATGGTGAGCCGGCGGGCGTCCTCCGGGTTGGCCGCGATGGCCTGGCTGATCCGGGCCACGCCCGGCGTGTACGCGCGGGAGAGATCGTCCCGGTTGCGCAGCGCGATCTTCGGGGTGACCTCGATCTTGCCGCCGAGGTGGATCAGGAACGTCCGGTCGGAGACCTTGCGGACGGTCACGCCGGGCAGGTCCGCCAGGGCGGCGGTGATCTCGGTGGCGTGATCACCGGACATCGCGTTGCAGGTGATGTCCACCACGATCCGGTCGGTGTGTGACTCGACCACGTCGAACGCGGTGATCACCCCGCCGATCTTGCCGACCGCCGACGCGAGGTCACCGGCCGCGCTCGCCGACGGCGGCGCCTCGACACGGACGGTGATCGAGTAACCCGGACCCGGCACGGACATGGCTCTCCTCGGCACTTTTTGTTGATTCAGTGCGGCAAGCCTAGCCGGGACCTACTTGTTGATGACAGTTTCCGGGTGTGTGTAGGGCAACGTCTCGGCCGGCAGCGGAAAGGTCAGCTCGCCGAACGGGGACAGCGAGCCCTGGCGGTCGGCCGCCAGCTCGGTGACCGGGTGGTCATGGTCGCCCTCGCCGGCGGGCCAGTGCGGATCGACCCGACGGGACTTGGCCTTGGCCACGATGCCTCCTCGTACTTCGGCTGTTTCCCGGACAAGTGTGCCCTACGCTGGCCCGACGCGGTCGCCGGATACCGTGGTGCGGATGTCTGCCATCTCACTCGCGGACTGGTTGCGGCACCGGGACGACGACGCGCTCGCGGCACTGCTGCGTGCCCGGCCGGACCTGGCCACGCCGCCGCCCGCCGACTGCACCGTGCTGGCCACCCGCGCCGGCACCTGGGCGTCGGTGGCCCGCGCCGGTGAGGAACTCGACAGATTCACGTTCAGCGTCCTGGAGGCGCTGGTGATCGCCGAGGCCGACACCGCGCCCGTGCCGATGAGCGCGATCCGCCGGCTACTCGGCCCGGATGTCGCGGCCGGCCAGGCGGATGCGGCCATCGATCGGCTGCGGGCGCGGGCGATCGTCTGGGACGGTGCCGAGGATCGGCTGTCGCTGGTGCCGGCCGCCCGCGAGGTGGCCGGGCCGCATCCCGGTGGGCTGGGCGCGCCCGCACCGGAACTGGACGGCACCGACATCGAGGAGTTGCTGACTCGGCTGGGCGCCGAGGAACGGCAGACGCTGCACCGGCTGGCCAGCGGATTTCCGGTGGGCCGCACCAAGGACGCGATGCCGGCGCCGGCCGGCCAGTCCGGCACGACGCCGGTGCGCCGGCTGCTCGGCCTCGGGCTGTTGGTGCGCCGGGACACCGAGACCGTCGAACTCCCCCGCCAGGTCGGCCTGCTGCTGCGCGGCGACCGGCCGATGGGCAAGATCACCCCGACCGAGCCGCGACCGAAGACCGCCCGCCGGGACGAGTCCGGGGTGGCGGCGGCCGGTGCGGGCGAGGCGGCCGAACTGGTCCGGCACGTCGAGGCGATGCTGGGATCGTGGTCCGTCGAGCCGCCGCCGGTGCTGCGGGCGGGCGGTCTCGGGGTGCGCGAACAGCGGCGGCTGGCCAAGGAACTGGGCGTTGACGAACGGCGGGTGACGCTGCTGGCCGAACTCGCCGTCGGGGCCGGCCTGGTCGCCGACAGCGAGGCGAGCAGCCCGGAGTGGGTGCCCACCATGCTGGCCGACGACTGGCTGGCCGCCGGCGCCGAAGCGCGCTGGGCCACCCTCGCCAACACGTGGCTGGAACTGCCTCGGCTGCCCGGCCTGGCCGGCGCCCGCGACGACAAGGACCGACTGCTCGCGCCGTTGAGCCCCGAGTCGCAGCATCCGCTGGCCGCCCGGGACCGGCGGTGGATCCTGCGCACGCTGGCCGAACTGCCCGCCGGCGTCGGGCTGGCCGATCCGGCCGGGCTGGTGGCCTTGCTGGCCTGGCGGGCGCCGCGCCGGGGCGGCCGGCTGCGCGACGATCTGGTGAACTGGACGCTGGGCGAGGGCACGGCGATCGGGGTGCTGGCCATGGGCGCGCTGACCCCGGCCGGCCGCGCGCTGCTCACCGACGGTCCGCCGGCCGCCGCCAAGCTGCTCGCCGCCGCGCTGCCCGAGCCGGTGGATCACGTGCTGGTGCAGGCCGACCTCACGGTGGTCGCGCCGGGGCCGCTGGACCGCTGGCTGGCGAACGAGATCGCGCTGGTCGCCGACGTCGAGTCGGCCGGCGGGGCGACGGTGTACCGGGTCAGCGAGGCGTCGGTGCGCCGGGCGCTGGACGCCGGCCGGTCCGCCGCCGAACTGCACGAGTTGTTCGGCACCCGGTCGAAAACCCCGGTGCCGCAATCGCTTTCGTACCTTATCGACGATGTGGCCCGGCGACACGGCCGGTTGCGCGGCGGCAGCGCCAGCTCGTTCCTGCGCTGCGACGACGAGGCGCTGCTGGCCGAGATCCTGGCCAACCCGGTCGCCGCCCGGCTGGAAC
Organism: Pseudonocardiaceae bacterium; assembly: GCA_035552275.1. GTDB lineage: Bacteria > Actinomycetota > Actinomycetes > Mycobacteriales > Pseudonocardiaceae > DASVLX01. The sequence continues at coordinate 15,527 of DASZLR010000048.1, read as the reverse complement.
TGCGCAAGATCGCGCCGACCGTGCTGGTCGCGCCGCTGCCGCTGATCGACGTGCTGGACGAGTTGCGGGACGCCGGTTTCACGCCGGCCGCCGAAGGTCCGGACGGGCAGGTGCTGGACGTGCGCCCGTCCGGCCGGCGGATCGCCGCCCGGCCCCGGCCCGACCGCCGGCAGTCGCCGCTGCCGACGCCCAGCGCGGACCGGCTGGCCGCCGTGGTGGCACAGCTGCGGATCGGCGATCACGCCGCCGAACTCCGGGCGGCCGGTCACCCGCGGACGGCCGCCCCGACCAGCAGCCCGCTGGCGGTGTTGCGGGACGCGGTGCGGATCGGCGCGGCGGTGTGGCTGCACTTCGTGGACGGACACGGGGTGGCCAGCCAGCGGTTCGTCACGCCGATCCGGGTCGGCGGCGGCGTGTTGGAAGGCACCGACCGGGCCAGCGACGAGGTGCGCCGATTCCCGTTGCACCGCATCGTCCGGGTGGAGATAGCCGCCAACGGATCGAACTAGGAGTTGACCCGGATCGGCGCGCGCTGCACCCGCATGGCGTGTTCGACCAGCGTGATGAGGATCTGCTTGGTGGACAGCCGATCCCGGGCGTCGCAGGCCACCACCGGCACGTTCTCGCCCACGGTCAGGGCTTCGCGGACGTCCTCCATCCGGTGGTGCAGGAACCCGTCGAACCGGTTGATCGCCACGATGTAGGGCAGCCGGCGGTCCTCGAAGAAGTCGATCGCCGCGAACGCGTCCACCAGCCGGCGGGTGTCCACCAGCACGACCGCGCCGATCGCGCCGCGCACCAGGTCGTCCCACATGAACCAGAACCGATGCTGGCCGGGCGTGCCGAACAGGTACAGGATCAGGTCGGAGTCCAAGGACAGCCGGCCGAAGTCCATCGCCACCGTGGTGGTCGTCTTGTCCGGCGTGGCCGACAGGTCGTCGTGACCGACACTGGCCTTGGTCATCAGGGCCTCGGTGGTGAGCGGCATGATCTCCGACACCGACGCGACCAGAGTGGTCTTGCCGACGCCGAAACCGCCGGCCACCACGATCTTCGCCGACGTGGCGGTGTGCCGGTTCGCCGGCACGTCTCGTGCGCTAGAGCCTGCGAAGACCACTGAGCACCCTCTCCAGGAATTCCATGGACGGCCGGTCACCGACGGCCGTGCCGGTCGCGTGCACAATCAGGAACCCCATGCCGGCCATGTCGCCGATCAGCACCCGCACCACGCCCAGCGGCAGCCGCACATACGCGGCGACTTCGGCCACCGACAGCGGCTGGTCGACGCACAGCTCGCGGATCGACCGGTATTCCGGCAGCAGCATTTCGTCGGCTTCCGGGTCCCAGCCGCGCTCGCTGGTGGTCACCAGCGCCTCGATGGCCAGCTCGTAGTCCGGTCGGGTCCGGCCGCCGGTGCGGGTGTAGGGGCGGACCAGCGAACCGGTCTCGGTCACCGGGTCGGGCGGCGGGGTCTCGGCCGGCGCCTGCGGGGCGACCGGCTCCTCGGCCCACTCCCGCTGCGGGTAGCCGGCCTGTGGGTATCCGGGCTGATGGTCCTCCGGGACGCCGGGCTGGCCGAACAGGTCGGCGCCGTGGCCGCCGAACAGCCCGTTCCGGTAGCCGCTGATGTCGAACCTGCCGGGCACGTCGGGAACGGCGTACTCGGCGGGCTCGTAGAACTCTTCAGCGGCCATGTCGTTGGCCATCTCGTCGCGCCCTTCACCTGTGTCGGTGTTGTCGTCGGGCCGGTCCCAGCCCGCCGGCCAGTCCTGCCGGGAGAGCTGTTCCTTCAGCCGCGCGCGCCAGCCCTCACGACCGGGAGTCATCTCGTGCTCCCCGTCGGCTGGACAGACCGGCCTGGTGGGTCATCGCCGCACCGCTCCCTGCAGCTGAGCCCGCAGCTCCGGCGTCATCTGCTGGCCCACCCGCTCGACCAGCAAGGTCATCTCGTAGGCGACCAGGCCGATGTCGCAGTTCGGCGCGGCCAGCACCGACAGGCAGGACCCGTCGCTGATGGACATCAGGAAAAGATAGCCCCGGTCCATTTCCACCACGGTCTGGTTCACGCCGCCGGCCTCGAAGCACCGGGCCGCGCCGGCGGTCAGGCTCACCAGCCCGGACGCCACGGCGGACAGTTGTTCGGCTCGATCCCGCGGCAGGCCCTGGGAGCCCGCGAGCAGCAGCCCGTCCGCGGAGACCACGACGGCGTGCGCGACGCCCGGAACTCGCCGGACGAAGTCGGTGATGAGCCAGCCGAATGTTCCTGGCTGCGCCATAGGCCCTGTCACTCCTGCTCGTCGTCAGAACGGTGCGCCGATGGTGTGGACGCTTCACGAGAGTATGCCTCTACCGACGCGTGCCGACCACGACGCAAACCCTGTTGGAAGCTGGACATCCGGTTGCGCACCGCGTCCGGCGACCGGGGCGGCACCGACAGGGACGCCGCGTGCTGGCCGGGCTCGCCGGACTGCCCGGACGAATCGCCCAGGTCAGTCGGCTGCTGGGGCGATCCGATCGAGCCCGGCACCAGGTGCGCCTTGGGCACCCGCTTGGGCAGGCCGGCCTCGGTGGTGTCGCTGATCCGGCTGTTCAACACGGACTCCGCGGCCTGCCAGCCCTCGTCAGCAGGGCTGCGCCAGGCTTCGCCCTCGGGCTCGGCGGGCTGGCCGTTGGCGTTCGCGGTCAGACCGGACAGACCGGGGGTCAGACCGGCGGCGGTCAGGGCGGGGCCGGCCGATTCGACGGGCACGTCCTCGGGCCGCTTGGCCCAGGCGCCGATCTCGCGGGCCGCCTTGCCGGGCACCCGGCTGGGCAGCGGCTTCGGGCCGCTGGGCGCGGCCGGCGCGGGGGGCGCTGCGGGCTCGTCCCGGTCCGCCACCGGCAGTTCCGGCAGGGGTTGCTCGACGGTCGCCGGTTCCCGGTACTCGGGCTCCTCGACGGCCGGCTCGGGCTCGGGCGCTTCGATGAGCGCGTCCGGCAGGGCCGGAACGGGCAGCGGATCGGCGGACTCTGCGGCGTTGGCGCCGCCGGGGGCGTCGGTGCGGAACCATTGGGACAGCACGGCTTCGTAGATCGGCAGCCGTTCGGTGGGGGCGTCGACCTCGTGCGATTCCAGCCGGCCGCTGGCTCCGGTGAGGAAATCGGCGGAGAAGCCCTCGACGGCGGGGCTCTCGCTGGGCTCCGGGATGATCGGCTCGACCTCGTCAACCGCGGTGTGCGCCTCCCACAGCGACACCGGCTCGGCCGGCTCCAGTTCGTCCGGCTGCTCGTTGTCCCCGGCCGGTTCCTGATCCCGGTCGTACTGGGACGGCGCCCGGTCGTAGCTGTCGTAGGCCGGCGGATCGCTGTTGAACGTCGGCGGTTCGCGGTCGAACGACGAGGGCTCGGCGAAGTCCTGGAACACCGCCGAACCGTTGGGCCCACTGGACACAGCGCCGTAGCTCGACTCGTCGGCGCTGTCGCCGAACGCGGTGGCGGGCGCGAAATCGTTGGACAGGAACGCAGACGCCGGTTCGTCCCGAGACGCGGCCCGGGACGCGACGCCGAACGCCCCGGCGATGCCGGCCGCCGCGCTGGCCGGCCCGCCGCCGCTGGGCGCGGAGCTCGTCGGCCGGGAACCGCGGGACGGCAGGCCGCCACCGAGCATCGGCTGGGCGGCGGGCTCGTCGCCGTCATGCTGCAACAGCTCCGGCGGCACCATGATCAGCGCGACCGTGCCGCCGTCGAGATCCTCGTTGGCGCGCAACCGAACCTTGATGCCGTGCCGCTGGGCGAGCTTGCCGACGACGTACAGGCCCATCCGCCGGGTGACGCTGACGTCGATCTCCGGCGGATTGGCCAGCCGCTCGTTGTTCTCCCACAGGTCGTCCTCGGTCATCCCGACGCCGCGGTCGGTGACCTGGAGGGCCAGCTCGTGCCCCTTGGTGCTGGCGATCCGCACGCTGACCTTGGTCTTCGGGTCGGAGAACGTGGTCGCGTTGTCCAGCAGCTCGGCGATCAGGTGGACCATGTCGTTGACCACCCGGCCGAGCACCAGCACCTCCGGTGCCGCGCCGGCCTCGATCCGCGCGTAATGCTCCACTTCGGACACTGCCGCGCCGACCAGTTCGCCGATCGGCACCGGACGGCTGACCCGCTTGCCCAGGCCGGTGCCCGACAGCACCAGCAGGCTCTCGCTGTTGCGCCGCATCCGGGTGGCCAGGTGGTCCAGCTCGAACAGGTTCGCCAACTGGTCCGGGTCCTGCTCGTCGCGTTCCAGCCGGTCGATCAGGCCGAGCTGGCGTTCCACCAGCGCCTGGCTGCGCCGGGACAGGTTGACGAAGATCGCGTTCACGTTGTCGCGCAGCACGGCCTGTTCGGCGGCCAGCCGCAGCGCCTGGCTGTGCACGACGTCGAAGGACCGGGCGACCTCGCCGATCTCGTCGGCGGTGAACACCGGAATCGGTTCGACCGCCGCGCTCGACGCCGCGATGGGGTCCGGATCGGCCAGGATGCGCTGCACGTTCTGCGGCAGCCGGTTGCGAGCGATGTTCAGCGCGCCGGCCCGCAGGCCACGCAGCGCCCGCAGCACCGACCGGGCCACGATCAGGGTGATGATGAAGGCCAGCAGCAGGGCCACGAAGATGATCGCGGCGTCCCGAATCGCCGCCGTCCGAGCCGCCGAGGCCAGGTTGTTGGTCAGCGAGGTGAGCTGGTCGTAGTTGGTCACCTCGATGGCGTGCAGCAGGTTGACGGTGTTGTCCCCGGCCTGCTGGACCGCGCCCGGATCGACGTCGATCGGCTTGCCCTGCTGGGACTCGGACACCGCGGTCTGCGCCAGCACCGCACGTTGGTCCGTCGGCATCTCGGCGACCTGCCCGACCGGAGTCGGCGCGCCGGGTGCGGCGAGGTTGCTCTCGATCTCGGTGAGCAGCACCTGGTAGGTGGACTCCGCGGTCTGAAACTCCGTCAGCCCTCGGGCCGGGAAGGATTTCTCCTGCGCAGCGACGACCAGCACCGCGTTGCTGAGCGAGTAGGCCTCCTTGGCCGACCGCAGCTCGTCCAGGCCGACGGCCATCGCGTACAGCCGCTGGTCGGTGACGCCGAGGGTGGCCGCCTGCACGGCGTGGATCAGTGTGCTGACGACCGCCGAATATCGGTCGATCACCGCCATTTCCGGGTACTGCGTGCTGGTGACCGCTTGGCGCAGGCCGGTCAGGTCGTCCAGCGCGGACTCGGCGGTGCGCATCGCCAGCGACGTGCCGGAGTCGAGGCCGGACGCGGCGGCGACCTGCTGGCGGAACTGGGTCACCACGCCGTTGAGGTTGGTCGCGTCCGCGACCAACGGCACGGTGCCGACAGTCTTGTTGGAGGCGGCGTAGAGGGCGGCCTCCTCGCGCTCGCCCTGCAGGCCGTTGATGATCGAGGAGAGGGTGGAGGCGAGCGCCACGTGCTCGTTGGCCTGGTCGTAGCCGCGCAGGCTGGCGACCTGGTCGTTGACTCGGAAGCCGCCCAGCGCCAGCGCGGTGATCGCCGGCACCAGCAGGACGACGGCCAGCTTCCAGCGCAGCCGCCAGTTCGACGGTCGCCAGCGACCGGTTCGGCCACGGGCTTCGTCGTCGGTCTCCTCGGACCCGTCGTCGAGGTCTGCCTGGTCGGCGTCCCGACCCCACTTGCTGTCAGCCACGCTTAACACATCCCGGCTCGGCTGTCATGGCTGTCATGACCGAAACGTCCGACTCGCACGATCCGCCCAATCCGCGCCGCGCGCAGGACAGCGCGATGGCGCGAATCTCGGACCCAGTCATCCGGTCACTCCCTCACTACTCACCTCTCGTTTCGCGACGGTCGTAGCCGGCAGCTCCGATGTCCCCCAGGTCGCGCTGAAGACGGTATCGAATGTCACGCGCCGTGTCAGCCCATCGGGCGTGCGGGTTACCTCGGGTGAAACGGTCTGTACCGATTGGGATTATCCACGGGACACACATGAGCCAGTCGGGCCACTCACCGTAGTGAGGATGTGGGAATCGCCCTCACTGACAGCGACCGCTCAGCGCAGCCGAGCGGCGTGTCGTCCTCGTCGATCCGACCGGTTCGGCTGATGTGACCGATTTCACCGCTCCGCGCGCTTCTGTGTGCCCGACGCACGGTAATCACGAACCGGTTGTCAACCGCCGCACAACCAGCGTTTTCGTCCCGTGACCTGCGGGTCTGACGATGTACCACGGCGGTCACGCGTGGTATACAGCACACCAGGCAGGAGGCAACTGCGTGGGTTCTGCCACATCGGCCGGCGGAGGACGTACGACATGGCGCAACGCCCGGGTGGCGCTCCGCTGTCCCGGCTCAGGCGGCCGTGCCTGAGTGCGGCCGCGGTGGCGTCGGTGCTGGTGGTGTCCGGCTGTGGCCTGTTCATCCCGCAGAGCACGCAGTACGGCAGCGCCGGCTCGTCGCCGCCGGAGAAGCCGACGATCAACGTGGGCGTGATCAACTCGGTCGACACCGCCCCGTTCTTCATCGCGTTGAACAAGGGCTACTTCACCCAGCAGGGCCTGATCGTCAAGTACCAGTTCATCGACAGCGCCACCGACACCCTGCCGGGGGTCAACGACGGCAGCCTGGACATCGGCTGGGGCGACTGGCCCACGGTGATGAACGCCCAGACGCAGAGCACCGGCAACTACAAGATCATCGCGGACGGGTACCAGGGCGCGCCGGACGTTCAGGTGGTCAGCACGCTGCCGGGTTCGGGGATCACGGTGCCGCAGGACCTGGCCGGCAAGACGGTCGGCATCGACTCGACCACCGGCGCCAGCATGCTCGGGCTGGATGCCGCGCTGCGCACCAACAACGTCGACCCGAACGGCATCACCTTCAAGGTCGTGCACTTCGCCGACAGCGAGGCCGCGTTGCAGAGCCATCAGGTCGACGCGGTGGTGCAGTCCGAGCCGTTCATCACCAAGACCGAGCAGGACCTGGGCTCGAAGGCGGTGCTGGATCTGTTCGGCAGCGGGCCGGCGCAGAACCTGTCCCTGGCCGGCTGGTTCACCACGGCGATGTTCGCGCAGAAGTACCCGGACACGGTCGCCGCGTTTCAGCGGGCGATCAACCAGGCCGCCGGCGACGCGGCGAGCCGGTCGACGGTCGAGCAGATCCTGCCGACCTACACCCAGATCAACGCGGCCACGGCGGCCCTGGTCAACCTCGGCACCTGGCCGACCGTCATCGATCCGGACCGGCTGCAACGAGTGGCCAGCCTGATGCTGACCTACGGCCTGACCAACATCCAGATCAACCTGACCCCGCTGATCTCCTGAGCAGGTCTTCGTCGGGGGTCACGGTGGTGCCAGGCCAACGGGTGTCGCCGGCGGTTGGCACACTGGATGGGGTCTGCGTAACGCTAGGAGTGCACCCGTGCCCGACGGCCCCCTGATCGTCCAGTCCGACAAGACCCTGCTGCTGGAAGTCGACCATCCGCTCGCCGACGAGACGCGCATCGCCATCGCGCCCTTCGCCGAGCTGGAACGCGCGCCCGAGCACGTGCACACCTACCGGGTCACCCCGCTGGCGCTGTGGAACGCCCGCGCCGCCGGCCACGACGCCGAGCAGGTGGTGGACGCGCTGGTGCGCTACTCCCGCTACGCGGTGCCACAGCCGCTGCTGGTCGACGTGGTGGACACCATGTCCCGGTTCGGCCGGCTGCAACTGGTCAACCACCCGACGCACGGCCTGGTGCTGAGTTCCCTTGACCGCGCGGTGCTGGAAGAGGTGCTGCGGCACAAGAAGATCACCCCGATGCTCGGCCCCCGGGTCGACCAGGACACCGTCGTCGTGCATCCCAGCGAGCGCGGCCGGCTCAAGCAGACGCTGCTGAAGATCGGCTGGCCGGCCGAGGACCTCGCCGGCTACGTCGACGGCGAAGCCCACGCGATGAACCTGGTCGAGGACGACTGGCAGCTGCGCGACTACCAGCGGCAGGCGGCGGAGACGTTCTGGGCCGGCGGGTCCGGTGTGGTGGTGCTGCCGTGCGGCGCCGGCAAGACGCTGGTCGGCGCCGCGGCGATGGCGCAGGCGCAGGCGACCACGCTGATCCTGGTCACCAACACCGTGGCCGGCCGGCAGTGGAAGCGCGAGCTGATCGCCCGGACCTCGCTGACCGAGGAGGAGATCGGCGAATACTCCGGCGAGCGCAAGGAGATCCGGCCGGTCACCATCGCCACCTACCAAGTGATCACCCGCAAGACCAAGGGCGAGTACCGGCATCTGGAGCTGTTCGACTCGCGCGACTGGGGCCTGATCGTCTACGACGAGGTGCACCTGCTGCCCGCGCCGGTGTTCCGGATGACCGCCGACCTGCAGTCCCGCCGCCGGCTTGGACTCACCGCGACCCTGGTCCGCGAGGACGGCCGCGAGGGCGACGTGTTCTCGCTGATCGGGCCCAAACGGTACGACGTGCCATGGCGGGACATCGAGGCGCAGGGCTGGATCGCGCCGGCCGAGTGCGTCGAGGTCCGGGTCACCATGACCGACAACGAGCGGCTGCTGTACGCGACCGCCGAGCCCGAGGAGCGGTACAAGATCTGCTCGACCGCGCGCACCAAACTGCCGGTGGTGCGGGCGATCCTGGACCGCCATCCCGGCGAGCCGGCCCTGGTCATCGCGGCCTACCTCGATCAGTTGGACGAACTGGGCGAGTCGTTGGACGCGCCGATCGTGCAGGGCTCCACGTCCAACCGGGAGCGCGAGAAGCTGTTCGACCAGTTCCGCCGCGGCGAGCTGCCCACGCTGGTGGTGTCGAAGGTGGCCAACTTCTCCATTGATCTGCCGGAGGCCTCGGTCGCCGTCCAGATGTCCGGCACGTTCGGCTCGCGGCAGGAGGAGGCGCAACGGCTCGGCCGGCTGCTGCGACCCAAGGGCGACGGTCGGCAGGCGCACTTCTACTCGGTGGTGTCCCGGGACACGGTGGACACCGACTACGCGGCGCACCGCCAGCGGTTCCTGGCCGAGCAGGGCTACGCGTACACCATCGTGGACGCCGACGACCTGCTCGGTCCGGCCATCCCCGAAGTGGACTAGGACAGGTCGGCGAGCACCGCGTCGGTGAACGCCGGCCACGCGGTCTTGGCCCAGTCGCCGAAATCGCGGTCGGTGAGCGCGACACAGGCCACGCCGGCCGCCGGATCTACCCAGAGAAACGTCCCGGACTGTCCGAAGTGGCCGAAGGTGTCCGGCGAGCTGCGCATTCCGGTCCAATGTGGACTCTTGTGGTCGCGCAGCTCGAAGCCGAGGCCCCAGTCGTTGTTCTTCTGGTAGCCCAGGCCGGGCAGGACGCCGGCCAGGCCGGGAAACGTCACCGTGGTGGCTTCGGCGAGCGTAGTCGGGGCGATCAGTTTCGGCGCCTGCAGCTCGGCCGCGAACCGGGCCAGGTCGGCGACCGTGGACACGCCGGAGGCGGCCGGCGAGCCGGGCAGCGTGCTGGCCTCCATGCCCAACGGCGCGAACACCGCCTCGGCGAGATAGTCGCCGAACGGGATGCCGGACGCCAGTTCGACCGTCTCGGCCAGCACCTCGAAGCCGGCGTTCGAATACAGCCGACGGGTTCCCGGCGCGGCGACCACCGACCGCTCGTTGTAGGCCAGCCCGGACGCGTGCGCGATCAGATGCGCGACGGTGGCATCGGGCGGCCCGGCCGGCTGGTCCCATTCGAGGGCGCCTTCCTCGACCGCGATCAGCGTGGCGTACGCGGTGAGCGGCTTCGTCACCGAGGCCAGCCGGAACAGCCGGTCCACCGGGCCGTGCGTGCCCAGGATCTGGCCCTGGGCGTCGACCACGGCCACGGCCACGTTGTCCACCGGCCAGTCCTCGACGCTCCGCAGACTTTCCACGCCGCCACCGTACGAGACGGCCGCACCCGTCGGAAAACCCGTGTCAGATGACGATCAGCTGCGGACTCGGCTGCGGCAAGCCGGCAGCGGCCAGCTTCGCGAGGTCATCGGGATCGCTGGTCACGACCGAGGCCCGCGCCTCCAGCGCCGTGGCCATCACCAACGCGTCCACCGCGTCGGCCAGGCCGCTGCGGCCGAGCAGCACGCCCGCGCGCTTCGCGATCGGCTCGTTCGTTGGCGCGATCCGGCAACCACGCAGCAGCCGCGCGACCCGCGCCTGCTTCGCTCCGTCCCGCCACGCCTGGGTGACAACAGGTGCCGGCACGATGGGCTCAAGCCCGCGACTGAGACACATCCGATGCACCTCGCGCATCCGATCATCGTCCCGCTCGGCGGCGAGCAACGCGCCGGCGTCATACACCACCGGCCAGATGAGCAGCGCCATCAGCCTGCCTTGTGATGGACGATATCGAGTTCCGCCTCGATACGAGCGAACTGCTCCTCAGCCCATGCCGTCGCTTCAGGTGAGGGCGGTCCGCTTGCCTCGTCCCACTCCCGCAGGGCGGCAAGACCATCCTGGATACGGACCTCGTGCTCGGTGGCGGCGGCAATCCAGGTGGACAGCGGCAGGCCCTGGCGCTGCGCCAACTCCAAGGCGCGCGCCAACACCTCTTCACTCACGCTGATCGTGATCTTCTTGGTCGCCACGCCACGACCATACCACGGTATGGCGGGCTGGGATGCGAGGATGAGCTCGATGAACATCGACTCGATCGACTCGACGCGGGTGTACGAAATCCCGCTGCGCACCCGATTTCGCGGCATCACGGTGCGCGAGGGCCTGCTGCTGCGCGGCCCGGCCGGCTGGGGGGAGTTCGGCCCGTTCCTGGACTACGACGACGCCGAGTCCGCGCCCTGGCTGGCCGCCGCCGTCGAATCCGCGCGGGACGGCTGGCCGGCGCCGGTCCGGGACCGGGTGCCGATCAACGCCACGGTCCCGGTGGTCGATCCGGCCCGCGCGGCGGCGATCGTGGCCGCCTCCGGCTGTCGCACCGCCAAGATCAAGGTCGCCGATCCGGCCGTCACGCTGGCGGCCGACTGCGAGCGGGTCGCGGCGGTCCGGGACGCGCTCGGCCCGGACGGCCAGATCCGGGTCGACGCCAACGGCGCCTGGGACGTGGACGCCGCGCTCACCGCGATCCGCGAGCTGGATCGGGCGGCCGGCGGCCTGGAGTACGTGGAACAGCCCTGCGGCACGCTGGTGGAGCTCGCCGCCGTCCGCCGCAAGGTGGACGTTCGGATCGCGGCGGACGAGTCGATCCGACGGGCCGAGGATCCGATGCGGGTGGCGGTCGCCGGCGCCGCCGATATCGCGGTGCTCAAGGTCGCGCCGCTGGGCGGCGTCCGCCGGGCGCTGGCGGTCGCGCAGGCCTGCGGGCTGCCGTGCGTGGTGTCCTCGGCGGTCGAGACGAGCGTCGGGCTGGCCGCCGGGCTGGCGCTGGCCGGCGCCCTGCCGGAACTGGATTTCGCTTGCGGGCTGGGCACCTTGTCCCTGCTGACCGGCGATGTGACGGCCCGGCCACTGCGCCCGGTCGACGGCTGGCTGCCGGTCCCCCACAGCGCGCCCGCGCCCGATTCCGAGCTGCTCGCCGCGTTCGCCGCGAGCCCGGACACCGAAGCACGCTGGCGGGATCGGTTGACCGGAGTGGCCAAGATCGCCGGATAGCGATCACCGCATGGCGTGCTCGACCAGAGTGGTCAGCGCGGCCTTGGTGAAACGCCGGTCCCGGGCGTCGCAGGTCACCACCGGCACGTCCGGGTCCGCCCGCAGGGACCGGCGCACCAGGTGCGGGACATCGGGCCCGCCACCGGAGGCCCGGTCGCCGAAAGCGTTCACCGCCAGCACATACGGCAGCCCGCGCCCGGCGAAATAGTCCACCGCGGCGCTGGACTCCGCCAGCCGGTGCGGGTCAACGAGCACGACGGCGCCGATCGCGGCTCGGGCCAGTTCGTCCCACACCGACCGGAACCGCTGCTGACCGGGCGTGGCGAACAGATACAGCACCAGGTCGGCATCCATGGGCACCCGGCCGAAATCGGTCAGCACGCCCGGATAGTCGCCGAACTCGGGAATGGTGTCCGGCACCGCGACCGCCGTGGGCAGCGGCATGGCGTCGGTGAGCGAACCCAGGAACGTGCTCTTGCCGGTGCCCAGGCCACCGGTGATGACGATCTTGGCCGAGGTGAGCGTGCCCTGGCCAGAGCCGACGCGGTCCATCTCGCATACCCCTATCCATCGGCCACGCCCCATGGCAGCGAGAGTAGCGCCGCCACCTCGACCACCGACGTCGGCGGTCGGCAGACGTCACACCGACTGGCTCGCCGACTGGAGGGCAACCGCCTGCGCCGCACCGCGCAACTCCGGGGTGAGCAGCGCGCCGACCTGTTCGACCAGCGTGGTCATCTCGTAGGCGACCTGGCCGATATCGCAGGCCGGCGCGGCCAGCGCGACCAGGCAGGAGCCGTCCCGGATCGCCATCAGCAGCATGGTGCCGCCATCCATGTCGATCACGGTCTGCCGGATGTCGCCGGCCTCGAAATTGTGCGCCGCGCCCTGGGCCAGACTGACCACTCCGGCGGCCACCGCGGCGAGCTGCTCGGCTCGGTCGGCGGGCAGGGCAGCCGAGGAGGTCAGCAGCAGCCCGTCCACCGACACCACCGCCGCGTGCGCGACACCGGGCACGGTTCTGGTGAAGTTGGTGACCAGCCAGCTGAACCGACTCAACAGATGTGCGGCCTCTGTCATGTTGTCTCTCCCGACTCCGTTGTCAGGTCCCGTCGACTGGCCTGGAGGCCAGACTGGTAACTGCTGAGGAAGTTCCGGACCCGGTGGGCGTCCCGCGCCCCGGCCGCACTGTCGCCGCTGTCGGGGTCGCGCCGCTGTTGGGCGGTGAGGTTCTCCTGCAGGTTGGCCCGCGGAACCCGCTTGGGCAACGAGCCGTTCGGCGTCGGCCCGGTCGGATCGACTGTCTGGTCAATCTCGCGGTCGGCCGCCCCGTTCGGTGCGGGGTCCACTGTCCTGTCCGCACTGAACCAGATGAACTCCGGATCGTCCACATCGGAGGGTTGCGGGCGGCTTGGCTCCGGCGCCGAGATATCCACCGCGCCATTGTGCGACAACTCACCGACAATCGTGTCGATCTCGACCGAAGCGTGTCCATTGGTCTGCCGACCGGACGACTTCGGTCGGCGGGCCCGCGGTCGGTTCAGCCTGATCGGCGCCTCGAACACCATGGTGTCCTGCTCCTCGAACGACGGGCTGGGGGCGGGGACGGATGACTGCTGCCGCGCGAACTCAACGGGCACCAGTTCGGCGGGCACCAGCACGGAAGCGCGCAGCCCCACCCCATAGGAATTGCGCAGCAGCCGAACATTGATGTTGTGCCGGCAGGCCAGCCGGCCGACCACGTACAACCCCATCTGCCGGGACACCGGCACGTCCGCGGCCCCGCTGGCCACCACTTTTCCGTTGGCCTCGGCCAGATTCTCGTCCTCGATGATGCCCAGACCCTGGTCGATCACCTCGATCAGCACGCTGCCCCGCTCCCAGTCGTGGCTGGCCAGCACCACTTCGGTGTTGGGTGGAGAGAACGCGGCCGCGTTGTCCAGCAACTCGGCCAGCAACCGCACCAGGTCGCCGGCCGCGTAGCCGACAATGCGGCTGTCCGGCGTCGCACGGACCACCATCCGCTGGTAGTCCTCGGTTTCCGACACGGCCGCGCGCAGCACGTCGGCGATCGGCACCGGCTCGGTGAACCGTCGGCCCAGCTCCGCTCCCGACAGCACCATCAGGTTCTCGTTGTTGCGGCGCATCCGGGTGGCGAGATGGTCCAGTTTGAACAGATTGGCCAGTTGCTCCGGGCCTTCCTCGTGCTGTTCCAGTTCCTCCATCAGCCACAGCTGCCGCTCCACCAGCGTTTGGCTGCGGCGGGACAGGTTCACCAGGATGTTGCGCATGTTGTCGCGCAGGCTGGCCTGCTCGACGGCGAGTTGCACGGCCTGGATCTGCATCTTGTCGAACGCTCTGGCCAGTTGGCCGAACTCCTCGGTGGTGCGCAACGGAACCCGCTCGATCGCGGTGTCGGCGTTGCCGCCGGCCAGGATGCTGGCGACCGCGGCCGGCAACCGATTGTCCGCGACGTCCAGCGCGCTGCGCCGCAGCATGCGCAACGACCGCAACAGGTGCCGGCCGAGCAGGAACCCGATCGCGGCGACCAGCACGATCAGCACGACCAGCGCCACGGTCGCCGTCCAGGCGACCTGGCTGGTTTGCGTCTTCAGCGTGGCGGCGGTGTCCTGCAACTGACCGGCGATCCGGTCCTGCACCTGGCTCAGCGCGGCCATGGTCGCGTCGGAGTCCTGCTGCCACTGCGACATCGACAGCTCGGCCACCGAGCCGGTGCCGGCGCTCAGCGCGGCCTGCTCAAGCAGTTCCCGATTGGTCACCGCCGGCCCGCTGACCGTGCGCTGATAGTCGGCGGCCTCGCCGCTGGTGGCCGCCGCCTGGAAGTCGGTCAGGTAGTCCTGCCAGCGCAGATCCGCTTGCTGGAGCTGGTTTTCCTCGCCGACGAGCAGGTGGCCCCGGCCGATCGCGGCCATCACGATCGCCTGCTGCCGGCCAACCTGCTCCTGCGCCAGCTCCAGGTCGTAGAGCGTGGTCGCCGGCCCGGACAGCGAAGGGTCGGCGAACTGACTGGCCAGCGCCTGGTCGAAGGACAGCACGCCCCGGTTGATCGCGCTGTAGGCAAGGGTCGCGTCGGTCGCGTCGACGGCGTTCCCGAGCACCTCGCGGCGCAGCGCCGGCAAGCCGCCGAACAGGCTGGTCAGCGTGTGATACTCGTTCGTCGCCGCCTCGCCCAGATTCGGCGTGCTCTCGGCCAGCGCGCCGATGTTGGCGACCGCGGCGTCGTCCTGGCCGGCCTGCCGGTTGAACTCCGTCGGGTCCGACATGCCGGAGTTGACCAGCAGGTCGGCGGCGTCGGTGCGCTCCCGCTGAATGCCGGCCAGCAGCGGCGTCAGCGTGCCGCGCAGCGCCACCAACTGTTCGAGGTTCTGGTAGGTGTCCGCATGATCCATCTCGGTGCTGATCAGCAGGCCGCCGGCCACCACCGAGGCCAGCACCGGGAGCAGCAGCAGGGCGCTGACCTTGGCCCGCAGCCGCCAGTTCCGCCAGTCGAGGAAGGTCGCGAACCAGGACCTGCCGACCTCGCGACGAGAGGTGCGCAGGGCAGGCGCAGGCTCCGACTGTGCTAACCAGGCCGACTCTGCCGGCAGCTGCGCCGACTGCGCCGACCGTTCCCCGACCGACTGCACGATGTTGCTGACCTCCAGCGGTCAACGATCTCCCACGCACGTTGACCCGTCACCGTAATGGGTGACGTCGCCGGGTTAGCTCACGGGCTTGATCAAGTGCAGGAAATCGTTTGCGCCGATCAGCCGGAGCACCTGTCGGACCGGCCAGCCGACCGCCCGGCGCCGGGGATCGTGCACCACCTCGGGCGACACCAGATGTTCGACGCGGCCCCGAGTCTCCAGGTCGCAACCGTGTGCCGCCACCACATTCCGCACCCAGTCCGTGTCGGGGCCGTAGGTCAACGCGACGAC
>DASZLR010000047.1:0-2375 GCA_035552275.1 Pseudonocardiaceae bacterium | reverse complement strand
CTCAGGTAGTGCGAGGTGACCCCGAAGCGGGCCGACGCGACCTGCTTGACCGCGCTGCGGCGCCAGTCGCCGTTGGGTTCGCGGTCGAAACGGGCGACGCTCTCGCCGCCTTCGCCGCAGTTCGACCGGCCGCCGAGCCGGTTCATCGCGATGGCCAGTGTCTCGTGCGCCTCGGCGGAGATCGAGCCGTAGCTCATCGCACCGGTCGAGAACCGCTTGACGATCTCGCTGGCCGGCTCGACCTCGTCGAGCGGGATCGGCGCGCGGACCCCGTCGCGGAATTTCAGCAGCCCGCGCAGCGAGGCCATCCGCTCACTCTGGTCGTCGACCAGCCGGCTGTACTCCTTGAAGATCTGGTACTGCCCGGTGCGGGTGGAGTGCTGCAGCTTGAACACGGTGTCCGGGTTGAACAGGTGGTATTCGCCTTCACGACGCCACTGGTATTCCCCGCCCACCTCGAGTTCGCGGTGCGCACGTTCGTCGGCCCGGTCCAGGAAGGCCAGCGCGTGCCGGGTCGCGACGTCGGCGGCGATGTCGGCGAGGTTGATTCCGCCGGTGGGACAGGCCAGCCCGGTGAAGTATTCGCCGAGGACAGCCTCATCGACGCCGACGGCCTGGAACAACTGGGCGCCGGTGTAGGAGGCCAGCGTCGAGATGCCCATTTTGGACATCACTTTGAGCACGCCCTTGCCGGCGGCCTTGATGTAGTTCTTCAGCGCGGTCTCGCGGTCGAGACCCTCGAGGCCGCCGCGGTCCAGCATCACCTCGATGGACTCGAACGCCATGTACGGGTTGACCGCCGCCGCACCGAAGCCGATCAGCGCGGCCATGTGGTGCACCTCGCGGGCGTCGCCGGTCTCGATGACGAGGCCGACCTTGGTGCGGCTGCGTTCGCGGACCAGGTGGTGGTGCACGGCCGAGACGGCCAGCAGCGACGGGATCGGCGCCAGCTTCTCGTCGGACTCCCGGTCGGAGAGAATGATGATCCGCGCGCCGTCGGCGATCGCCGCCGAGGTCTGGGCGCGCACCTCGTCGAGCGCGGCCTTGAGCCCGGCCCCATTCTCGGCGACCGGGAACAGGCAGCGAATCACCTTGGATCGCAAGCCATGCCGACGACCGTTGACCTCCACGTCGGGGTCCAGGTTGATCAGCTTGGCCAGTTCGTGGTTACGCAGAATCGGGGACGGCAGGTTGATTTGGCGACAGGAGTCCGCGTTCGGGTTGAGCAGATCGCCCTCAGGGCCGACGGTGCCCTGCAGACTGGTCACCACCTCTTCGCGGATGGCGTCCAGCGGCGGGTTGGTCACCTGGGCGAACAACTGATGGAAGTAGTCGAACAGCATCCGCGGGCGTTGCGAGAGCACCGCGACCGGGGTGTCGGTGCCCATCGAGCCGAGCGGCTCGGCGCCGGTGCGCGCCATCGGCGCCACCAGCAGGTTGAGTTCTTCATATGTGTAACCGAACACCAACTGGCGCAACACAACCCGGTGGTGCGGCATCCGGACGTAGTCGCCCTGCGGCAGCTCGCCCAGCGGGACCAGACCCTTGTCGAGCCAGTCCTGGTACGGGTGCTCGGCGGCCAGCTCGGCCTTGATCTCCTCGTCGGCGACGATCCGGCCCTGGGTGGTGTCGACCAGGAACATCCGGCCCGGCTGCAGCCGCATCCGGCGCACCACCTTCGCCGGGTCCAGGTCCAGCACGCCGGCCTCGGAGGCCATCACGACCAGCCCGTCGTCGGTCACCCAGATGCGCGACGGGCGCAGGCCGTTGCGGTCCAGCACGGCGCCGACGATGGTGCCGTCGGTGAACGTCATCGAGGCCGGGCCGTCCCACGGCTCCATCAACGATGCGTGGTATTCGTAAAACGCGCGCCGGGCCGGGTCCATCGACGGGTGCCGCTCCCAGGCCTCCGGGATCATCATCAGCACGGCGTGGGCCAGGCTGCGCCCGCCCAGGTGCAACAGCTCGAGCGCTTCGTCGAACCGGGCGGTGTCGGAGGCTCCCGGCGTGCAGATCGGGAACAGCTTGTCGAGGTCGTCGCGGGATCCGAACACGTCGGTGTCGATCAGCGCCTCGCGGGCGCGCATCCAGTTCTCGTTGCCGGTGACGGTGTTGATCTCGCCGTTGTGTGCGATGCGGCGGAACGGATGCGCCAGCGGCCACGACGGGAAAGTGTTCGTGGAGAACCGCGAGTGCACGATGCCCAACGCGCTGGTCAGCCGCTGGTCCTGCAGGTCCAGATAGAACGCCTTGAGCTGCGGCGTGGTCAGCATGCCCTTGTAGACCATGGTCTGGCCGGAAAGGCTTGGGAAGTAGACGGTTTCACGGCCGGGACCGTCCTGGCCCGGGCCCTTGGTGCCGAGCTCGTGCTCGGC
>DASZLR010000046.1:0-30316 GCA_035552275.1 Pseudonocardiaceae bacterium | reverse complement strand
CGGGTACGCCAGCATGTTGGCCGCCGGCTCGCGCTGCCGGGAGGCGGTCGCCGAGGCGGCCGGGGCGCTGCGGGTCGGGCTGGCGCTGTCCCGGCCCAAGCCCCGCGCCCGCCGCAAACCGGCCGCCACCAAGTCCGACGCAGCCAAGTCCGCGGCCACCAAGCCCGACGCAGCCAAGTCCGCGGCCACCAAGTCCGCGGCCCGCAAGCGAACCCCGACCAAGGAAGCCTGACCTACCCAGCGCTCTGGCTGGTTCGGACGGCTTCTAGCGCGGGAAGGACCGGGCCGCGGCGAGGAACGCGTCATTCTCGGCCGGCTCGCCGATGGTGACCCGAACGCCGTCGGACGGCGCTCCGGCGACGAACGCCCGTACGATGATCTTGTGGTCGAAGCAGTGCTCGTTGAACTCGGCGGTGCGCGGACCCAGTGGCAGCCAGACGAAGTTGGCCTGGGTGTCCGGGATGTCGTAGCCCGACTCGAGCAGTTCGTCGCGGACCCGGTCGCGTTCGGCGACCACGGCCGCGCAGCGAGCCAGCAGTTCGTCCGCCGCGTCCAGCGAGGCGATCGCGGCCGCCTGGGCCAGTGAGTTCACCCCGAACGGCACGTACACCTTATGCAGGGCGTCGGCCAGCGCGGGCGAGCCGACGCAGTAGCCGACCCGCAACCCGGCCAGCCCGTAGGCCTTGGAGAACGTGCGGAGCACGGCGACGTTGTGTTGCCCGCGCGCCCAGGCGTCCTTGGCGACCGCGATGCCGTCCGGCACATCCGGGTCGCTCACAAATTCGCGGTACGCCTCGTCGATCACCACCAACACGTGCTCAGGCACCCCGTCGAGGAGCCGGGCGAGTTCGGCGGAGCGCAGCGCGGTCCCGGTCGGATTGTTGGGGGTGCAGGCGAACAGCAGCCGGGTCGCCGGGGTGATCGCGGCGAGTAGACCGTCCACGTCGAGTCGGTGGTCGGCGGTCAGCGGCACGGTCACCGCCCGCGCCCCCACCACCTGGGTGAAGATCGGGTACACCTCGAACGACCGCCAGCCGAACACGACCTCGTCGCCGGCATCGCAGGTGGCCTGCAACAACTGTTCGCACAGCGCGACCGAGCCGCAGCCGACCGCGACCTGTTCGGTGTCGACGCCGAACCGGCGCGCCAGCCGCCCGACCAGCGCGGTCGCGCCGTTGTCCGGGTAGCGGTTGATGGTGGCGCTCGCCTCGGCGATGGTGTCAAGTACGCTGGGTAGCGGTCCGAGTGCGACCTCGTTACTGGCGAGCTTGATCGCTCCCGGGATGTTCCGGCCCGGCACGTAGCTGGGGATGTGCGCAAGATCGGCACGGATACGGGGAGGCATTCCGGACTCCTGCTCGCCAGTGGGCATGTCGCGCACAGACCGTACCGACTGTTGGCCTATTCCGGCGAACGCCATTCGGCCCCAGTCGGCCTCATCACGTTGACGATCGTTCACCTGCACGTGATTGGCTGAGTTTATGACCGAGACCCGCACCGAGACGATCAAGCTCACCGATGGCCGAAGCCTCCGGCTCACCATCGCCGAACCAGAGAGCGTGATCCGCGGTGGACTGATCGTGCTGCACGAGGCGCGCGGCATGACCGACATCACCCGCGCGCTGGTCTCCAGCCTGGCCGGCGAGGGTTGGCTCGCCGTCGCGCCGCACATCTACCGCACCGCCGACAGCGACATCGTGGACATCGTGCACGAGGAGGAGATCGGCGACCAAGTGAGCCGGCTGTCCGGCGAGGCGGTGCTGGCCGACACCGACGCGGCGGCGGTGTGGCTGGCCGAGCATGGGGTGGCCCCGGACCGCACCGGCGTGATCGGCTTCGACCTCGGCGGCGCGGTGGCGCTGGTGGTGGCCGCGAGCCGGACCGTGGGCGCGGCGGTCAGCGTGGCCGGCGGCGGAATCAGCGAGCCGCTGTCGGACGGCCTGCCGGCGTTGATCGACGTGGCCGGCGAGCTGACGTGTCCGTGGCTGGGCATCTACGGCGACCAGGACGAGCACATCCCGCCGGGCGACGTCGTGCTGCTGGCGGACGCGGCGGCGAAGGCCGAGGTGGCCACCGAGGTGGTCCGCTACCCCGGTTCGGCCAGCCGGTTCGACGCCGATCCCAAGGACGCGCTGGAGGCGTGGCACCGCACCCTGAACTGGTTCGATCTGCACCTGCGCTGAGACATCCACGAGATCTACGCTGAGACACCGTGAACGATGTCTCAGCCGACGTCCCCGAGCTGCTCTGGCAGCCGTCGCCGGATCGAGTGAAGACCAGCCGGATCGCCGGCTTCCGGGACTGGTTGCGGCGCGAGCGGGGTCTGGACTTCGCCGGCTACCCCGACCTGTGGGAGTGGTCGGTGACCGAGCTGGCCGGATTCTGGTCGGCGGTCGCGGATTTCTTCGAGGTGCCGTTCCAGGAGCCCGCCGAACAGGTGATCTCCGGCACGGCGATGCCCGGCGTGCGCTGGTTTGTCGGGGCAACCCTCAACTACGCCGAGGTCGCGTTGCGACCAGGTCCGGGAAAAGCCGCCGACGACCTGGCGGTGATCTTCCACCGCGAGGACGGCGTGACGCAGCGGCTGAGCTACCGCGAGCTGCGTGCCCAGGTGGCGGCGGCCCGAGCCGGACTGGCCGCGCTCGGCGTTCGCCGGGGCGATCGGGTCGCCGCGCTGCTCCCCAACTCGTCGGCGGCGCTGGTGGCGTTCCTCGCGGCCGCCAGCCTGGGCGCCACCTGGTCGTCCTGTTCGCCGGACTTCGGGGTGCGGGCGGTGGCGGACCGGTTCGCGCAGATCGAGCCGACCGTGCTGCTGGCGGTGGACGGTTACACGTACGGCGGGCGGCGGTTCGACATCCGGCCGACGGTGGACCGGCTGCGCGCGGAGATCCCCGGCCTGGCCGCGACGGTGCTGGTCGACTATCTCGGTCTGGGCGCCGATTCCCTGCCACGTTGGGACGATCTGCTCGCCGCGCACGCGGGCGCCGAGCTGGCGTTCGAGCCGGTGCCGTTCGACCATCCGCTGTGGGTGCTCTACTCGTCCGGAACCACCGGGCTGCCCAAGGGAATCGTGCAGGGGCACGGCGGGATCGTGCTGGAACACCTGAAGGCGCTGGCGCTGCAGAGCGATATCGGGCCGGGCGAGCGGTTCTTCTGGTTCAGCACCACCGGCTGGATGATGTGGAACTTCCTGGTGTCCGGGCTGCTGGTGGGCGCGACCGTGGTGTTGTTCGACGGCAGTCCCGGCCATCCCGATCTGGGCGCGCTCTGGAAACTGGCGGCGGACGAGCGGATCGGCTACTTCGGGACTTCCGCGCCATACGTGCAATCCTGCCTGAAAGCCGGTCTGCGGCCGGGAGTCGAGCACGACCTGTCCGCGCTGCGGGCGATCGGCTCGACCGGCGCGCCGCTGTCGCCGGAGGGTTTTCGCTGGATCGCCGACGCGATCGGGCCGGCGGTGCAGACGTGCAGTGTGTCCGGCGGCACGGACGTGTGCACCGCGTTCGTCGGGGCCGCGCCGGACGTGCCGGTGTGGCTGGGCGAGCTGTCCTGCCGGGCGCTCGGAGCGGCGGTGGCGGCGTTCGACGATCAGGGCGAGCCGGTGTTGGACGAGGTCGGTGAGCTGGTGATCACCGCGCCGATGCCGTCGATGCCGGTCTTCTTCTGGAATGATCCGGACGGTAGCCGGCTGCGCGCCGCGTACTTCGAGATGTATCCGGGCGTGTGGCGACACGGCGACTGGATTCGGATCACCCCACGTGGTTCGTCCGTGATCTACGGGCGCAGCGACTCCACGCTGAACCGGGGCGGGGTGCGGATGGGCACCGCCGAGTTCTACCGGGTGGTGGAGGCGCATCCGGGTGTCGAGGACTCGCTGGTGATCGACACGTCCGGAGTGGCCACAGTGGACGGTGAGCTGCTGTGCTTCGTGGTGCTCGCACCGGGAACCCAACTATCCGAGGTGGAGACCGAGCTGCGGGTCGCACTACGGGAGCAGCTTTCGCCGCGCCACGTGCCGAACCGGTTCATCGTGGTGGACGCCGTGCCGCGCACGCTCAATGGCAAGAAGTGCGAGGTGCCGGTGATGAAGATCCTCGCCGGCACGCCGGCAGAGCGGGCGATCAGCGTGGACGCGCTGCGCGACCCGGACGCGCTCCGCCCGTTCGTGCGGTTGGCCCGCGATCGATGATCTTGAGGCGGTGGGGTGCTTTGCTTCGGCGTTGCCGGGCTGTGTACGCTGTCCGGCAGTGGTCAAGGCCCCGGGAGGCTTCGCCTAGTCTGGTCTATGGCGCCGCACTGCTAATGCGGTTGGGGGCACAACCCCCTCCCGGGTTCAAATCCCGGAGCCTCCGCGGACGTCCGGCTCCGGCTGGACGAACAACTGAACAAGCAGGACCCAGCGCCCGTAGCTCAACGGATAGAGCATCTGACTACGGATCAGAAGGTTGGGGGTTCGAATCCCTCCGGGCGCACTTTTCGCCTGCTAGGCGCGATGTGGCGAGCTCTCCGCAAGATCATCGCCATACTTTACCCACGCTTTATGCAGCATCCTCGGTTCACAGGGCCAAAAGTCGATGATCTCGTCCAGGTATACAGAGCAAAGTTGTCGGTTGGGTCGGCTCCGCTCCGCTACGGGGTGGCGACCAACGCGAACCCGAATCCGTTGCCGCCGCTGACGACCGTGACCCCCGTCAGTCCGGACACCTGGACCGGTACGTCGGACTCCTCGGTCGCGCCATTGCCGAGCTCACCGTTGACCCCCCAGCCCCAGGCCCACGCGGTGCCGTCGGATTTCGCCGCGTAGCCGGTGTTGTTGCCGGTGCCGATCGCGCTCACCCCGGTGAGCCCGGAGACCTGGGTCGGGGTGAATACCCAATCGCTGTTGGTGGCGGTGCGGGTGCCGTTGCCGAGCTGGCCCATCTGGTTGTAGCCCCAGCCCCAGACGGTGCCATCCGACTTGAGCGCGAGCCCGAAGCTGTTCGCGCCGAAGCCGGCCGAGGGGTCGACGTCGTTGAGGTTTGAGGAGTTGCTGGCGATCGCCGTCACGCCGGTGAGGCCGTTGATCGGCACCGGCACCTCCGACGGACCCCCCGGCGCGCCGGTGCCCAGGCCGCTCGCGTTGTAGCCCCAGGCCCACACGGTGCCATCCGATTTCAGGGCGTATCCGTCCAGATAGCCACCGGAGACGGCAGTCACCCCGGTCAGACCGGACACCTGCACGGGCCCCGAGCCACACGCCGAGTCGCAGGTGGTTCCGTTGCCGAGTTGGCCGTAGTTGTCGGCGCCGATCGCCCACACCGTGCCGTCAGAACGCAAGGCGTACAGATCGTCTTGGCCGCTGGCGATGGCTGCGGTCCCGGTCAGGCCGGGCACCTGGGTAGGCGCGTTCGTCGTGCTGCCGGTGATTGCCATGGTGTGGCCGAAGCCCCACACAGTGCCGTCCGAGCGCACTGCGTACCCGCCGCTCCACGCCGCCGCGATGGCGGTCACCCCGGTCAGGCCCACGGCCCGAATCGGTGCGGTGGAAGAGCAGTCGCCGACAGTCGAACAACTGCCCCCGGCAGTGCCGTCGTCCAGGTCGCCGAAAGTGTTGTCACCCCACGCCCACACGGTGCCGTCGGAGCGGAGGGCGTAGCCGGTGGCGGCACTGCCGACCACGGACGTGACGCCGGTCAAGCCGAACAGCGCGACCGGCAGCCCGCCGCTGGCCGCGCCGCGGGCGCCGAGTTCGCCGTCGCCGTCAGTGTCGGACCAAGAGTGCACGCAGCCGGCCACGCAGGTCGATACCGGAGGCGCGAAGTAGCCGGCGATGTCCGCGACCAGGTCCACCATGCCGAACCGGTTGTACAGATCGACCTTGCTGGCCGCGCTCAGCGGGACCGTGACCAAGTTGGCGGCCACCTGCCCGGTCGTGAGATTCAGCGTGGAGGCGACCGGCCGTTGCGCGCCGTCCGCCCACGCGGTGATGTAGGTCGGCTGCGTGCTGTCCGTACCGGTCAGGTTCAGCACCACGGCGGTCGCCGTGGGTGGCACCCGGCTGGCCAGGTCCAGGACGACCGTGCCGCCAGGGCCCACCGGTGCGATCGTGCCGCCGGTGCCCGTGCCGTAGCGAGTGTCCAGCACTCGTGAGGGGCTCAACGGGGTGAACGACGCGGACGTCACGGGTTCGTAGTAGCCGGCCAGATCCGCGACCAGATCGACCGTGCCGAACCGGTTGTACAGATCGACTTTGTCGCCAGGGCCGACCGCGACGATCACCTGGTTCGGCACGATCTGACCGGGCGTCAGGTTCAGGTTGGACGCCACTGGCCGGTTGCCGCCATCGGGGAACGCGGTCACGTAGGTGGGTTGGGTGGCGTCCACGGCGGTCAGGTTCAGGGTCACCGCGGTGGTGTCCGCCGGCACTGTGCCGGACAGGTCGAGCACCAGCGTGGTGTTGGCCTGGACCGAACTGGTGGTGCGCGTGTCCAACACTCGGGTCGGCCCGGCGGCGGTGAGCTCGGAGCCACCCTCGGCGGTGTAGTAGCCCTCCAGGTCGGCGACCAGATCCACCGAGCCGAACCGGTTGTAGAAGGACACCTCCCCGTTCCTGGGCGCGACCGTCACCAGGTTCGCTCGGGTCTGCCCGGCCGGAACGTTCACAGTGGACGCGGTCGGCACGGTGTCGCCAGCGGGAAATACCGTGACATATGTCGACGCCGTCGCATCGGTGACGGTCACGTTGAGCACCACGGACGTTGACGGATACGTCGAATCCGGCACCTGGCCGGACAGGTTGATGGTGATGACACCGCCCGCGGCCACCGCTCCGCTGACTCCGCCTGTCCCGTCCCGAGTGTCCAGGACCCGCACCGGAGCGATGGGATGAAAATCCGTTCCGGTGACCGGGTTCGGCGAACTCGTCGCGGCGATGGCGGTGTCGGCGTTTCCGGTGACCAGTCCGGCGGCCAGCATTGAACCGAACAGCAACACGGACAGAACTCGCGAGAACCGCATGCGGTGTCCCCCTGATCGTGCCCGGAAACGGGCGATGGTGTCGGCGAACAGTATCCGGCAAGGCCGGCGGCCGCAAAGGCCTTTACCTATCCGAGACACTCGTCCGGAACCACGAAAAAGGCCGTGTAACATTTAAAGTCGGTGCAGCGATAGAACGAAACTATGTCGCGTTCCCATCCTCAAGGAGGCGTCATCGCGCTGGCCCGCCATCGCTACGTCGACACGGTCGCAGGGGTGCTCGCGACGAGTACGAACTCGTTGTAGGGAAACACTTTTCCGGCTGAGCGAGGCAACGGGAAGGACAGCCGGCGGTGCACGGCGAGTCCCAGTTGTTCGGCTACGTCGGTGAGGCCGGCCAGGTCGGTGAATGCGATATGTGTGCTGTCGCTGGCATAACCGCGTTCCTGTGGGCAGATCAGCACCACCGTCGCCCGGGGAGCCAGGTACGGCAGATAGCCGCGCAGCACATCGATGGCCTCGGGGCGCGGCATGTGCTCGATCAGGTGGGCGGCCAGGAGCCCGCCGAAGCGGCCGGGGCGGGCGTACTCGGTGTCGGCGAACTCGCCGGAGGTGAACGCGGTGAGCCCGCGCTGGCGGCACACCGCCACGGAATGCGGGTTGTGGTCGACACCCACCGCGCGCGGCGCGAGGTGGGCGAGATTGCGGCCGATCCCGCAGCCGACGTCCAGGACCTCGCGGTCACCGAACAACCGCCGCACATTCCAACGGTACGGCGCCTGCACGTCGAGCAGGCGCTTCCACCACGGTTGTTCGAGCTGGACCATCCGCTCGGTGTAGTCCGAGCCGTCGGTCGATTCCGGCGCCGCCACCCGCAGGACTGTACTGCCCGGACCACATCAGGCGAACGGCCAGCGCCCATCGACCGAACTACGCTCGGACGGACGACGGTATCGGAATATCCCTTGATACTGGTGATTCCAGCGAGCGATGGTATGGCCTGTCAGCGGGTGATCACTGGCTGAACCAGTAGCCGTAGGAGGTGTAGTCCGGGTACGGGTTGATCAGCGGGTCGGCCGACTGGAGGTTGATCCGGACCGACGAACCGGTGACCAGGTTGCCGGGAATGGTGAACGTGTACACCGACCACGGCACGTTGGTGTGCGGGTCGCGGGTCCACGTTCCGGCGACGGCGCCGTTCACCGACACCTGCGAGTCCGGCAGGTTCTTCGGGTCGCCCTGGGTCTCACCCTGGATGTCGGCCCGCTCGGTGATGGTGACCGGCCGGCCCGGCGTCAGGTTGCCGATGGTGAACGCCTCGCCGCCGACGATCGGCCGGCCGCTGTCGATCACGTTGCCGACCCTGGTCAGCGTGGTATACGGCTGGATGCCGACCTCGGCCATCTCCGGCGTGTACGAGTGGGCGTGCTCGCTGCTCAGATCACCGACATTCAGATAGTCGCGAAGCTGCCCCGGAACCTGCTGGTCATCACCGGTCCCAGCCAGGCTCCAGTCCGCTTCGTACAGGGTGAGCTGGCTGAACGGCACGATCCGATTGCCGCTGAGATCCGTCGGCGACTGCACGTCGAACGTCGTGATGGGCGGCGTCCGCAAAATCCCCACGGTGGTCATCAGCGACAGGTCCGGTCCGGGATATTCCTTGTACAGCAGGAAATAGTCCGGCCGCTGCGCCGGCGGCAACTGCCGCAGCGCCTCGAAAACGGAGCCCACACCATTGTTGCTCGCCTGCGCCAGTCCATCGGTGCCCAGCCCGATCAGGTCGATCACCCGGTGATCACCGAAATAGCCGACCGCGCCGAGATCCTTGACCGCGACGGTGGCGCCCGGCGGAACGTGCCCGCTGATCCAGTCGCCCGCCGACACGTCCGAATCCCGGATCGTCGCGGTGTCCCGGCCGAAGTCCACCGCCCATGCCGGCACCGACACCAGGGTGAACAGCACCGCGACCGCGAGCACCCCGTGGGTCACCAGCCGCCTGGTCCGGATCGGCACGATCACCCGGGACAGCGCGTACACGCCCGTCGCCGCGAACAACAGGAAGATGGGCATGAACGGCTGCACGTACCGCAACCGGTGCCAGAGCGCGGCATCCAATGTGGACACAGACAGCAGCACGCCGGTCAGACCGACCGCGACACCGGCCAGCAGCGGCCGCCAGGCCGGCCGGGACAACACCAGGTAGATCAGCCCGACAAAAAACAACAGCGCGGCGCCGGGGAAAGCGTAGTTCTGGGTGCTGAATCCGGAGAACAACGCAACCAACCCAGTCAGGTTCGCCGCCGTCCGGTCCACGAACTGACCCAGATAGAACACCGGCTGGTCGTACAGCATCGATTTGGCCTGCACGCCGTTCGCCGCGATGGTCCCGGTGGCGATCTTGTAGAACAGCAACTGGCCCAGGCCGGCGGCGATCGGCAACAGCGTCCACAGCCCGAACCGCGCCGCCCGCCGAACACCGAGGGTCCCCCGACTGCCCCACAACGTCCACAGTTCCGCGCCGCACAGCGCGATCGCGAAAATCAGCCCCTCGGGCCGGGTCAGGGCCAGCACCGCCGCCGCCACCGGCGCCCACACGTACCGCCGCGCCGGCATCTCCCGCACGATGATCACCAGCGTGCCGGCCACCAGCAGCAGGGTGAAGCCGACCTCCATACCGCTGGACGCCCCCCAGGCCAGCGCCCCGCTGCACGCCACCAGCAGCGCGGACCACAGCCCGACCGAGCGCGACACCAGGGCCTTGCCCAGCCAGTAGACCAGCGTCGACGCCGCCGACCAGCACAGGATGCCGAAGCCGACCGCGAACACCAGCAGCATCGTGCCCTGGAATCCGACGGCGTACGCGGCGCCCAGGATCAGCGCGTACAGCAGGCTGCTCGCACCGGTGCTGATCGGATCGCCGGTGTTGAACCGAAAGAACTGCCCGATCCCGATTTGCCGGCCGTATTGGAGATGGATGTAGACATCATCCAATGGGGCGAACAGCCGGCCCTGGTTGTATGCGAGATCCGCGGCGACGAATACCACGCCGAACAGCAGTGCCACCCCGGCGACCAGCCACGGCAGCCGGTCCCGCCGAGGCCGGGGCTGGTCCAAGCCGGACTCCGGCCCGATCGGCTGGGCCGCCTCGGCGGAATCCGGTGCGGTCCGCGGCGCGGGCGAGGTCTGCGAAGTCACCGAGTCCTCGGTCTCCGGCCGACCGAAGACAGCCGTTGCACGCTCAACCAACGCTCTCCTTCGATTGCGAACGACGGGGCTCAGTGGCACACATTACGGCCCAACAAATTTACCCGAAACGGCCCTGGACCCCTCCGCGCGAGGGTCCAGGGCCGTGGGGCTGGGCGCTACTTGCCGGCCGGACCGGAGTCCGCGATGCGGGTGGCCACATCGGCCTTCTCGCCCGCCACCAGGGTGACCTGATCGCCGGTCGCGACATCGCCGATGGCCGAGGCCTGCTTCTGCTTCCGGACCTTGGTCGAGCCGTTCACCGTGTAGGTGTCGGTGAAGCCGTCCTTGCTGCGCACGGTGATCGACGTCGGGCTGACCGCGGTCACCTGGCCGCGCTGCGCGGTCACGGTCCGGTCGCCGCTCTTGGTCCACACCGTGAACGTGCCGTGCTCGAAGTGCGCCGGCAGCACTCGCCGTGCCTTCGGCTTGGCCGCGGCGCCGGGCGTGCCGGTGGTGGTGCTCGCGGCCGCCAGGACGGCCGGCGAACCAGCCGGTCCGCTGTCGCTCGCGGCGAACGCGATGCCGCCCAGACCGGCCAACGCCAGCGTTGACACACCGGCCACCACGGCCACCTTTGTTCGCTTCAACATGTGCTCAGGCTCCTTCACTCTTCCGGGGGGAACGGACGTGTCCCACCGTGCCGAGCCGAACTGAGCGAAACCTGAATCCGGCCGGTCGGATTCCGGTTTCTTCAGCGGACATCCAGGCCAGCGCGACGCACTCGGCCCGCGCTCAGCGCGCGAAGACGGCGGTGGCCAGCACCGCGCCGGTGTCGCTGACCAGCCGCGCGCCGACGACCGCGCTCGGGTCGACCGAGATCGGCGCGCCCCACGAGCCGTAGCCGTCGGCGACCGCGAACGAGCCGACCGGGATCAGGCCGCCGCCGGCGCGCTCCAGGTCGCAGGACACCCGACCGTGCACGTCACCGGTGTCCACCGCCATGTACACCCAGGCCGGATGCCCGGCTCCGGCGTACGCGAAGACCTCGCCCACCTGCTGGTGTCGCGGCCCGAACAGCGCCGCGGTGCGCAGCGACGGCTGGTCACCGCCATGGCCGGCGCTGCCCAGCGCCCAGCCGCCGACGCCGAACAGCACCGCGGCGACGGCGGCGGCCAGCGTGATCGGCAGCCAACGCGGCCGACGGTTTCGCCGGCCGCCGAAACCCAGCCGGCCGGCCACCCGGTTCTCGAAGCCGACCGGCGGCTCAACGCCGGGCAGCAGCCCGAGCAAGCTGTCACCCACCTGGGTGAGTGCCTGCACATGCTCCAGGCAGTCCGGACACTCGTTCAGGTGCGCCAGCGCCTCGGCTCGGTCACGGCCCGGCAGCACACCCAGCGCGAGTTCGGCGGCCAGCTCGTGTAGCCGCTCGCAGTTGAAACCAGCGGACTCGGCAGTGAACTCAGCCATGATCGGCTCGTTTCTCCGCCAAGCTCAGCCGGAGCTTGCCCATCGCCGCCCGGATCCTGGTCTTCGCGGTGCCCAACGGAATGCCCTCGGTCTCGGCGATCTGCGCGGCCGTCAGGCCGTAGATGCCGGCCATCATCAACGCCCTGGCCTGCGGCAACGGCAGGGCGGCAATGGCCTGCCGCACCTCGTCGGAGGTCTCGCGGGACATCGCCTGCCGCTCCGGGGTGTCGGTCATCACGCCGATCAGGGTGGCCAGCTCGTTCGGGTCGACCGGGGTCTGCCGGCGAGCGCGGGCCGCGTCCACGGCGAGGTTGTGCGAGATCGTCGCCAGCCACGCCTGCACCGAGCCGCGCCGGGTGTCGTAGACCTGCGCGTGCCGCCACGCCCGCTCGAACGTCTGCTGCGCCACGTCCTCGGCCAGCCTGACGTCCCCGAGCACCGCGATCGCCACGCCGAACACCTTCCGCTGGAACCGTCGCACGAACGCGACGGCGATCTCCGCGTCACCCGTCGCCAGCCCAGCCAGCAGCGCCTCGTCGGGCAGCCGCTCCACTGGAATGCCGATCCTCCGCACATGACTCCATACGGATGAACCGCCCTGCGGGATTGCCAGGTCGGGCGGACCCTGGATGCGGTGCTGGGTCGGGTGCTGGGTCCCGTGCTGGGTCGGGTGCGCGGTGCGGCGTCGGCGAGCCACTCGGTGATTGTCCGGCCGTTCGGAGCAATCCAGTAGGGCGACTCGCCCGTACCCGTTAGAGCCTGACGTATCCGCTGGAGAGGACTTCCCGTTATGCGGCTCATTCGAATCGGAACCCGCGGTGTGCTGATCGGCGCGATCGCGCTGGCGGCACTGCTCATCGTGGCGGCCTGCTCGTCCGGCTCCTCGGGCGGTTCCGGCTCGTCCGGAGCGGGCGGCAGCACCGGAACCACCGGGACCAGCGCGGCCGCCGGCGGCGCCCAGGTGACGGCCACGCTGACCGAGTTCAAGATCGCGCTGTCCAAGTCCAGCTTCACCCCCGGCACGTACACCTTCGTGGCCACCAACGCCGGCTCCGCCACGCACGCCCTGGAGATCACCGGTCCGGGGGTGTCGAACGCGCGCACCGGCACCGTCTCCCCCGGCCAGTCGGCGAACCTGACCGTCACCCTGCGGGCCGGCAGCTATGACGTGTTCTGCCCGATCGACGGGCACAAGGGCCTCGGCATGGACCTGACGCTGACCGTCGGCGGCGCCGCCGCGACGACCTCAGCAACCACGACGACGTCCTCAGCCGGCGGCGGCGGTTATGGCTACTGAGGCCGGTCGCCGGATGGTCGTCGGCTCGTACCGGGCGGTCACGTTGGTCGCGCTGCGGATCCTCGGCGCGGGGCTGCTCGGGGCGATGGCCGGCATCCACCTGTACCTGTGGACTCAGGGTTATCAGGACGTGCCGACCATCGGCCCGCTGTTCCTGCTCAACGGGATCATCGGCGCGCTGCTGACCATCGGGGTGCTGGCGGCGCCGACCACACCGGTCACGCTGCTGCCCGCCGTCGCGGCGGCGGCCACGCTGTTCACCGCCGGCACCCTGGGCGCCCTGGTGCTCAGCCTCACGGTCGGTCTGTTCGGCTTCGTGGAATCGCTGGCCACGCCGTTGGTGCCCAGCACGATCGGGGTCGAGGCGGCCGGGGTGCTGGTGCTGGCGGCGCTGGCCGGCGTGTCGTTCGCGCGCGGGTCGGCAGCCGACTAGCGGGTTACATTTGCGGCCGTGGGTGCGCGGACCGGCCGGGAGATCAAGGAGACCAGACCGGACGTCGCGCCGCCGCACTGGCTGACCCAGCTGCTCAAGCCGCGCCCGGCCCCGATCGACTGGACGCTGGTCGCCCGCGCCACCCTCACCCTGCCCGCCACCATGGCGGTGGGGATGGCGACCGGGCACCTGGCGTTGGGCGTGCTGGCGTCCATCGGCTCGCTGTTCGCCACCGTCACCGCCGTGTCCGGCCCGTACCGGCATCGATTCCGGCGGGCCGGCATGGTGATGGTGGCCTGTGGCCTGGGTCTGTTCGTCGGCGATCTGGTCGGTGAGCGCGGCTGGTGGACGACGGCGTTCATCGTCGGGGTCGCGGTGGTGTCGGCGGTGGTCAGCGCGGCGAGCAACAACGCGTCGGTGGCCGGCCTGCAACTGCTGGTCGGTTCCATCCTGGGCACCCACGAGTCGACCCTGGCCAGTCCCTGGGTGATGGTGGCCGCGTTCGCCACCGGCTCGGGCTGGGCGATGTTGGTGGCGCTGGCGGCCTGGCCGCTGCGCGCGACCGCGCCGGAACGCCGGCTGGTCGTCGCGGTCTACGACGGCGTGGTGGCGATGCTCGACGCGGCCGGCACGGCGGCGGCGCGGCCGGCCCGGCAGCAGCTGACCACCGCGCTGAACGCCGCCTACGACGCGCTGCTCAACGCCCGATCCCGGCTGCACGGCCGAGACCTGGCGTACCGGCGGCTGTTCGACGTGCTGTCCGAGACGACCGCGGTGGTGGAGGCCGCCGTCGCACTGGTCAACGCTCGGCACCGGCCGCCGAGATCGGTGGTGAACGCCGTGGCCGCCGTTGGCCAGGCGATCCGGGACGACGCTCGCCCGCCCGCGCTGGACCTGCCGGAACGCGGCTCGCCCGGCGTGTTGGCGCTCGCCGACGGGCTGCGCACGGTGGTCCGGACACTGGCCGACGAGGGACCTGGCCGGGCGCGGGCACGCCGGCCGAGCCGGCGCGAGCGGATCGAGGAATGGTTCGACCAGGTGATCGCCGGGCCGACCACCTGGCTGCACGCGCTGCGGCTGGCGATCTGCCTGGCGATCGCCGAAACCCTGGCGATCACGCTGCAACTCGACCGGTCCTACTGGGTTCCGCTCACCGTCGCGGTGGTGCTGAAACCGGATCTCGGCTCGGTGTTCGGACGGGCGGTGCTGCGTGGCGGCGGCACCGCGGTCGGCGCGCTGATCGGCGCGGGTGTGCTGGCGTTGAATCCGAACGGATGGGTGTTGGTGGGGCTGGTCGCGGTGATCGGCTTCCTGCTGCCCATCGCGCAGGCCCGCAGCTACGGCATGCTGGCCACCGCGCTCACCCCGATGATCGTCATCCAGCTCGACCTCGGCCACGCCGGCCACTGGGACCTGGTGCTGACCAGGCTGCTGGACACCCTCGCCGGCTGCGCGATCGTGCTGATCTTCGGTTACCTGCTGTGGCCGGGGAGCCGGACACCGCGGATCGGGGATCGGCTGGCCGACGCGGTGGACGCGGTCGCCCGGTACGCCGATCGAGCGTTGCGCGCCGATCCGCGCGGCCGTTCCGCGCTCCGTCGCCGCACCTACCGGCAACTGGCCGACCTGCGCACCGAGTTCCAGCGGGTGCTGGTCGAGCCCTCCGCCGCCGGCCGGCAGGCCGCCGCCTGGTACCCGGCGATCGTCGGACTCGAACGGCTGACCAGCACGGTGACCAGAGTCGCCGTCGAGATCGACCGGGGCGCCGCGGTGCCCGCCGCCGACGACATTCACCCGATCGTGTCATCGCTGCACGATCTCGCCGGCGCGGTGCGGGACCAGCGCCGACCCGCCGACCCGCCCTCGCTGCCGGCGGGGTCCGGGCTGGCCGCCGTCGCCGAGGACGTGGCTGGCGTGGTGTCCGCCCTGCGTGGTCCCGATCTGGACTCGGCGCGCCCGTTTTCGCTGGTCCGCCGACTGCTGCCGGGCGGTGGCAGCGGGTAGGAGATTCGGCACATAGGAAGGTGCGCACAAGTCGGCTACCCTCGGTCGGAAGCCGTCTCTGGTGAGTAATCCGTTACGCGGATTTCACCTCAGGTGAACAGTGAGCGATCAGTGAGCATTGCCAGTTCGACTGAACAGGTCCACCCGGACGGGGGATCAAGCGCCCGCCCGACCATGCTGACCTGGCTCGGCACCGACGAGCCGGGGCTGGAGTCGGTGCGCCTGGTGCCAGCCGGCGAGTTGCGGCTGCGGGCGACCGGCCGGGTGATCGTGCCGGCCGGCGAGCGCGATGCGTACACCGCCGACTACGAGCTGGCCGTGGACGAGACCGGCGTCGTCCGCCGGCTGCTGGTCAACAGCATGGACGCCGGCAGCGAACGACAGGTGTCACTGGCCCGCAGCGGCGAGGGAAACTGGCTGGTGGACGACGGTTCCGGCGCACAGCGCGGTCAGTTCGACGGCGCGGTCGACGTGGACGTGTACGGGGCCGTGCTGTTCAACGCCGTGCCCATCCGCCGGCTGCGCCTGCACCGGGAAGCCGGCGAGCACACCCTGCCGGTCGTGTTCGTGTCGCTGCCCGACCTGACGATCACGCTGGTGCAGCAGGTCTACCGCACGGTGTCGATCGGCGAGCAGAGCTCGGTGGTCGAGTACCGCAGCGGGTCGTTCGCGGCCGAGCTCACCGTGGACGCCGACGGCCAGGTGCTGAACTACCCAGGCCTGTCCCGCCGACAGAGCTGACCCGGGCTGACCGGGCCGGTTGGCGGGCACTCAGTCGTCAGGCCGGCACGTCGACGGCGGCGATCGACCCGTCCAGGGCCACGATCCGGCCGCCACGCCCGCCGAGTTCAGCCAACTGAGTGAACGCGCCCTCGGCCGCCAGCTCGACGTCCAGCCGCTTGCGGTTCGCCGCGCGGGCCGCGTCCAGCGCCAGCCGGCCCCGATGGCCGTCGTGCAGGGTGGCGCGTAGCGATCCGGTCGAGGCGAGCGCGCCCCGCGCCGCACCCAGCCGGCCGAGCGTGTCGTCCACCGCCGCCAGCAGCTCCGACCGGTTCCCCTCGCACATCGCGCGGACCAGCTCGGGATTGGTGCCGGCGACCCGGGTGGCGTCCGCGAACGAGCCGGCGGCCAGCGCCAGCGCGAGCGGGCCGCCGTCCGCGCCGACCGAGGCCAGCACGGCCGCCAGCACATGCGGCAGGTGGGAGATCCGGGCGACCGCCGCGTCGTGGTCGGCGGCGGACACGGGCACGACGTGCGCGCCAGTGTCCAGGGCGAGTTGGACAACATCGAGCCAGACCTCGCGGAGCTCGCCGTCGAGGTGGTTCTCGGTGAGCACCACCCAGGCAGCGTCCCGGAAGAGAGTGGCCGAGCCGGCCGGCCAGCCCGATTCGGCGGTGCCGGCCATCGGGTGCCCGCCGACATACCGGGCGTCCGGCAGCAGCCGGCGGACCAGGTCGGCGACCGGGGCCTTGACGCTCACCACATCGGTCAGCCGGCAGCGCGGCGCGACCGCGGCGATCTGCCGCAGCACCTGCTCGGTGGCGGTCAACGGCACCGCCAGCACCACCAGGGCATCCCGGTCGGCGGCCCGCCGAAGCGCGCCGGCCGTGGTGTCCACGTCGTAGCCGTCGGCGGTGGCCGCCGCGGCCGAAGACGTGCCGGAGGCGCCCCACGCCGGGACGCCGGCGGCCACCGCCGCCCGCAGCACCGAACCGCCGATCAGGCCGAGACCGAGCACGCACACGTCACGCACGCCGACCATCCTTCCGCGTGCTGGCGACCGGTTCAGCGCAGGGTCCAACGATTGGGGCCAACCGGTTCAGCGCAGGGTGTCCAGCGCGAACGCCGCGTACAGCGCCGCGCCGTAGGCCATCGCCGACTCGTCGAACAGCACCTGGTCCGAGTGGTTGGGCGCGGCCTGCTCCGGCCGGACGCCGGGCGGGCAGGCGCCGAGGAACGCCATCGCGCCCGGAACCCGTTCCAGGACATAGGAAAAGTCCTCCGCGCCCATGATCGGATCGGGCATCGGCTCGGCGTGCCGGCGCCCGAGCACGGCGCCGGCCAGCTCGACGACATGCCGGCCGAGGTCCGAATCGTTGACGGTGACCGGGTAGCCCGACTGGACGGTCACCTCGGCCGTGCAGCCGTAGGCGGCCGCGACGTGCTCGCAGACCCGGTGCAACTCGGCCTGGGTCAGCGTTCGGGTGGCGTCGGACAACGTGCGGATGGTGCCGATCAGCTCGGCGGTCTCCGGAATGATGTTCGTGGTGGTGCCGGCGGCGATCCGGCCGATGGTGAGCACCGCCGGCTCGGCCACGTTCACCCGGCGGGCGATCATCGTCTGCAGCGCGCCGACCATCGCCGCCGCGGCCGGCACCGGGTCCAGCGCCTCGTGCGGCATGCCGCCGTGCCCGCCCCGGCCGCGCACCAACACGGCGAAGGTGTCCGAGGACGCCATGATCGGGCCGGGGCGGCTGACCAGCACACCCGATCGGGTGGTCGCGGTGATGTGCAGCGCGAACGCCTTGCTCACCCGCGGCCCGGCGATGTCCAGCACGCCCTCATCGATCATCTGCCGGGCTCCGCCGTGGCCCTCCTCGCCCGGCTGGAACATGAACACCACCTGGCCGGCCAGCGCGTCCTGGCGCGCGGACAGCAGCCGGGCGGCGGCGGACAGCATTGCGACGTGCATATCGTGCCCGCAGGCGTGCATGGTGCCGGCGTGCTCGGAGGCGAAGGCCAAACCGGTGCGCTCAACCAGCGGCAGCGCGTCCATATCGGCGCGCAGCAGCACCGCCGGACCTGGCCGGCTGCCGGGCAGCACCGCGATCACCGAGCTGAGCTCCCGGCCGGTGCTCACCCGCACCGGCAGCCCGTCCAGCGCCCGCAACACGGCCGCCTGGGTGATCGGCAGGTGCAGCCCCTGTTCGGGGCGGCGATGCACGGAACGCCGCAGCGCCACCGTGCGCGGCTGGAGCCCACGGGCCTCGTCGACCAAACTGGTGAACCGGGCCTCCGGCTCGGGCAGGAGGGTTTTCGCTGGTCGGCGTGGAGAGGTCGCGGTCATCCCTTGATACTGACACCGAACGCCGGCCACCGTCGGATCATGGATTCGGACACCGGCTCCGATGCGGGCAGGACGCCGACGGGTGGCCGCCTTTCGGGCGGTGGACGCTGCGCATACGGTGTGCGCATGGCAGTGCAGAGGCCGGATGGCTTCGCGGTGTCCGTCGTCCGTGAAGACGGACGATGGCGGTGTGCCCGGATGGACGAGGCAGCACTCGGCGAGTTGGACGCGGCGATCACCGAGTTGCGACAGATCCGATCCACCGGAGCGGCGTTCGGGATGCTCGCGGTGGACGAGGAGTTCTTCATCCTGCTTCGGCCGACGCCGGGCGGGGTGGCGCTGCTGCTGTCCGACGCGGCGGCGGCGCTGGACTACGACGTGGCCGCCGACGTGCTCGACCTGCTGCGGGTCGAGCCGCCCGACGAGGACGACGACGAGGTGTGGCCGGAGGGCGATCTCGCCATCCTGGCCGATCTCGGCCTGCCGTCGCCGGAGCTCCAGGTGATCGTGGACGAGATGGACCTGTATCCGGACGAGCAGTTGCAGATGATCGCGCAGCGGTGTGGATTCGACGACGAGTTCGGCGCACTGCTCGATCGCATCGAGTCGTAACGGCCGCTGGTGGTTGTGGCTGACGACGAGGAACTGATTCGGGCGGCCCTGGACGCCGCCCGGCAGCACACGTCGGACCGGGACGTGCCCATCGGGGCCGTGGTGCTGGACGCGGACGGCGTGGAGCTGGCCCGCGCCGCCAACGCCCGGGAACGGCTCGGCGATCCGACCGCGCACGCGGAGATCCTCGCGCTGCGAGCCGCGGCCGCCCGGCACGGCGACGGCTGGCGGCTGGCCGGCTGCACGCTCGCGGTGACCGTCGAACCGTGCACGATGTGCGCGGGCGCGCTGGTGCTGGCCCGGATCGAACGGGTGGTGTTCGGCGCCTGGGAGCCGAAGACGGGCGCGGTCGGGTCGTTGTGGGATGTGGTGCGGGATCGGAGACTCAACCACCGGCCGCAGGTGGTCGGCGGAGTGCTGGCCGACGAATGCGCGGCCCTGCTCGAAGGCTTCTTCGCCACCCACCGCGCCGAGTGACGAGCCGGCATCCGGTACCCTCGTCGGCGGTAGCGTGTCCGAGCGGCCTAAGGAGCACGCCTCGAAAGCGTGTGAGGGTTTACGCCCTCCGTGGGTTCAAATCCCACCGCTACCGCCATTTCGCCCAGGGGTGACGTGTTGTCGCCCCTGGGCTTTTCGTTGGCGGGTGGCCGTAGGGTCGAGGAATGCGAATCTGTGTGTACTGCGGTTCCTCGCCGGGGCGCGGCAAGTACGGCGAGACTGCCCGCTTGGTCGGACAGACCTTGGCCGAGCGCGGCATCACCGTGGTGTACGGCGGCGGCCGGGTGGGCACCATGGGCGCGCTCGCGGACGGTGCGCTCGCCGCTGGGGGCGAGGTGGTCGGCGTGATCCCGCAGCACCTGGTGGATCGGGAGGTCGGGCACCAGCGGCTGACCGAACTGCATGTGGTGACGACCTTGCACGAGCGCAAGGCGCTGATGGCCGACCTGGCGGACGCGTTTCTCACGCTGCCGGGTGGCGCGGGCACCATGGACGAGATGTTCGAATCGTGGACCTGGTCGCAGCTTGGCCTGCACGAAAAGCCGATCGGGCTGTTGGACGTCGGCGGCTACTTCCAGCACCTGCTGCGCTTCGTGGACCACATGATCGGCGAGGGATTCCTGAAGCAGCGGTTCCGCGACATCCTGGTCGTGGACGAGGAGTTGGACCGGCTGCTCGACCGGTGCGTGGCCTACCAGCCGCCGAGCCACACCTGGGCGGACATGTCGCCGCCGGCTCCGTAGCCGGGACCGCCCGCTAACGGCACCTGGCCGGCCACCATTGAAGGTGCCCGGCCAGGTGTGACGTTGGTGGCGGAGGATGCGGGATTTGAACCCGCGAGGGGTTTTATCCCCAACACGATTTCCAATCGTGCGCACTAGGCCACTATGCGAATCCTCCGCCCGGGAGGCTAGCAGAGCGGCCCTCGACCAGCCAAAACGGCTGGTTGGCCGGACGTGGGCCGGCGGTCGCCCGGTTCACGGCATTCCTCCCGAGGGGCACATCATCAGCACTGCGGCTGGCAGCACAGCACGTCGGCGTTGGCTACGGGTTGGTGGCCAGCGCCAGGATGTACCCGTTGCCGGCGGACACCTTCGTCACCGATGACAGGCCGGCGATCTCGGTCGGCAGGTAGCGCCACGGCCCCGACCCAGTGGCACCCGGGAACACCTCGGGCGTTTGGCCCCAATCCCACACGGTCCCGTCCGTCTTGGCAGCGACCAAGTATCCGCTGCCGGCCGAGATGTCCGCGGTGTTGGACAAGCCGGAAATGGTGACTGGCGTCAAGAAGTAGCATCCCTGCGCCGGTGGAGTGGTCCCGCAGTTATCCGATGGGGGAGCCAAACTCAGCAACCCGGACGTGTTGTCACCCCAACCCAGCACCGAACCGTCCGACTTCATCGCGAACATCGCGCCGTTGCCGGTAATCGTGGTGACCCCGGCGAGTGCCGGCACCTGAACCGGACGGGTTGCCACGCAGTTGGCGGCGCTCGGCGCGCTGTAGCAGCCTCGGTCGCCCATTGTGCCAATGCCCAACTCACCCTCGATGTTGCTGCCCCACGCCCAGACCGTCCCATCCGTCTTGACCGCGAAAACGGTGCCCCCGGCGTACAGGGCCGCCACGCCGGTCAGGCCCGGCACCTGCTGCGGGCTGTTCACGTAGCAGCTCGGGCTGTTCGTTCCGTTGCAGCCGGGCGTGATCGTGCCGTTGCCGAGCTGGCCGAAGCTGTTGTCGCCCCAGGCGTACACGGTGCCGTTGGTCAGCAACGCGTAGTTGGTGCTGCCGGCGGCCACAGTGGACACCGGGCCGGGCAGCGAGATCCGCACCGGATGACTGACCGGTGCGGAGTTACCGACGCCGAGTTGACCGATGTTGTTACGCCCCCATGCCCACGCCTGTTGATTGACGTCGACCGCGTAGGCGTCGACGGAGTCGCTGGTCAGTTGCACGATCTTCGGCAACCCGGCGATGGGCACCGGCGTGGGCGACAAGCCATTGGGCGTATTGCCCACACCGAGTCCGTCGCCGCCGTTGTCGCCGCCCCAGCCGTAGACGGTTCCATCCGAGCCGAGCGCGTAGCTCGGCCCGCCGGCGGACACCGACGCCAGGCCCGAGACGCCGGGCACCTGGGTCGGCGTCATGTCGATGCCACCAGTGCTGCCATTGCCCAACACGCCGGCGGCGTTGGTGCCCCAGGCAATCGCACAGTTGCTGGCGCACGGCGCCAGCGGCGGCGCGAAGTACCCCGCCAAATCGATCACGATGTCGACATCACCCTGGAAATTGCCCACGTCCAGAGTGTCGCCCGCGCCCAGCGCCACTGTGCTGAGATTGGCCGCCGTCTGACCGGCCACCAGGTTCAGGTTGGAGGCGTTCGGCTTGCTACCGCCAGCTGGCCAGGCGGTGACGTACGTCCGCGCCGTGGTGTTGGTGCCGGTCAGGTTGAACACCGCCGCGACGGCCGAGGCGGGCAGCCAGCCGGACATGTCCACCAGCCGAACGCCAGCGGGGCCGATCGGGTTCACCGAGTGCCCGGCCGCGTCCCGAGTGTCCAGCACCCGAGTCGGCGTGAGTGCGTAGAACGGGTTGCCCTGGCCGCTGGCGTAGTAGCCGGCCAGATCGGCCACCAGATCCACGGTGCCGTTCAGGTTGTACAGGTCGATCTTGCGGTCCACACCCAACGCGACGGTCACCAGGTTCGGCAAGATCTCGCCGGGCACCAGGTTCAGGTTCGAGCCGGTGGGCCGCGGCTGCCCGTCCGGCCAGGCGACGACGAACGTGCCGACAGTCGGGTCCACCCCGGTGAGATTGAGGGTGACCGCCGTGGCGGACGCCGGTACCGCGCCGGACAGGTCGAGCACGATCGAGCCATGCGGGCCGACGGGTGCGATGGTGCCGCCGACGCCGGTCCCGGACCGGGTGTCCAGCACCCGGGTCGGCTGGATTGAGGTGAACCCGGCACCGGTGCCGGACGCGTAATAACCGGCCAGATCGGCCACCAGGTCGACGGTCCCGGCGAAGTTGCTGATCAGCACGGTCCGACTGGAACCGACCTGCACGGTCACCAGGTTCGGTCGGACCTCGTGCGGGACCAGGTTCAGGTTCGACACCGGGAACGACCCAGGCGTGCCGGAATCGGCGGACTGCGCGGTGATGTAGGTCGCGGTGGACGGGTTCACCCCGGTGAGGTTCAGCACCACCGCCGTCGTGCCCGCCGGCACGTCGGTGGACAGGTTGAGGTCCAGCCAGCCGGACGCCCCGAGCGGGGCGACCTTGCCGCCCGTGCCGGTGCCGTTCCGGGTATCCAACACGCGGGTGGGCGACATCGGCGTGAACAGCGACCCGACCGGAACTGCGCTGATAGTGGCCGGACTCGGTGCGGCATCCGCCAAGCCGACCGACGATCCCGCGATCGCCCCCATGGTCGCCAGCGCGGCGACGACCAGTGCTACCCCGCGCTCGCGCGGTCGTGTCCAAGGCACAGCAATCCACCCCGTCGTTGGCGTCAGTGCCGCCCCACGACCCCGGCACCCCAGTCGTGATCGTTATCGAACGGCCGGCGCGACCCGTTACGGTGTGCGCGACTCGGCGACGGCAACCAGTTCAGCCAGAGCAATGTGCCGGTGCAGATCGCTGGGCTGGGCGGTGTCACGGCCATCGGCCAGGAGGGCTACGCGATCGTGGGAACGCCGTAGAGTCTGGCCCGTGCCGGAACAGGACTGCACGGCGTGACCGCACCGGCCAGCCTCGGGCGGGTCCGGCGACCGCTGCGACCCGCGATCCTGATGGGCGGCGGGCTGCTCGTCCTCGGCGCGGCCGGCTACGGGTTCGTCGCGTTGGCGGGACACACCCTGTCCCCCGCCGACGCGGCGCCGGTCGACTCGTTCTACCTGCTGATCAACATCATCGGTCCCGGTGTGTTCGCCGCGCTGGAGCAGGAGACCAACCGCGCCGTGAGCGCCCGACTGGCCGCCGGTGGTGATGTCCGGCCAGTCGGGCGCAATGCGACCAAGATCGGCATCGGCCTGCTGGTCGCGGTCGTCGTCGTGCTGGCCGCCGTCGGACCGGTGTTGGTGCCCACGGCATTGGGCGGACAGTGGGCGCTGTTCGTCGCGCTGCTGCTCGGCACCGCGACCGCCGCGATGATCTATCTGGCCCGCGGCCTGCTCGGCGGCCAGCGGCGGTTCGGCGGCTACGCCGCGACCCTCGCGGTCGAGGGCCTGGCCCGGCTGCTTCCGTGTGTGATCGTCGCGCTCAGCGGCGGCGCGACAGCCGGTGGGTACGCGCTGCTGTTCGCGGCCGGCTCGGCGTTGGGCGCGGCGGCCGGGTTGCCCGCACTGCGAACGCGGCCAGCCCCGGTCACGTCGACAACGGCGGGGCCGGCCGTGGAATCGACGGCCGGGATGGCGCGGGCGACCGCCGTGCTGGCCGGGTCCACGCTGCTGGCGCAACTGGTGGCCAACCTGGCACCGGTGGTGGTGGCCGCCCGGCTGGGCACGAACGCCGACGCGAACACCGCGACGGCAGCGACGTTCGCGTCGGCCTTCGTGCTGGTCCGGATTCCGCTGTTCGTGTTCGCGCCGGTGCAGGCGATGCTGCTGCCGAGGTTGACGGCGGCGGCCACCCGGCGGGACCGGACCGCCGTGCGCAACGACATCCGGCGGGTCTTGCTCGCGGTTGGGGCGGTGGGCGCGGCCGGCGCGCTGGCGTCGCTGCTCATCGGGCCGTGGGCGGTGCGGGTGCTGTTCGGCGCGCACGTCGCGCTGTCCGGATCGATTCTCGGCGCGCTGGGTCTGGGCACGCTGGCCCTGATGGCCGCGCAGGTGCTGCAACCCGGACTGGTCGCGCTCGATCGGCACCGGTCGGCGACGGTGTCCTGGCTGCTCGGCTCGGCCCTGCTCACCGGCGGCCTGTTCCTGCCTGGCGATCCGGTCCATACCGCGGTGTTGGCGCAGGTGGCCGGTTCGGGTTTGGTGGCGGTGGGCATGGGACTCGCGCTCGTCGGCGCGCTCCGCGAGCAGCCCCGATGACCGGTTACCCTTCCCCCGTGCCGAGACCAGGCTCGGGTGGCCGACCGCTGATCGTGGTCCCCGCCTGGAACGAGGAAGCCAGCATCGCGAGCACCATCCAGGATATTCGCGCCGCGCTCGCGGACATCGACATCCTCGTGGTCAACGACGGTTCCGCCGACCAGACCGGCTCGCTGGCCCGCGCGACCGGCGCCACCGTTCTCGACCTGTCCTACAACCTCGGCGTCGGCGGGGCGATGCGCGCCGGGTTCCGCTACGCGCTCGCCCACGGCTACGACTCGGTCGTCCAGATCGACGGCGACGGCCAGCACGATCCGCGCGATGTGCCGGCGCTGCTAACGAAACTAGCCGAGGCGGACGTGGTGATCGGCACTCGGTTCGACGCCAACCCCGAGGACTATCCGGTGCACGGCCCGCGTAAATGGGCGATGGCGTTGCTGGCCACGGTGATCTCCCGACTCGCGCACACCAGGCTGACCGACACCACCTCCGGCTTCCGCGCCACCGGCCCGCGCGCTCTGCCGCTGTACGCGCGGTACTACCCGGCCGAGTATCTCGGCGACACGGTCGAGTCGCTGGTGATCGCCATCCGCGCCGGCTGCCGGATCGCGCAGGTGCCGGTGACTATCCGGCTCCGCCGGCACGGCCAACCCAGCCACAGCCCACGCAAGGCCACCGTCTACCTGTTCCGCGCCATGCTCGCACTGCTGCTGGCGCTGGTACGCCGGTGGAAGGTGTCGGTGGACGCGCCCGGTCTCGCCGTGGTCGACCGATGAGCGGTTACCTGGTCGGCGTGGTCGGCAGTGTGCTGATCCTGGTCGGTATCTTCGAGTTGTTGCGGCGCCGGCAGTTGTCCGAGAAGTACGCGGTGCTGTGGCTGATCGTCGGCCTGATTCTGTTGGTGCTGACCATTTTCCCGGGCCTGCTGACCGGACTGGCGCGCGTGCTCGGCGTGGCGGTGCCGGCGAATCTGCTGTTCTTCGTCGCGATCGTGTTCCTGGTGTTCGTGGCGCTGCATCTGTCCTGGGAACTGTCCAGAGTGGAGGATGAGACCCGCAAGCTGGCCGAGGACCTGGCGCTGTTGCGGCTGGAGTTGGAGGAGCACAAGCGGGACACCCAGGACGGCTGACCTGATGGCTGACGTGACGGTTGACGTGCTGATGCCGTACTACGGCGATCCCGAGTTGCTTCGAGCGGCGGTGCGCAGCGTCCTCGCCCAGCATGATCCGCACTGGCGGCTGACGGTCGTGGACGATGGAAGCGTCGATCTGAGCGACTGGTTCGCCGGGCTGGCAGACAAGACCAACGGTCGGGTGCGGTACCTGCGAAACCCCCACAATCTCGGCGTCACCGGCAACTTCAACCGCTGCCTGGAGCTGGTCGAGCACGAGCTGGTCGTGCTGATGGGCTGCGATGACCTGCTGCTGCCGGACTACGTCGGCACGGTTCGCCGCGCCCACGACGCGGCGCCCGAAGCCGGCATCATCCAACCGGGCGTCGTGCTCATCGACGGCGCCGGCAACCCGGTGTGGACGTTGGTGGACGCGGCCAAGCGGTGGATCTACGCGCCGAGGAAACGCCGTCACCAGAAACACGGTTACCAGAAACGCGGCTGGCTGATGCTCGACGGCGAGGATCTGGCGGCGAGCCTGCTGCGCGGCGACTGGCTGTATTTCCCGTCGCTGTGCTGGACTTCGGCGGCGATCACCTCGGTCCGGTTCCGCGAGGATCTTCGGGTGATCCAGGATCTGGCGCTGCTGATCGAGCTGGTGGTGGGCGG
This sequence comes from Pseudonocardiaceae bacterium, assembly GCA_035552275.1. Lineage (GTDB taxonomy): Bacteria > Actinomycetota > Actinomycetes > Mycobacteriales > Pseudonocardiaceae > DASVLX01. Next base: position 3,987 of record DASZLR010000046.1, on the reverse strand, counting down.
GCAGCGGCTGCTGGTGGACGACACGGTCTGCTTCCAGTACCGCCGGCACGTCGACAGCACGTCCTCGGCGACCGCACTGGCCGGTTCCCGGTTCACCGAGGCGGAGCGGTACTTCCTGGAGACCGCCGAGTCGATGCGGGCGCACGGCTGGCGCCGCGCCGCCCGAGTCGCCCGCCGGCACCTGTCGTCCCGGCTGTTCGCGCTCACCCTGCTGCCGGGTGCCCTCCGCGCGCCGGACCTGGCCGCTGCCGGCACCCTGGCCCGGCACGCTTTCACTCCATCGGGTGGACTCAGCCGGTCGCGCAGGCGGTCAGCCGGTACAGCTTGATCGGGCCGTCCGCGTCAATCAGGTGGAAACCCTTGCGCCCAGCGGGATCGGCCAAGCCCGGGTAGTCCTTGCGCTGCGGCGCCCACGGCCAGAAGGTGCCGTCGCCGATGAGCAGGTAGCCGACGCGCAGCCGGTCCGCGACCGCGCACACCCGCGGATCGGCAGCCGCGTCGATCAGGTGCGCGGCGAGATAGTCCTGGTCGGGCGTGGTGGTGATGCCGAGGTGCGGGAACAGGGTGCGCCGGTCGGCCAGCGCCCACAGCAGAACGCTGCCGTCCCACGGGTTGTCCGCGACCACCGAGTCCGCCGGCACCGCGTCGTGGACCCGGGCGAAGAACGCCCGCTCGCGAGCGTCGACCAGGCGACTGTCCGGATTGGACAGCGGCTGGGTGTAGTGCCCGGCCAGCACGGACACGTGGCTGGGCACGTACAGCCCGGCCGTCACCGCGAGCAGCGCCACCACGAGCACGGCCGCCACCCCCGGCGGGCTACCCCATCGGGGCAGCCGGTTTGCCAGCGACCGGGCGAGAAACACGACGGCGGCAACGGCCAGCGGCACCGCGACGATCGGGATCATCGCGGCCAGCCGGTGCGAGTCGTTGTACCAGTAACCGGTGATCGCCCGCGTCCACGGCCGGTTGTGCGCGGCGGTCAGCACGTACAGCGCACCAGAGATGACCAACCCGGCCACCAGTGGCCGGCACCGTCCATATCGGACACAGAGCGCCGCGCCCATCAGCACCAACCCGGACAACACCCACAGCGCGCTGTATCCGTTGGTGCCGTTCACCAGCACCTGGCCAACGGCGTGTGCTGGCGTGGCGATCGGCGCCCAGTAGAAGTTCCGCACCGCCGCGAACGCCGGTGTGGTCGCCGCCCACCACCAGCCGCCGGCGAACACCAGCGCCGCGATCACCGCTTCGGCGACGCCGCGCGGGCCGCGCCGGGCTCGCCGGGCCAGCGCGATGCCGACCGGCACGACGGACAGCGCGACCAGACTGAACACCACGTTCGGATGGGCGAATCCGGCCGCGACCAGGGTCACCGGCAGCAGCAGCCAGGCCCGGCCACGCCCGATCGCGTCATCCTTGGCCAGACCGCAGACCGACAGCACCACCGCCAGCCCGGCCGGCGCGATGGCCATGCCCAGCAGGTTGGGCCACAGCACACCGAAACTGAGCAGCCCCCAGGGAAACGCGCCGAAGGCCAGGCTGAGCACCCCGGTGACCGCCATGGCCGCCGGGGACGGGCCGATCACCTGGCGCACCAGCAGCAGGCAGGCCAGCGGCCAGACCAGGATGCCGACCACGGCGGAGAAAATGTTCGCGGCCGCCGGAATGGTGCTGCCGGTGGTCAGCACGATCAGCGACACGAAGTCGTGCCAGGCCGCCGGGTAGAAGCTGCCGGCCAGGCCGGGGGTGCCCAGGCTGCCGATGGTCAGCGAGGACGCGTCGCGCGAGTCGAGGATGAACCGGACGGCGTTGTAGTGGAACACCGCGTCGAAGGTCTCGGACAGTGCGTCCGGCCGGCCGAAGCCGCGGATCACGGTCACCGTGCCCAGCAACAGCGCCGGCGCCAGACCGAGCGCGGCGGCGAGGGTGACCGGCCGGGGATCAGCGGTGCGCGCCGGGGCGCGGTGGCGAATCAGGAAGGTCACAGCCGCCACCACGGCGGCGATGATCAGGCAGCCGAGCATGGCCAGCGGCGCCGACCAGGGCACCCGCAACATGCCGGCGACGGCCGCCAGCGTCGCCACCGCCGCGATCGTCACGATGGGCGCGACGGCCCAGGCGGCGACGCCGCGCAGACCGATGCCGTAACCGACGAGCAGGCCGGGAATCAGCAGCCACGCGACGCACACCGCCGCGATCGGTGCGGCATCAATCCAGGTCATGGTGTCGGATCCGATGGTGGCTGGCCGCTCCCGCGCGGGAGTGGCCAGCCACCATCCGTGGATCAGCTCGTAGCGTAGTAACCGAAGAGATCCACAACCACCTGAACGGTTCCGGTGTGGTTGTAGAAGTCGATCGAGTTACCGGTCACCGGCGTGATCACCGCGTTCGGGATGGTCTCGCCGGGCACCCAGTTGAGGTTGGATGCGGTCGGTTGGGCGACGCCGGACGGGTAGACGGTGAGGAAACTGCTGTCCGTCGGCGCGGTGGCCGTCACGTTCAGCACCAGCCCGGCCGCGCTGGCCAGCGGCCCGGTGTTGCCCGCTCCGACGGTGTCGGTCAGTGGCAGGGCGAGCACGCCGGCCGGCCCGATCGGAGCGGGCTGGCCGGCGGCCACACCCTGGCCGTTTCGGGTGTCCACCAACCGTTGCGGACCGGAGGCGTGGAATTTGTAGCCGGTTCCGCTGCCGGTGAAGTAACCGGAGACGTCGGCCACCACATGCACGGTGCCGAAGTGATTGTGAATATCCACCTTGCCATCAGTACCCACCGGCACGATCACCTGATTCGGAATCGTCTCGCCCGCCGTGAAATTCACATTCGACGCGACCGGCACCGACGTGTCGGTATCCGGATACACCGTGAGGAAACTCGCGGCACTGGGCGCGGTGGCCGTCACATTCAGCACCACCGCCGTGACACCGCTGGCCGGCACGTTGCCCACCCCGGTGACCGGGAGCGTCAGTGTCTCGCTCGATGTGCCCAACGGCGTTGTGGTGCCGCCGGTTCCGGTGCCGTTCCGAGTGTCGAGCAGCCGGGCCGGTGCGACCGGATCGTAAAGGCTGCCGCTGCCGGACGAGTAGTAGCCGAACAGGTCGGCCACCACGTGCACCGTGCCGAAGTGATTGTGAATATCCACCTTGCCATCAGCGCCGACCGGCACGGTCACCAGATTCGGAATCGTCTCGCCGGCCGTGAAGTTCACATTCGACGCGGTCGGCAACGCCTCCCCGTCCGGATACACCGTCAGGAAACTCGAATCGCTCGGCGCGGTGGCCGTCACATTCAGCACCACCGCTGTCACGCCGGTCGCCGGAACGCCATTGGCGTTCGTCACCGACAGGCTCACCGTGCCGCCCGAACCCAGCGGCGTCGTGGTGGGCACGCCGATCGCCGACCGGGTGTCCAGCACGCGGACCGGGCCGACCGGGTTGTAGGTGCTGCCGGCCGAACTCGGCTTGGCCGCGCACAGCGCCTCGACCAGTTGCGGCGCCTTGGGTGTGCCCAGTCCGGTGGCCATGTCATACCCGGCGCCGGCCGCGTACAGCCCGCCGACGTAACCCGACGCGGTGACGTCGTTGTCGCCGGTGGTGATGTCGGTCAACGCGGACGGGTTCTGGTACAGCGCCGGGTCGGCCAGCCCGATCGGGCCGTTGGCGGCGCAGGAGTGGCTGGCGTCGGCCAACGCGGCGATCGCGCCCCACAGTGGGGCCGCGCCGCTGGTGCCACCGACGATGACGAAGTAACCCTGGTAGGCCACCAGGTATCCGGTCGCCGGGTCAGCGTCGGCGGACACGTCCGGCACCTGCCGGCAGGTGGTGCCCGACGCGGCACCGCAGGTGTTGCTGTATCCGGCGCCCTGCACGCCGTTCTGGTAGTTGAGCTGGCCGGACAGCGTTTCGTACGACGACACGCCGCCACCGCTGCCACCGCCCGGGGTGCTCGTGGTGGCCACCCTGTTCCAGGTGGTCTGGCTGACGGTGCTCG
>DASZLR010000045.1:0-2629 GCA_035552275.1 Pseudonocardiaceae bacterium | reverse complement strand
GTCGACGCGGCGCCCGACGCGCCCAGCGTGCATCTGCTCGCTGGGCGCGCCTATTTGAGCTCCGCCCAGTTGCACCGCGCCGAACAGGCCTTCCTGCGGGTGCTGGAATTCGACCCGTCGGACCACTACGCCCGGTTCGCGCTGGGCCGCGCGTTGCAACGGCAGGGTCGGCTGACCGAGGCACAGGCTCAGTTGCGGCTGGCGGTGGCGATGAATCCGCGGCCGGAGTACCACGACGCGCTCAGCGAGGTCCGCGCCCGCATCGCCCTAAAATAGCCGTCGGGCCAGCGATGTTTCGGGCGGCGGCGGACGTGTCCTCAGTGGTCACGCCGAGCCAACGAAGCTGACCGCCGGTCGGTGGCCAGCACGGACGCGCCGATGGCGATGCCGTAGGCGGCGATCGCTATCGCCATCGGAATCCCCAGCGGCAGCGCGGGATCCGCGCCGAGTAGCGCGCCGAACACCGCCGCGCCGAACGCGCCGCCAGCCTGCCGGGCGGTGTTCAGCACGCCGCTGGCCAGCGCGGTCCGCCCGGCCGGCGCGGCGGACATCGCGGCCGCCGTCAGCGCCGGCATCGCGATGGAGGCCAAGCCCAGCACGGTGGCCCCGACGACAACCACCGTCAGCGGTCCGGACGGCCCGCTCGCCAAGAGGATCGCCGCGCCCACCGCGCCGAAGCCGAATCCGGCCACCATCGGCAACCGAGGTCCGAACCGAGCGGTGATCCGGCCGGACAGCATCGACCCGATGCCGATGGTCGCCGTCATCGGCAACACCAGCATGCCGGCGCGGAACACCGGCTGCGCCAGCGGTCCCTGGAGGAAAAGCGAGACACACAACAGGGTTCCGTAAAACCCGGCGTTGAGCACCATCCCCGCGACCGACGCCGCCGAGAACCGCCGCGACGCGAACAATGACGGTGGCAGCATCGGCGCGCGGCGCCGCCGTTCGACGGCGAGGAACAGCACCCCGACGAGCCCGCCGCCGATCATCAGGACCAACGGAATCGGCTGCGCCCAACCAATCCGCGCCCCACCAGTCTGCGCCCAACCCATCTGCCCGGCCTCGATCAGGCCGCCGATCACGCTCGCCAGCGCGACGGTGCCCAGGATCAGCCCGGCCGGGTCCAACTTCCGTTCCCGAGAACGCGGCGATTCGGCCGCCCAGCGCCGGATCAGGATCGCGGTGATCACGCAGAACGGCACGTTGACCAGGAAGATCGCCCGCCAGCCGACCAACGCGATAAGCGTGCCACCGGCCACCGGACCGGCCGCCATACCGAGGCTGCCCATTCCGCCCCACACCCCGAGCGCGTGCGCCCGGCCCCGCGCGTCCGGGAACTGTCGCACGATCAACGCCAGCGAACACGGCAACTGAGCCGCCGCGCCGAGCCCCTGCAGCACCCGCGCGGCGATCAGCGCCGACATGTCCGGCGCCACCGCGCACAACGCCGACGCCCCGCCGAACACCAGCAGCCCCCATCCGCACACCCGCCGGGAACCGAGCCGGTCGCCCATCGAACCAGCGGTGAGCATCCCGGCCGCCAGCGCGACGGTGTAGCCGGCGACGATCCACTGCTGGTCGCCGCGGCCGCCACCGAGATCGTGCCGGATCGCCGCGAGCGCGACGTTCACCACGGTCACGTCGAGCTGGACGACGAAGAACGCCAGGCTGGCCGCGATCAGCGCCCGTGCCGGCCGGCGGCCGCCTGCCGGGCCGGCCTGGTCGGCGGACCGGACGTCGGATGTCTCGGCGGTGGATGTCCCATGGGCGGATTTCCCAGCGGTGCGAGCCATGCCTTGAGGGTGCCCCGGCGACGATTCGACGCACACCGAATCGTGCTCGACCTACCCTGGGGTCATGGTGGGTGACGTGGACCTTTCCGGGATTGGCGCGCTACTGGCCGACCGGACCCGGTGCCGGGTGCTGATGGCGCTGAGTGACCGCCGCGCGCTGCCGGCCAGCGTGCTCGCCGACGAAGCCGGAGTCACCCGGTCGACGGCCAGCGCGCACCTCGGCAAGCTGACCGACGCCGGGCTGCTGCGGGTGGAAACCCATGGCCGGCACCGCTACTACCGGTTGGCCGGTCCGCAAGTCGGCCAGTTGCTGGAGACCATGGCTGGGCTCGCACCGGCCGCTCCGGTTCGGTCGTTGCGCGACGGCACCCGCGCCGCCCAGCTGCGCACCGCACGCACCTGCTACGACCACCTCGCCGGCCGGTTGGGCGTGTCGATCATGACCAGCATGATCCGGCGCGGCCAGCTTGCCGGCGGCGACGGAATCTTCCACCCGGCCGAGGCGGAGCACGATCAGGTCAGCGCCTATGGGCGGGACGTCGACTACGAGCTGACCGCCGCCGGCTGGACCTTCCTGAACGAGCTGGGAATAGTTGTGCCGCAAGGAAAGCGCAGCCTGATCCGGTACTGCGTGGACTGGAGCGAGCAGCGGCACCACCTGGCCGGTCGGCTCGGCCGCGCCGTCCTGGACCGCTTTCTCGACGCCGGCTGGATACGCCGCCGGCCCACCGGTCGCGGCGTGGTGATCACCCCGCGCGGGTGGGCCGTGCTGGCGGACGAGTTCGAGATCGATCAGCTCGAACAGGTTGAGCGGGCGGCCTAGACAGCGATCC
>DASZLR010000044.1:0-21222 GCA_035552275.1 Pseudonocardiaceae bacterium | reverse complement strand
GACCCGACGTACCTCGTCCTTGAACAACGATCGGAGGGGTTCGACCAGCTCGAACTTCAGGTCATCGGGAAGGCCGCCGACATTGTGGTGGCTCTTGATGTTCGCCGCGCCGGCGCCGCCGCCCGATTCCACCACGTCCGGATAGAGCGTGCCCTGCACCAGAAAGTCGTAGTGCTCGCCGTGCGCGCCGGCCTCGGTTTGCAGGTCGCGGGCGGCCTGCTCGAAAGTACGGATGAACTCGCGGCCGATGACCTTCCGCTTGTCCTCCGGGTCGGTCACGCCGGACAGCGCGTCCAGGAACCGCTGCCGCGCGTCGATGGTCACCAGCCGAACACCGGTCGCCGCGACAAAGTCGCGCTCCACCTGGGCACGCTCGCCGGCGCGCAACAGGCCGTGATCCACGAACACGCAGGTGAGCCGGTCGCCGATGGCCCGCTGCACCAGCGCCGCCGCGACCGCCGAGTCAACCCCGCCGGACAGCCCGCACACCGCGCGGCCGACGCCGACCCGTCGCCGGATCGCCGTGACCTGTTCGTCCACAATAGACGACGTGGTCCACCGTGGACCGATGCCGGCGATGTCGCGCAGAAAGCGGCGGAGCACCTCCTGGCCGTGCGGTGAATGCGCTACCTCGGGGTGGTACTGCACACCGGCGAACCGGCGGCCGACGTCCTCGAAGGCGGCGACGGCCGCGCGCTCGCTGCCGGCCGTGACGGCGAACCCGGGCGGGGCCTCGGTGACGCTGTCGCCGTGGCTCATCCACACCGGATGCTGAGTGGGCAGGTCGGCGTGCAGCACGCCACCCGTGCCGCGCACCGCCATGTCGGTCCGGCCGTACTCGCGGTCGCCGGTGTGCGCGACGGTGCCGCCGAGCGCGGTCGCCATGGCCTGGAACCCGTAGCAGATGCCGAACACCGGCACGCCGGCGTCGAACAGGGTGGGGTCGAGCGCCGGGGCGCCTGGCGCGTAAACGCTGTCCGGTCCGCCGGACAGCACGATGGCGGCCGGGTCGCGGGCGAGGAGTTCAGCCACGCTCGCGGTGTGCGGCACCACTTCCGAGTACACCTGTGCTTCGCGAACACGCCGAGCGATCAGCTGCGCGTACTGCGCGCCGAAATCCACCACCAGGACCGGTCGCTGAACCGTCATGTGCTGGCCTCCCTACTCACGCATCGGAGTGCCTGAAGGCCGGAACGGGAACCTTCTCGGCACACTGTCATGTGCCGACCGGTCCCTCCCTGGGTTTCTCTCCCGGAGATGCCTGCCAGTGCCGGGTGACCGCCATGGGACTGTCAGCTCACGACACTGGCTTTCCGTGGCGCTCGAACCAGACCCGCCAGCTCGCCCGTGATCACGCGCTCGCCGGCGGCGGAACCCTAGCCACCATCATCGGTCAACCGCCGCCATGCTATCTCGCGCTCACGCGTCGCGGACGGCCTGGGCGAAGCTGAACAGTCCGTCCGGGTCGACCCGTCGGGCCAGGTCACGCAGCCGGCCGAGGTTCGCGCCGTAGTACGCCTGCCCCCAGTTCGGCATCGCCGCGTCGATGTAGTTCACGTAGCCGCCGGCGCCGAGCATGGGCGTCAGCTCGTCCCGAACGCGGTTCACCGTGGACGTGGCCGCGGATCCGTTGGCGGCCACCGTCTTCTGGTAGATCTGCACGGTCGCCACCGCCGCCCGGTGCGGGAACGCGGTCGCCTCGGGCGCGATCCGGCCGATCGCGCCACCCAGGCCGTCGAAGATCAGATGCAGGTCGGGATGGCCGTCGCAGACTCCGGCGACCGCGCTCGGGTCGGCCAGCGGAGCGGCCAGGATCCGCGATGACGCGGCGAACGCCTCTCGGCCGAGCTTGCCGCCGTCGATCTCAAGATGGCAGCCGGCAATGGTTTGCGACGCACAGCCACCGAAGTAGCGCATCGCGTCCAGATAACTCTGCTCGCGCACGGTGCGGTAGCTGGGCCGGGCGCCGGTGGCCCGCACCAGGCTGTCCAGCATCGGGTTCAGCGTCGTTGCCGATCCCACGAAGCAGCCACTGATGGTGCAGGTGGACGGGTTTCCGCCGGTGATGTTGCAGTTCGCCCACACCTCGTCCGGGGCACTGGTGATCCAGTGCTGCCAGCCGCCGAGCACCTCGCCGGCCGAGCCGGCCGGAAATCCCAGCAGGAACACGGTCAGCCCTGGTGCTGGAACGGTGTCGAACAGCAACGAGGTCACCACGCCGACATTGCCGCCGCCACCGCCGCGCAACGCCCAGAACACATCCGGATCATCCGATGCGGACACGGCGTGCTGTGTGCCGTCGGCGGTCACCACAGTCGCGCCGGTCAACCGGTCGCAGGTCAGCCCGTACTTCCGGCCCAATACCCCGACGCCGCCGCCCAGGGTCAGCCCGGCGATGCCGACCGAGGGACACGAGCCGCCCGGGAGAGCACGCCCGGCGGCGGCCAGCCCGGCATACACGTCGATCAGCCGCGCCCCGGCGCCGACCATGGCGGTGCCGTCCGGCTGTACGGACACCGCCGACATGCCGCCCAGGTCGGCGACCAGCGCACCGTCCGGTGTGGAGTAACCGGCGTAGCTGTGCCCGCCGCTGCGGGCGGCGAACGGAATCCGCGACCGCGCCGCGAACGAAACACACGCCTGCACGTCGGCCGGCGTGCCGCAGCGGGCCACGGCGGCCGGCCGGCGGCCGTCGAACCGCGGGTTGTAGGACAGCGCCGCGTTGACATAGCCGGCGTCGCCGGGGGTGAACAGCGGCCCGGACAGCTTGCCGGCCAGCGCCCGATAGTCCGGCGGCCCGGTCGAGGCGGTGGTCGCCGAACCCGCGGACGTCGCCGCAATCGCCGAACCCGCCGAGGTCGTCGTCGACCCCGCCGAAACCCCGCCTGGCCGACTGGTGCACCCGGCCAGCACGGCCGCCGCCCCGCCGATGCCAGCCACCTGCAGGAATGTCCGTCGTCCGATCGGCCCGGTCGCCATGGCGCCCTCCCCCGTCACATTTCAGTTACTGGATGGACGCCGCAACTCGGCATCAGGTTCAGTTGCCCCATGCCTCCGGACCTCCGCGTGCATCTCGCGCATACCGCCGATCTCGACACCGCCGACCTCGCCGCCGCTCGTGCCCTGCTCGACGACGTCTTCACCGGTGAGATGACCGACCAGGACTGGGACCATTCGCTGGGCGGCATTCATGCGCTGGCCTGGGAGGACGACCAGTTGGTCGGGCACGCGTCGGTGATCCAGCGGCGGCTGCTGCACGGCGGTCGGGCGCTGCGCACCGGTTATGTCGAGGGCGTCGGGGTGCGTGCGAACCGTCGCGGGCAGGGCCACGGCTCGGCGCTGATGGCCGCGCTGGAACGGGTGGTGCGCGGCGGCTACGAACTGGGCGCGCTGGGCTCGACGGACGAGGCGATGAGCTTCTACGCGCGGCGCGGCTGGCAACTGTGGCAGGGGCCGACCTCGGCGCTCACCCCGACCGGGATCCACCGGACGGCCGACGAGGATGGCTGCATTTACGTCCTGCCGGTCACCGTCCCGATGGATCTGGCCGGCGAACTCACCTGCGACTGGCGCGACGGCGACGGCTGGTAGCCGTAGCCGCGCCGCCCGCCAAATCGGCTCACGCCGGACGCCGGTCAGGAGCCGGAGTAGATCTCGGACGCCGGCGGCGGGCTGACCGGGACCGGCTGGTTCCAGTTGGTGAAGTCGACCGTGCCCGGGTCGGACGACGGGCCGACCATGCGCAGCAGATAGTGCGGCTGCGGCTGCGCCACATATGCCGTGGAGCCGTCGGTGTCCTTGTACACGAACGCCGCCGTTCCGTTCACAGTGGACGTTCCGGCGGAACTCAGCTTGCCCGCGGTGGCATTGTTGAAGATCCCCTTGATGAACGTCGAGTAGTCCAGAAAGGACTTGACATCGCTCATCTGCCCGCCGAACACCGGCGAATCGACATTGATCCACTTGTTCAGCAGCACCGGCTGGGCGGCGGGGGGAATGCCGCCCTGCTGCATCAGCGCCTGGCTGAGCTGAATGTAGGAAGCCCCGTTGGCGTTGATGAGCTGGGCGCCCGCGCCGCCGAGGGTCATCGTGCCGGCGGCGCTGCTCTTGTTCAGCTGGATATCCAGGCCGATCTTGCTTCCGCTACTGGTGATCGTGCCCTTGACGTGCACAGCCGACGCCTTCTGGGCGGCGTCGCCGGTCACCGAGATCACCTGGTCGGCCGGCACCGGCGTGGCCGGCGGCTGCAACAGGCCACCAGACCCGCTCGAACAGCCCACCACCCCGGAAAGCACGGCGGCGCAGGCCGCGACCGTCAGCGCCGCACGGCGAGTGTTCATCTGAAATCCAGTTCCCATCAGTACGCATCCATCCGACATCACGAACAAAGCCACGGCTGGCGTAGCCCTGCCTGATGGACCCGATTCTCCCCAGTCGCCGCGCCATCATGGCCGCTGGTGCGCGGGACGTCAAACTCAGCCGGAGTTCGTCGTGGACAGTCGCAGCGCCGCCGGAGCGGTGGCCGGAACGGCTGGATCGACCGGCTGGACCGGCTGAATTCGCTGGTAGCCGGCGCCCTGCGCGGGACGCGGATCGGCCTCGCCCTTGTTCGGCCAGAACGAGAACGCCCGCTCGGCCTGCGCGGTGATGGTCAGCGACGGGTTCACGCCCAGGTTCGCCGAGATCGCCGAACCATCCACAACGGACAGATTGGGATAGTTGTGCACCCGGTGGTAGGGATCGATCACCCCGTGCTCGGCGTCCAGGCCGATGGCCACGCCACCGAGGAAGTGCGCGGTCATCGGGATGTTGGCCATCTCGCCCCACGTTCCGCCGGCGAACCCGCCGATGTGCTTGGCCGCCAACTGGGTGGCCTGGTATCCAGCCGGGATGAAAGTCGGGTTGGGCTCGCCCTCGCCGTCCTTGGCGACGTACTTGCGCCGGCCGAACAGTCCGCGCTTGGTGTAGGTGGTGATGGAGTTGTCCAGGCTCTGCATCACCAGCAGGATCACCGTCCGCTCGCTCCACCGGTAGGGCAGCAGCAGCCGAGGGGTGATCAGCGGATGCCGCAGGGCGGTCTTGATCACCTGCCAGAACCGCGGCGTGGGCGACTCGCCGTCGCTGGCGAAGGTGTTGAGCAGGCCCATCACGTTGCTGCCCCGGCCATAGCGGACCGGCTCGATGTGGGTGTTCTCGTCGGGGTGGATGGACGAGGTGATCGCGACGCCCTCGCTGTAGTTGTGCCCCGGGTCGACCCTGGTCCGCGCCGCGCCCACCAGCGCCTCGGAGTTGGTGCGGGTCAACTCGCCCAGCGTGGGCGACAGCTTCGGCAGCGCGCCGGAATCGCGCATCTCGTGCAGCAGATGCTGGGTGCCCCAGGTGCCGGCGGCGAGCACGACCTGGCCGGCGGTGAGCGTCCTGCGCCGCCGGCGCAGCGGGCCGCCGGTGCGCCGGGTCAGCACTTCGACCGTGCCGTCGGACCGCTGCCGCAGCCCGGTCACCGTGGTCAGCGGGATGATCGTGGCGCCGGCCCGCTCGGCCAGGTGGAGATAGTTCTTGACCAGGGTGTTCTTCGCCCCGACCCGGCAGCCGGTCATGCAGGACCCGCATTCCGTGCAGCCCACCCGGTCCGGCCCGACGCCGCCGAAGAACGGGTCGGCGACCCGCTCCCCCGGCTGGCCGAAGTACACGCCGACCGGGGTGTGGTGGTAGCTGTCGGCGATGCCCATGTCCGCGGCGACCTTCTGCATCACCTCGTCCGAGGGCGTCACCGTCGGATTGGCCACGACGCCGAGCATCCGGCTGGCCTGGTCGTAGTACGGCGACAGCTCGTCTTCCCAGTCGGTGATGTGCGCCCACTGCTTGTCCCGGAAGAACGGCTTCAGCGGCCGGTACAGGGTGTTCGCGTACACCAGCGAACCGCCGCCGACGCCGGCGCCGGCGAGGATCATCAGGTTGTTGAGCAGGTGGATGCGCTGGATGCCGTAGAAACCGAGGCTGGGCGCCCAAAGATAGCGGCGGAGGTTCCAGGAGGTCTTGGGCAACTCGTCGTCGGCGAACCGGCGGCCTGCCTCGATGACCGCGACCCGGTAGCCCTTCTCGGTGAGCCGCAGTGCGGCGACGCTTCCCCCGAACCCGGATCCCACCACGATGACGTCGAAATCGGTCTTGTTGGCGGCCGGGTTACCGGCGGGTTGCGTAGCCATGCCAGGAGACTAGGACGAATTGTCCGTCCCTGACTAGTGTTCGGTTTCGGGTCACGCCCGCACGGCGAGGCCGACTTTCTGGAATTCCTTGAGATCCGAGTAGCCGGTCTTGGCCAGCGCGCGGCGCAGCGCGCCGAACAGGTTGACCCGGCCGTCCGCGTCGGCCGCCGGTCCGAACAGCAGGGCGCGCAGGTCAACCGCCTGCGGCCAGCCGATCTCGGCGACCGGCAGCACCCGACTGCGCGGCAGCGACGGGTGCGCGGCTGCCGACGTCCAGTACAGCCCGTGGCCCGGCATTCCGCTCGCGGCCGCCAACGGCTCGCCGAGCATCACAGCGTCCGCGCCGCAGGCGATCGACTTCGCGATGTCCCCGCTGACCGTGACGCCGCCATCGGCGAGCACGTGCACGTAGCGGCCGCCGGTCTCGTCCAGGTAGTCGCGGCGGGCGGCGGCGGCGTCGGCGATCGCGGTGGCCATCGGCACGCCGATGCCGAGCACGGCGTCGGTGCTGGTGACGCCCGCGCTGTAGCCGTGGCCGACGATCACACCAGCCGCGCCGGTGCGCATTAGGTGCATCGCGGTGCGATAGTCGGCGACTCCGCCGACGATCACCGGAATGTCCAGCTCGGCGATGAACCGCTTGAGGTTCAACGGTTCGCCGCCGATGTCGCCGCCGGCGCCGCCGAGCCGATCGGTCGGGCCGACGTGCTCGGCGGACACGATGGTGCCCTGCACGACGAGCAGTTCGACGCCGGCGGCGAGCACCTCCGGGGTGAGTTCGGCGGCGTGCTGCGGGCTGACCCGGACCGCCACCGTGACGCCGGACTCGCGGACCTGGCGGATCGACTCGGCGAGCAGATCCGGCTTGATTGGGGCCGAGTGCAGCTCCTGGAGGATGCGCACCAGCTCGACCGGGTCCTCACCGGCGTCGGCGGCCAGGACCAGCCGGGCCAGCGCCTCGTCCACGTTCGCGTGCCGGGCCCACAGCCCTTCGGCGTTGAGCACGCCGAGGCCGCCGAGCCGACCGATCTCGACAGCGGTGTTCGGCGAGACGATCGCATCGGTGGGATGGGTGATCAACGGGATGTCGAACCGGTAGGCGTCGATCTGCCAGGCCGTCGAGACGACCTGGGAGGAGCGGGTGCGCCGGGACGGGACGATCTCCACGTCATCCAGCTCGTAGGCCGGGCGGGCGACGCGGCCCTTGCCGATCTCGACCTGGTCGGGCATGTCGGTCCCTTTCTCCGATCCACACGTCTCACGACGTCTCGATCCCGCGCGGCCATGTCCGAGCCGCCATTTCTGGCTCGCGTTACGCAGACCCCCACCCACCCGGGGGCACCCCTTGGGATCAGCCTATTCGACCATGTGGCGGGGTGGAAAACCGATTCGGTTGGCCTGTGGACAGCTTGGCGCCCTGTGAATAACCAGACCTCTCGCAGCCGCCATGTCGGTAAAGTCCGGCGGCAAGGGCTTCAGCGGGTGGTGTAGTTCGGGGCCTCGACGGTCATGGTGACGTCGTGCGGGTGGCTCTCCTTCAGTCCGGCGGCGGTGATCCGGACCAGCGAGGCGCGCTGCAGCTCCGCGACGGTCGTCGAGCCGGTGTAACCCATGCCCGAGCGCAGGCCGCCGACGAGCTGGTGCACCACCTGGGACAGCGGCCCGCGGAACGGCACCCGGCCCTCGATCCCCTCCGGCACCAGCTTGTCCTCGGACAGCACATCGTCCTGGAAGTAGCGGTCCCGCGAGTAGGAGCTGGCCTGGCCCCTGGTGCGCATCGCGCCGAGCGAGCCCATGCCCCGATAGGTCTTGAACTGCTTGCCGTTGACCAGAATCAGCTCGCCGGGAGCCTCCGCGGTGCCGGAGAGCAGGCTGCCGAGCATCACCGCGCCGGCGCCGGCCGCGATGGCCTTCGCGATGTCCCCGGAATACTGGATGCCGCCGTCGCCGATCACCGGCACGCCGGCCGGCCGGGCCACCTGGTCCGCCTCGTAGATCGCGCTGATCTGCGGCACGCCGACCCCGGCCACCACCCTGGTGGTGCAGATCGAACCCGGGCCGACGCCGACCTTCACCCCGTCGACCCCGGCCTCTACCAGCGCCAGCGCGCCGGCCCTGGTAGCCACGTTGCCGCCTACCACGTCCACCGCGTCGCCGAGCTCGCGCTTGAGCTTGCTGACCATGTCGATCACGCCCCGGGAGTGGCCGTGCGCGCTGTCCACCACCAGCACGTCCACCCCGGCGTCGACCAGGGCCATCGCCCGCTGGTACGCGTCCGCGCCCACGCCGACCGCGGCTCCGCACAGCAGCCGGCCGTCCGGGTCCTTGGTGGCGTTGGGGTACTGCTCGGTCTTGGCGAAGTCCTTCACGGTGATCAGGCCGCGCAGCTTGCCGGCCCCGTCCACGATCGGCAGCTTCTCCACCTTGTGCCGGCGCAACAAGCCCAGCGCGGCCTCCGCCGTCACTCCGACCTGGGCGGTGACCAGCGGCGTCTTGGTCATCACCTCGTGGGTCGGCCGGGTGTGGTCCACCTCGAACCGCATGTCCCGGTTGGTGATGATGCCGACCAGGGTGCCGTCCGCCTCGGTCACCGGCAGCCCGGAGATGCGGTACCGCGCGCACAGCGCGTCGACCTCGGCCAGCGAGTCGTCCGGCGAGCAGGTGACCGGATCGGTGACCATCCCCGCCTCCGACCGCTTCACGACCTCGACCTGGGACGCCTGTTCGTCAGCGGCCAGGTTGCGGTGCAGCACGCCCATGCCGCCCTGCCGCGCCATGGCGATGGCCATCCGCGCCTCGGTCACGGTGTCCATCGCGGCCGACACCAACGGCACTCGCAGAGTGATGTTGCGGGACAGCCGGGTGCTGGTGTCCACCTGGCTGGGCACCACATCCGACTCGGCGGGCAGCAACAGCACGTCGTCGAAGGTCAGGCCGAGCATGGCGAACTTGGCGGGCATCGACGTGCCACCCGCCTCATCGGCAGTCTCGTCGACTGACTTGTCGGCTGACTGGTCGGCAGAGTCGCGCAGCGGGTTGAGCATCGTTCCGGTCATGGTGTTCGGGTCGGCCTTCCTTCCGGCGAGGGGGCGCGCTCCAGGGCGGGATTTCCGCAGGCGGGACGCTCAATCCGAGTCAACCTCATGGTATCCGGTGCCCGCCGCCCGAGCGTCGGCGTACCGTTTCGCACCGTGTCGAACGAAGCGTTGCCGCCGGACCCGTTCGGGGAGGACCCCGACAGCGTGGCATGGGCGTCGGACGGCGTCGATGTCGAGCACGAGCACGAGCTGTCCGATGAGGACCGGGCCGAGCTCGTGGAGGATCTGGCCAATCTCGCCGTGTACCAGGCATTGCTGGCGCCGCGCGGGATCCGCGGCATCGAGGTCGACTGCCCCGACTGTGAAGAACCGCACTATCACGACTGGGAACTGCTGCGGTCCAGCCTGCGCCAGTTGCTGGACGAGGGCCGGATGCGCCGACACGAGCCGGCGTTCGAGCCCGACCCCCAGAAGTACGTCACGTGGGAGTACTGCCGCGGTTTCGCTGACGGCGTAACCGCGGTGGAGTCCAACCGGTGAGCCAGCCGTCCCGCTTAGCTCACCGCTAGCTGGATGCCGGCGCGGTGGCCGGGCTCGGCGGCGTGCCGCTGTGGTTCAGCGGCGTGGACTCCGGCGACTGGTCGGTGGTCGGCACGGTCGTCGTGGTCGGCGGCACCGTGGTCGTCGTGGGCGGCACCGTGGTCGTCGTGGTCGGCGGCACGGTCGTCGTCGTGGGCGGCGCCGTCGTCGGCGCGCTGGACGTCGGAACCGTGGTGACCGGCTGCGGCGTCGGCAACGGCGGGTGCGCGGTGCTGGCCGCGTTGATCTGCGCCAGCAAAGTCTTGCCCTGTTGCAGCAGGGCGGCCTGGCCGTCCTCGCCGGCCACGGCGGACAGCGTCGCCTGCGCCATCGCCAGGTCGGTGCGGGCTTCCCGCAGGTGGCCGGCCTGGAGCGCCTGGCCGGCGTGCGAGATATCGGCGCGCACGGTGTCGGCGGCTTCCACCGAATGCGCGTGGTCGGAGTACAGCACCTCGGTCAGCCCCCACAGCGCGTCGCCGGGCTGGGCGTTCCGGGCGGCGATGCCGACGCCGGTGAACGCGATCACCAGCACCGCGGCGGCGGTGGCCAGCGGCACCATCGACCTGCTGCGACGGCGGCCGGCCTGCGCCGCGTCGGCGATCCGGTGCACGGCCTCGTCGGTGCTGACCAGTTCGGGCATCGGCACGGCGTCCACATCCCGCCGCCAGGACATCAGCAGGCTGGTCAGCTCGGAGTCGCCGCCGGGGAAGCCGGCGTCCGCGTTGCTGAGCCGGTTCAGGAAAGCGTCGTCGGCGTGCAGCCGGGCGGTGTCCAGTGGCGCGCGTTCCGCAGCGCTGTTCTCAGCCGAACAGTCGTCCAGGTTGTCGTCCGGGTCACCGTGGCCCCAGGCTCTGTCAGCTCTGTCATCACTATCGAACTGGGCGCCCGCTTCGATCGAACGCAGTCGCCGCGCGCCGGTCATCGTCCCGCGCCGGATTCTTGACGCGAGCCCGCCAACGCCATGCTTGTTCGGTTCCGCCACTCAGACCACCTCCTCCGGAGTGAGTTCCTTCCGCAATCGGCCCAACGCCCGGTGCTGCGCGACCCGCACCGCACCCGGTGTCGATCCGACCGCGTCCGCGGTCTCCTCCGCCGACAGCCCGACCACCACACGCAGCACCAGAATCTCCCGCTGCTTGTCGGGCAACAGCCGCAATAAACCGGCCATCCGTTCGGAAAGTTCGCTTCTCATCGCCCGCAACTCGGGGCCGGCGGCAAGCTCCGGCATGTCCGGCACCTCGGCGACCGGCTCCGACCGGTTCCGGGACGCGGCCCGGTGGGCGTCGGCGACCTTGTGCGCGGCGATCCCGTACACGAACGCCAGGAACGGCCGGCCTTGGTCACGGTAGCCGGGCAGCGCCGTCAGCACCGCGAGACACACCTCCTGGGCCACATCGTCCGCCGAAGTGAACGACCGCTCTTGTCTGCCTAGCCGGGCACGGCAATACCGCACCACCAGAGGGCGCACCAGCGCAAGCAACCGCTCCGTCGACGAGTGATCGCCGCCGATCGCTGATGCCACCACCGCGCTCAGTCCGTCCCCCAAGTTGGTCATCGCAGACAATAGTCCTGGTGTTACCTAGTAAGCGGGTCTGTCGGGAGAGACCACCCTGGGCTTAGGGAGTTCACCCAGACTGGTCGCCTCCACGGTACCGGGCGAGCGCAACCCCGACCTTGGTGGTTACGGAGCCATTACCGGCATTACCGACCGATGCGCCGGTCCGGTGACAAGTCACCGGACCGGCGGGAACCTCGGCGGCTGGCAGCTCACTGCCAGAAGGTCACGACACCAGGCCGCGACGGAACCCGTGCGCGACGGCCTGAGCCCGGTCACGCACTCCCAGCTTGCGGAACAACCGACGAGCGTGGGTCTTGACGGTGTCTTCGGAGAGGTACAGCTCACGGCCGATCTGGCCGTTGCTCTTGCCCTGGCTCATGCCGCGCAGCACCTGCAGCTCGCGGTCGGTGAGTTGCACACCAGGGTCGGATGGTTGGCGCGGGGCCGGCACCGAGGTGCTGGCCAGCGTGTGCGCCAGGGCCGCGACCAGTTCCGGCCGGGACGCGTCCCAGCGCAGATAGCCGCGGGCGCCGCCGGCGATCGCGGCGGCGATGCTGCTCGCGTCGTCGGGCGCGCCGAACACGATGACGTTGGCCTGTGGGCTCGCCGACACCAGGCGACGTGTCGCCTCAACGCCGCTGGGCACAGCGCGTTGTGTGCCCACCAAGACCACGTCGACCGGCTGCCGGGTGAACCGACCCAGCAACTCGTCACCGTGCGCCACACAGTCGATGCGACTCACGCCCGGCACGGCTGACATCACACGCGTCAGCCCTTCACGCACGCTACGCCGGTCGTCGCAGATCAAGACCGTCGTCACGGGGACTCCTTCCAGCAACCGAGTGACGTTCCATTTCCGGTATCGGCCGGTTGGGGCGAAACCTTGACCCGATCTGGTGCTTAATCCGTACAGACCTTCAGCCGCCCCCCGTTCGAGTTGGTTTGACAAGCCGGATCAGGTCCGCCGGAACCCACGGCGAGGCGAGCGCCAAGCGCCGAAGCCCATCGTCCGATCGGGTATACACACTGGTCAGAGCATCGCTGGCGATACGTGAGAATTCGTCGCGTCGTTGAACATGAAGGTCTCTCGCGATGACCGCCGCTGGCCAAGCGAGTGTCAATATCCCCCGTTCGAGGGAGGTCCGCAGGGCTCGGTCGAGTAGCACGGCGGGGTCGGGACACTCGACCGAGACCGTCGGGTGACCCCCGTCCGTGAGCACCGTGGACACACCGGCCGCCGGTTGCGCCGGACGGGTGGCGGGCGCGGCGGCGAGCACTGCGGCCACAACAGCGCCGAGCACAATGTCCGACTTGACCCGATGGCGGACCGACGGACCGGCCCAGGCCAGCTCGGCGGCGACCATCGATGGTGCGATCGCCCGTTCGGGGTGTCCGGCCGCCAGCTCGATCTCGGCCGCCACCCAGCCGGCCCGCACCCGGGACCGCCAACAGGCGCCGCTGTGCCGCTGGGCGCGCTGGTGCAGCCGATGGGCCTCGTGCGGCCGGCCGAGGCCGATCGCGTCGGCGGCCAGCCCGAGCAGCGCGTCCGACCAGGCGCCGGCCAGGTCCACGCCATCCGGGTCGCCGGCCGGGTCGCCATCCGGACCGGCCGGCAGGCGGGCGGTCGTGAGCCGGCCCAGCGCCGCCGCGTCCCACCGGCGGGCGGCGGCGTGCCCACCCAGCTGTCGGCGGTGCGCGGCCAGCGTCGAGCAGGCCAGCGCGGCCAGCACCGGATCGGGTGCGGTCACCAACTCACCGAGCGCGCCGGCCGCGGCGGCGTACCGGCCCTGGCCACCGAGCGCGACGGCGGCGAGCCAGCGATCCCTGGGTGATCCGGTCGCGGCGGCCCGCCGGACGTCCGCCTCCGGGTTCGAGCCGAATGCCGCCAGCCGGGGAAACGACGCTGGCCGGGGACCCGTCACGGCACCGGCCCTTGTACGGCGTCCTCGATGTCCCCGACAGCGGCGGCCATGCCCTCGGGCAGCAACTGGTGCGGGCGCACCCCGGCGCTCACCCAGCCAGGTCCACCGAGGAACAGCCGGAGGCCGCTACGGGGACGCGGCAGCGTGGCCAGCGGCGCGGCGTCGGCGTGGTCGGGCAGCTGCGCCCACAGCACCACGGCGGCCGCCTCGGTCCGCCCGACGGCGCCGGCCAGGGCGAGGGCCGGAACCGCGGCGCCGAGCATCCGGGTGCCCAGCCGCTTGACGGCCAGCGCGGCAGCCAGCCCGTACAGCGGCAGGCTGTGCCGCTCGCCCGGCGTGCAGGCCAAGATCACCGGGCGCGGGTTGCGCGGCGTGGCCGTCGGCGGGGTGGCGCGCAGCAGGGCCGCCAACACGCACTCCCGGAACAGGTACTCGGCTTCCCGGCCCCCGCCGGTCCCGCCAGTCGCTGTCCAGCGCGCCGCGACCGTCGCCGCCGCCGGGCGGATCACCTCGTCCCAGGCGCGGGCCACGCCGATCACCTCGATCGCGTCGGCCAGCAGCGCCTGGGTGGCGACCGAGTCCATGGCCAGCACCGCCCGGCCCAGGCCGCGGGCGATCCGGCTGATCCCCGACGGCCGATGGTGTCGATGATGCTGTTCGACCGGCGGAGCCGAGCGGGCTCGGGGCGGGCTGGCCAGTGCGTACCGGGCGGCCTCGGCCGGCGCGACGCCACGCAACAACGCCCGCTGCATCAGCTCAAGGCGGGCGATGTCCTCGGCGTCGTAGCGGCGGTGCCGGCCGGTCGCGTGCCCGGTGGGACCGAGTCCGTAGCGCCGGGCCCAGGTGCGCAGGGTCGCCGGGGCCACGCCGAGCCGCCGCGCGACGGCCGCCACCGGCAGCATCGGTTCGCCGGGATCACCAGGTGGGTCAGTGGAAGGCGCGCCGTCCCCGGAGTCCAGTCGCGTCACCACGCCCAACATCGTCCGCGCCCGACGGGCGTCGCGGCAAGCTCAACCGGGTTTCCGCACAGGCCGCGCCACAGCCTTGCTCACCTGCGCGGACCCACCCGGTTGGATGAATTGCGCGTCTGTGAGGTCGCTGCCCCTTGAACAAGATTTGACGCGCTTCTACTGTGGATCACGCTGGTCCGAATGGAGTAATCACCCCCACTGACCAGCAAGGTGAGGAGGCGGTCATATGGCGGACACCCGAAGGCTTCCGGGTCCCAACGCCGACCTGTGGGACTGGCAGCTCGATGGGAACTGCCGTGGAATGGACAGCGCGTTCTTCTTCCACCCGGACGGAGAACGCGGACCGGCCAGAGCGCGACGTGAGGCTCGCGCCAAGGCCGTCTGTCAAACGTGTCCGGTGCTCGACCTGTGCCGGACGCACGCATTGGCCGTGCAGGAGCCGTACGGAATCTGGGGAGGCCTGTCCGAATCCGAACGCGACATGATCGTCAAGTCGCGCAAGCGGCAGACCGCCCTCGATCGCATACCGAGTCCCCGATAGCGCCCGGTACCGCGTTTTCCAGGCCACCCTGCCAGCCCCACGAATGCCACGGAGGGCGGCGCCCGATCTGGGCGCCGCCCTCCGTCTGTTGTGGTACCGCCGCAGTGGGAACCGGTCAGAAACCGGGGCCGGAGCGGTGACCGTGGCCGTGACCGTGGCCATGTCCCTCGCCCGGCTCGGCGTCTTCCTTCTTCTCCACGATGGCGCTTTCCGTGGTCAGCACCATCCGCGCGATCGACGCGGCGTTGGCGATCGCCGACCGGGTGACCTTGACCGGATCGACCACGCCGTCCTTGATCAGATCGCTGTACACCAGCGTGGCCGCGTTGAAGCCCTGGCCCCAGGGCAGATCGCGGACCTTGGACGTGATGACCGCGCCCTCCTGGCCGCCGTTGGCGGCGATCCAGTACAGCGGCGCGGCCATTGCCTCGCGGACCAGCGCGACGCCGGTGGCCTCGTCGCCGGTCAGGCCGAGTCCGCCGTCGAGCACGGCCGCCGCGTGCAGCAGCGCGGAGCCGCCGCCGGGCACGATGCCCTCCTCGACCGCGGCCTTGGTGGCGGCGACCGCGTCCTCGATGCGGTGCTTGCGCTCCTTCAGCTCGGTCTCGGTGGCCGCGCCGACCTTGATCACCGCGATGCCGCCGGCGAGCTTGGCGACCCGCTCCTGCAACTTCTCGCGGTCCCAGTCGGAGTCGGTGGCCTCGATCTCCTTGCGCAGCTGCTCGACCCGGCCGGCGATGTTCTCGGCCGTGCCGGCGCCGTCCACGATCGTGGTGTTGTCCTTGCTGACCACCACGCGCCGGGCCTTGCCCAGCACGTCGATGCCGACCTCGGACAGCTTCAGCCCGACCTCGGCCGACACCACCTGGCCGCCGGTGACGACCGCGAGGTCATCCAGGAACGCCTTGCGCCGGTCGCCGAAGTACGGCGCCTTGACCGCGACCGCCTTGAGCGTCTTGCGCAGCGCGTTCACCGCCAGCGTGGACAGTGCCTCGCCCTCGACGTCCTCGGCGATCAGCAGCAGCGGCTTGCCGGCCTCGGCGACCTTCTCCAGCACCGGCAGCACGTCCGCCAGCGCGGCGATCTTCTCCCGGTAGAGCAGCACGAAGACGTCGTCGAAGGCGGCTTCCTGGCTGTCCGGGTCGGTGACGAAGTACGCCGAGATCCAGCCCTTGTCGAACTGGACGCCCTCGGTGATCTCCAGCTCGGTGGCCAGCGTCGAGGACTCCTCGACGGTGATCACGCCGTCCTCGCCGACCCGCTCGATGGCCTCGCCGAGCAGCGCGCCGATCGAGGCGTCCCGGG
Source organism: Pseudonocardiaceae bacterium (assembly GCA_035552275.1). Taxonomy (GTDB): domain Bacteria; phylum Actinomycetota; class Actinomycetes; order Mycobacteriales; family Pseudonocardiaceae; genus DASVLX01. The sequence goes on along the minus strand of DASZLR010000044.1, from coordinate 5,102 downwards.
AGGCGACGGTGCCGACCTGGGCGATGTTGTCCCGGCCGCGGACCGGGGTGGCCTTGGACTTGAGCTCCTCGACCACGGCGTCGGTGGCGGCGGCGATGCCGCGGCCGAGCGAGGTCGGGTTGGCGCCGGCGGCCACGTTGCGCAGGCCGATCCGGACCATGGCCTGGGCCAGCACGGTCGCCGTGGTGGTGCCGTCACCGGCGACGTCGTTGGTCTTGGTGGCCACGTTCTTGGCCAGTTGCGCGCCGAGGTCCTCGAACGGGTCTTCCAGCTCGATCTCGCGGGCGATGGTGACGCCGTCGTTGGTGACGGTCGGGCCGCCGAACTTCTTGTCCAGCACCACGTGCCGGCCGCGCGGACCCAGCGTCACCTTGACGGCGTCGGCGAGCTGGTTGACACCACGCTCCAATGCCCGACGAGCGTCCTCGTCGAAACTGATCTGCTTGGGCATCATTCGCCTTTCTGACGCGAGACGCCCCGGCAGCCCCGGAAATGGGGCCGCCGGGGCGTCTCGTACTAGTCGTCGACAGCCGTCGTCAGTTGATGACGGCCAGCACGTCGCGGGCGGACAGGACGAGGTTCTCCTCGCCGTTGTACTTGATCTCGGTGCCGCCGTACTTGGAGTACAGGACGACGTCGCCGACAGCCACGTCCAACGGGACGCGGTTGCCCTTGTCGTCGATCCGGCCCGGGCCAGTGGCCAGAACCTTGCCCTCCTGGGGCTTCTCCTTGGCCGTGTCCGGGATGACGAGACCTGAGGCTGTGGTGCTCTCGGCCTCGCTCGCCTGGACAACGATCCTGTCCTCGAGCGGCTTGATGTTCACGCTCACCGGTGTGACCTCCACGGGTCGTCGAAAGCGTTGGCAGGTAACTACGTGTGTGCTGGCTCCTGCCACCCCGCCGTCGCGGGTGCCGGGGCGGTGCTGGTGCCGTGCATCTAGCACTCTACCGAGTTGAGTGCTAGTCCTTCAAGCGGGGTTTCCCGCAGCCGGCCGACAGTGCGCTGACACAGCGTGCTGACAGCGTGTCGCAAGATCGCTACGATGCCGCTGCGACGCGAAGGAGCCCTTCAATGGCGGACGGCGAACTGTCCTGGATTCCCCCCGGCGTGGACATCACCAAGCCGAGCGCGGCTCGGGTCTACGACTACTACCTCGGTGGGGCCTGCAATCTCCAGGTCGATCGCGAGTTCGCCAAACAGGTGCTGGCCGTGCTGCCGGAGGCGCGCGACTTCGCGAGGCTGAACCGGGCGTTCCTGCACCGGGCCGTCCGCTGGCTGGCCCGACAGGGCGTCCGCCAGTTCATCGACATCGGGTCCGGCGTGCCGACGGTCGGCCACACGCACGAGATCGCCCAGTCGGTCGACCCGTCCTGCCGGGTGGTGTACGTGGACAACGAGCCGGTCGCGGTGGCGCACAGCGAACTGCTGCTGGCCGACAACGACCGGACCACGGTGCTGCACGCCGACCTCCGCGACCCGGACGCGGTGCTGCGGTCGCCGACCACCCGTGAGCTGATCGACTTCGATCAGCCGGTCGCGGTGATGATGCTGGCGCTGCTGCATTTCGTGCCGGACACCGATGACCCGTCCGGCATCATCGGGCGGTACCGGTCGGCGATGGCGCCGGGCAGCTATCTCGTGCTCTCGCACGCCACCGACGAGGGCGTCGGCCAACGCACCGAACGCGCCGCGTCGATGTACAAGAACACGACCAACCCGGCGAACCTGCGAACCCGGGCGCGGATCACCGAACTGTTCGCGGGCTTCGACATCCTCGAACCGGGTGTGGTGTTCACCCCGCAGTGGCGGCCGGAAAGCGACGCCGATGCCGAGGACCCGGAACGCGCCCTGGCGCTGGCCGCGGTCGGCCGGAAGATCGGCGACTAGCCGGGGCCACGCCGAGGTGCCCGCGACGGCGTCAACGCCAGTGAGCGCAGCGGAGAGTGCCCACAACCGGGCGCTCGACCGATCAGCCGACCGGGCGAAGGCTTGAGATCACCTGCTGCAGGACGGCGTCCGGCAGTGCGTCGGCGACGCCCTGGTCGCCGTAGTACACGAACAGCGCGGTGTTCGCACCGGTGGAGAACGCCACCGTGGTGATGACCTGGCTCGGTGCCGTGCACTGGCCGGACTGGGATGTCTCGGTGACCGTCGCGGTGGCGGTCATCGCGTCGATCGTGCCTTGGTCGACCTTGGTCGCGGTGGCCTCGGACACGGTGACCGGCGACCGGGAACCGTCGTCGTTGATGGCCGCCCCGTCCGCCATGATCTTGGCCTCACCCTTGGCCGCGGTCCTCGGATCCACCTGGCCCGCACTGGCGAAGCCGACGTGCGCGCGGTAGGAGCCGGGGTCGTTCGGGCAGGCGTCCGGCTTGTAGGTGGACACGGCGTGGATCACCGCGACCGGTTTGCCGTTGTTGTCCTCGAACCCGGTCAGGGTGTCCGGTGTCTCGACCTTCCAGTCGGCCGGCACGTCATAGGCCGCGCCGTCCCGCTGGGACTTGACGCCCTGGAAGCCGGGGATCACCGGGCTGGTCGGGACGTCGCCCTCCGGGGACAGGCTGGTGGAGGCGGCCGTCGGGGTGCTGTGCGAGGTTGGCTGGACTGATGTCCTCGGGCCGCTCGCGTCGTGCTTGTTGTTGCCGTTGTTGACCAGAAACAGCGTGGTCACCACGCCTACCACCGCCACCACGAACACGATGGCGGCCACGATCAGCGGCGTCCGGTTCGGCTTCGGCGGCCCCGGCGGCGGCATCTGATATCCGGGACCCACCTGGCCATAACCGCCACCGGGCTGGCCGTACCCGCCGTACCCGCCGTACTGAGGGGTGCCCGGCTGCACCTGCTGGCCGGTGATCGGGTCGACTTGCCAGTACGGGTTGTTCGGGTTGGTCACGCACAGAGCGTACTGAGGTGGGGTGGCGCAGGTGACGTAGCCGGGCAAGTGTGACGGCCGTTACGAGGAGACCTCGCCGCGCGCGGTTGACCGACTAAATCCGCAGGCTGGAGTCCGCCGGAATGTCCAGTGTGGACGGTTTGACCCCGGCGGCGACCAGGTGCGCGCCCAGCGCGGCGACCATCGCGCCGTTGTCCGTGCACAGCTTCGGCCGCGGCACTCGCAGCGCGATTCCGGCGGCCGCGCAGCGGTCCTGCGCCAGCGCCCGCAACCGGGAGTTGGCCGCGACGCCGCCGCCGATCAGCAGGTGCTCGATACCGGACTCGCGAGCGGCCCGGATCGCCTTGGCGGTGAGCACATCGGCCACCGCCTCCTGGAACGACGCGGCCACGTCCGCCACCGGGATGTCGCGACCATCCCGTCGGGCGGCCTCCACCCAGCGGGCGACCGAGGTTTTCAGGCCGGAGAAGGAGAAGTCGTAAGGCGCGTCGCGCGGCCCGGTGAGCCCGCGCGGGAAGCCGATCGCCGCCGGATCGCCGTCCTTCGCGGCCCGGTCGATGTGCGGGCCGCCAGGGAACGGCAGGCCGAGCAGTCGGGCGACCTTGTCGAACGCCTCACCGGCGGCATCGTCGATGGTCGCGCCGAGAGTCCGAATCGGACCGGTGAGGCTGGGCACTTCCAGCAGGCTGGAATGGCCGCCGGACACCAACAGCGCCAGCGCCGCGCCGGGCAGTGGGCCGTGCTCGACGGTGTCCACCGCGACATGCGCGGTCAGGTGGTTCACGCCGTACAGCGGCACGTCCCAGGCCAGCGCGTACGCCTTCGCGGCGGCCACGCCGACCAGCAGCGCGCCGGCCAGGCCGGGACCGGCGGTGACCGCGACGGCGTCCACATCGGATGGTTGGACGTCGGCCGTGGCCAGCGCCCGGCGCACGGTCGGCACCATCGCCTGGAGATGCGCCCGGCTGGCGACCTCGGGCACCACCCCGCCGAACCGGGCGTGTTCGTCCACACTGGACGCGATCTCGTCGGCGAGCAGTTCGACCGTGCCGTCGGCGCGCAACGCCACGATGCCGACACCGGTCTCGTCGCAGGAGGTCTCGATGCCCAGCACGATGGCCGTGTTGAGCGGGCTCACGTCGCTCCCTCCACAGTGGATATTTCGTTGGCTGCCGGTCGGGTCATGGTGTAGGCGTCCGCACCGGAGGCCGGATAGTAGCGTCGGCGCAGGCCGAGCCTGGTGAACCCGTGCGCCTCGTACATTCGGATGGCAACGTCGTTGTCGGTGCGGACTTCCAGGAACACCGGCGCGGCGATCTCGTCGGCGATGGCCAGCAGCTCGCGCAGCAACGTCCGGCCGACGCCCCGGCGCTGCCAGGCCGGATCGACGCCGATGGTGTGCACGCTGGTCTCGTGGTCGTGACGCCGGCCGAAAACGCCCAGGCCGGCGTAGCCGATCAACGTGCCGTCCGAGTCGTAGGCGCCGAAGTAGCGGTAGCCAGCGGCGAGTTCGCTGGCGAAGATCCGCTCGCTCCACGGGTCGTCCTCGGCGTAGAGCAGGTCTTCCAGGCGGGCACAAGCGGCCAGGTCGCGGCGGCGAAGCGGGGCGATCGAGAAGGTGGCCTGTGCCTTCGCGGTTTCGGTCACCGCAGGACCTTCTTGGCCGAGCCGGGCTCGACGGCATCCGGCCGGCGCAGATACAGCGGGGTGAGCGGGGCCGGTGGTGCACCGGAGCGCAGCGCGGCCGCGGCGACGGCGACCAGCGCGGCCGGGCTGGGGAACGCCGGCTCGACCACCGGGAGGCCGAGCACCTCGGCGTAGAGCCGACCGCCCTGGCCGGCGACCCGGCGAACGCCCAGTTCGGTCAGGCGTTCCGCGACCGCTGTCGGTTTCTCGACGTGCGGGCCTTCGGTGCGCCGGCCGTCGGCGTAGGACGCCCAGTAGATCTCCCGGCGGCGGGCATCGGTGGCGACCAACAACGGCTCGTCGGTTCCGGCATCGTGGCCGATGGCGTCCAGGGACACAACCGGAAAGGCCGGGATTTCCAGCGCGTCGGCCAGTGCGGCCGCGGTGACCATGCCGACGCGCAGGCCGGTGAACGGCCCCGGCCCGGCGCCGCACACGATCGCGTCCAGGGCCGAGGCGGCGATTCCGGCTTCGGCCAGCACGTCCTGGATGTGCGGGGTGAGCAGTTCGCCGTGCGCC
>DASZLR010000043.1:0-11330 GCA_035552275.1 Pseudonocardiaceae bacterium | reverse complement strand
ATCGAGATCATGAGTGAGCTGCCGGCCGATCGGGTCCAGGAGTTCTTTCTCGAAGCCCAGCGTCTCGAACGAGCCGTGGAGAAGGGCCTGGAGGCGGACGGCTCGATGATTCTGATCAACAACGTCATCAGCCAGTCGGTTCCCCACCTGCACCTGCACGTCATTCCCCGCAAGCGCCGCGACGGCCTGCGGTTCTGGCTCGGCCCACGCCATCCCTACGACTCGAAGCACCCGCCGCAGCTCTACGCCGACAAGATCCGTGCCGCGCTCGACGGCGAGGCCACCGGCTCTCAGGTCGGCTGATCAGCCTTCGCCTCAACGAAGGCGGCGAGTTTCGCCAGTGCCATCCGGGTGCCGGTCTCGTTGTCGGCGGCCGGCACGCTGTCCGGTATCCCGTCGTGCACGATGACGACGTCTGTTCCGTTGTCGGCGTCAATCAGCGTGGTTGTCACCGTGATCGCCCCGGCGAGCGTGGGATCGTCGGTCTCGAACTCGAGTACCTCGACCACCTGTTCGTTCGGTGCCAGTTTCACGAAATGGCCGTGGTAGGTATCGGTGTTCGCCGATGACTTGCCGGCTCGGTCCGGCAGGTTGTAGGTCAGCGATACCCGGAATGTGCCGCCCGCGCGGGCATTGAACTCGTGTACCTGGCTGGTCATGTCGTCCGGCACCCGCCACGCGGCGATCGCGTCGGCGTCCACCAGTGCCGGATAGACCGCCGAACGCGGCGCGTTGACATGGCCGGACACCCGCATCGAGTACATCCGGCGACCCTACGACTGAGCCGCGATCAGGTGAGCAGCGTGGCGAGCATGGCGGTGAACCGTTCCGGGTCGACGCCTGCCGGCGGGGCGCCGAAGTACTCGATGCTGAGGAAGTAGCCAACCATCGCGGACATCATCCCGGCGGCCGCCGCGGCCGGGTCGTCCCGGACCGGCCCGGATGTGGTGGTGAGCAGCAGATCGGCGATGCCCAGCTCGATTCCGCGGTCGTTCATCACAAGCTGGATGTGCTCGGCCAGCCGCGGCGCGCTGCCGTGTTCCCAGAAGAGAATCATGATCAGCGGCCGAAGGTCACGCAGGAAGTCGAGGTCGGCCAACAATTGTCCGGCCAACGCCTTCGTCGTGGGTGCGTCGCTGTTGGCGACCTGCGCCGCCGGGTTCTTCTTCACCCGCTGCAACTCGCGGTCGACCACGGCGGTCAGCAACTCGGCCTTGTCCTTGAAATGCCGGTAGAAGCTGCCGCTGCCGGGCGACAACCCGGCCGCGGCCTCGATCGCGGTGACGGCCGTGGCCGCCGAGCCACGCTCCACGAACAGCTTCAGCGCCACGTCCATGATCCGCTCACGAGTCCCGCCGGCCATGATCGCAAGAATACTCTTGCGAATGTAAGAGCACTCTTGCTACCGTTCTCGCCTCAGCGCAGGGGAGTGCGTGACCAGCCCTCGGGAGCGGCGATGAAGCGGTTCATCCCTCGACTGGGCTGGCTCACGGTCGTGGTGCTGGCGACGGGGACAGTGGTGGTCGCCGCCGGGAGATCCGGGGCGGCGGCCACCACCGCGCTACCGCGCACGATTCCGGCCGTGCAGCGGTGGACTCCCGGTTCGGGCTTTTACACCTTCGGCCCCGGTTCGGCGGTGGTGGCCGATGGCGCGGGCCTGGCCGGCACCGCCGAGGCGTTCGCCGCCGATGTGGGTTCGCTGACCGGCGCAGCGGTCCGGTGGCGGGTGGGCGGCGCGACTCAACCCGGCGACATCGAACTCGCTACCGGCGCGGCCGAGGGCGGACCGGAGGGCTACCGGCTGACCGTCGGTCTGACGATCGCCGTGCTGGGCAACACTGATGATGGCGTGTTCAACGGAACCCGCACGATCCTGCAATGGCTGCGGCAGAGCCGAACCATCCCCGCCGGCACGGTGGACGACTGGCCCGAATACCCGGAACGCGGGTTGCTGGTCGACGTCGGCCGGCAGTTCTTGTCGCTCGACTGGCTGCGCGCCCGCATCCGCGAGATGTCCTACCTCAAGCTGAATTACCTCTACCTGCACCTGTCCGACAAGTACGGCTTCCGGCTGGAAAGCGAAACTCATCCGGAGATCGTTTCGGCGCAGCATTACACGAAACAGCAGATCAGCGACCTTGTCGCCGACGGCCTGCGCTACCACGTCCAGATCGTGCCGGAGATCGACTTTCCCGGACACCTGGACGCGATTCTGGCCGCCCACCCCGAACTCCGGCTGGTCAGCAGCGCCGGCGCGGTGTCGGACAGCGATATCGACATCGCGGATCCGGCCGCGCTCGCGCTCGTCCGCGACCTGCTCACCGAGTACCTTCCGCTGTTTCCGGGCCGATACTGGACACTCGGCGGCGACGAGTACGTCACGAACTACGCCGACTATCCGCAACTGGGCGGCAAGGACGGGTTCTACCGATTCCTCAACTGGGCCAACACCATTGTCCGATCCGCCGGCAAAACCATGCGGATCTACAACGACGGGCTCACCACCGGCGGCTCGACGGTCACGATCGACCCGGACATCGTGGTGGCGTACTGGTCGGCCGCCGGTCCGTTCGGATTTCCGTGGGCCGGCAACGCGATCTCGCCGAAAGAGTTGGCGGAGGCCGGGCATTCGGTGCAGAACATGGCTTTCACGCCGACCTACTACACCACCGGCGGTCCGGCCGCGCTGTTCAACACCCCGCCCGGCCTGACGTATCGGTGGAATCCCAACACCTTTGTGGACGGTTCCACGCTGCCGAACAATCTCGGCTCGCTGGTCAGCGTCTGGTGCGACAACCCGAACGCGCAGACCGAGGACCAGATCGCCGCCGCGCTGTTTCCGCGGCTTCGGGTGCTGTCCCAACTGACCTGGGGCTCGCCGAAACCCTTGCTGTACCTGAATTTCCTCTCCGCGATGAACTCGACCGGCCAGGCGCCCGCCTGAGCCCTTCCACCACGATTTGTTGAGGTGTCACCATGCGTCGTCGTCACATTGTCCTGGGCGCGACATTCGCTGTGCTCGCGACCACCGGCGGGCTGGTCGCGGCCGCTGCTCCCGCCAGTGCTGCCCCGTCGTACAACAAATATGTCGCCTTGGGCGATTCGTACGCGGCCGTCGGCTCGTTGTGGGACGTCAGCGGCACGCCCGGCTGCTTCCGGTCCGCGTCGAACTACGCGCACGACCTGGCCAAGGACCTCGGCGTGGGATCGCTGACCGACGAAACCTGCGGCAGCGCGGTCACCGCCGACATGACCCAGCCGCAGAACACCGGGCTGGGCGCCAATCCGCCACAGTTCGACGGCCTGACCGCGGACACCAACCTGGTCACGGTCACCATCGGCGGCAATGATTTCGGGTTCGGCGACATCGCCACCACCTGCGCCACCATGGGCGCGCTCAGCCCGATCGGCGATCCCTGCCAGCAGCACTACACGGTCAACGGCGTCGACCAGCTCGCCGCGTCGATCAGCCCGGTGGCGGCCAAGGTTGGCGCGGTCATCCAGGGCATCAAGCAGCGCGCGCCGCAGGCGAAGATCGTGGTCGTCGGCTACCTGCCGATCATGCCGCCACAGAACGGCTGCTGGCCATCGATTCCCATCGCCGGCGGCGACGCCACCTGGTTGTACGGCATCCAGCGCCAGCTCGACGCCGCCATCGCGGCTCAGGCCACCGACAACGGCGCGATCGGCATCGACCCGAGCGGCATCACCGGCCACGACGCGTGCCAGCTTCCGTGGGTCCGCTGGGTCGAACCGGTCCTGGGTCTGCCCCCGCTGCATCCCAACGCCGCCGGCCAGAGCAATCTGGCGACGTTGATCGCCACCAAGCTCTGACCGTCAGGGCGCCGGCGGAGCGGTGATGATCAGGCCGTCATCGATCACCGCGCGGGCAACCTCGGCCAGTTTGCGGTTGGTCGCGCGGGCATGGGCGCGCAGTGCGGTGAACGCCTCGTCCACCGAGAAGCCCAGGCGTTCCGCCAGCACGCCCTTGGCCTGTTCGATCAGCACCCGACTGTTCAGCGCGGACTGCAGCTGATCGATGACCAACTCGTGCCGGCGGACCGCGCGCTCGTGCAGGATGCCGATCGTGGCCGCGTTCGCCAGCGCCTGACCCAGCTCAACGGCGTCCGGCGACAGGATTCCGGTGTTGGCGCTGAACAGGTTCAGCGCGCCGATGGTCTCCTCGCGCAGCCGCATCGGCAGCGCCTGCACGGCCGCGAAGCCGAACCGCCGCGCGGCCGGGGCGAAATTGGGCCAGCGGCCTTCGGCGTGGGTCAGGTCGGGGCTCTGCACGGGCCAGCCGGTGCGGTGGCAGTCCAGGCACGGCCCTTCGGAGTTCTGTATCTGGAACAGTTCCAGCAGCCGCGCCTGCTCCGTCGACGCGGCCACCAGGTTCAGCGCACCGTGGTGATCGGCCAGCAGCACTCCGCACGCGCTGACGTCGAGCAGTTCGACCACCCGTCGAGAGAGGGTGTCCAGAAAGTCGATGACGTCGAAGTCGGCGACGAGGGTGTCTGCCAGCTCCACGAACACGCTGCGCACGTCCCGGTCCGTGGTGCTCATCTGTCCACATCCTTTGTTGTCCCCGTCGAGGGATCAGCTCCATTGTCGCGCGGCCCGCCAGCGCCGGGCGGGAGGGCGTCCGGGTGGAACCGCAGCCGCCGGGCGACCACCTCGACGGCCAGCGAGCCCAGCCGCAGGTCGTTGGCGAAGGCGTAGCCGCGCAACCGGGCCAGCCCTTCGGCGACGGTCACGCCGAGCTGCACCGACACCATTCCGGCGGCCTGGTGCAGGGCGGCCTGCCGGCCGACGAATCCATCGCCGAGCAGGTTGTTCACGGTCGCGGTAATGCCGCCCTGGTCATCGAGCGCGAGCCCGAAGGCGGCGTCGGCGTAGAGCAGCGCGTCGGTCAGCTCGTCCGGACACAATGGTCCCGCTTCGGGCCGGTAGACGTCCAGCACTCCGAACCGGACCGCGCCGGCCTGGACCGGGAACGAGAACACCGCCTCGATGCCCCGCTCGCGCACCGCCGGCGCGAAGATCGGCCACCGACGTTCGTATTCGACGCCCGACAGATCAGCCGCCAGCACCGTTCCGTGCCTGGTCAACGCATCCACGCAGGGACCTTCCCCGAGGGTGAACTGCAATTCCTGTAGCTCCTCGCTGGCCGGATCGGTGGCGAACACCGGCTCCCGCAGCCCGCCGTCCCTCGTCATCGACAGGCCGACGCCGGCCTTCAGTTCAGCCGCGCAGGCGAGGCAGACATGTCGAATCGACGGCGGCGCCCCTTCGCGCCGGGCGATCGCGTCGATCGACGCCCACACCCGGCCCGCTCTGCCCTCATCCACCGTGTTCACCCGCAGATGAGAGGACCGACATGATCGCCTCCAACGCGTTGGCGGCGATTCTCCCAGCACGCCACGCCGACCGCCCACTCGCCTGGCACTCAGTCCGGCAGCCGATGGCCGCCGGGCAGTGTGGTGTCCGGATTGTCCTGCCGGGAATTCCAGGCCAGCGCCCGGTACAGGTTCTCCGGGGACAGTCGGGCCTGGATGCCGACCTGTAGGACGGTCGCGTCGGCCATGTTCGATTCGGTGCTGGCCCGGCGCAGTCGCCCGAACCACAGTTGTTCCGATATCCAACCGCGGCGGGCCCGATCAATCAGTATTTCCAGGTGCGCGCTGCCACAGGAGGTCGCCCGGCGGTGACCGTCCTGGCTGGCATCATCGGGATGGATGACCGAGGAGTCCGGCACCAGCGCGACCCATCGTTCGTCGGTCGGGACCGGCCGTCCGCACAGGCCGCACCGGGGCCCGGCCGGCTGATCTGTCGGCGATTCGGCTCCCGGTGATTCCGGCGATCTCAGTGGCGGACTGTTGACCGGGTTCGACAGCTCATCGGTCGACATCGATGCCTCCACGTCATCAGGAGTTTCCCCGCGTCGTGGATACCGCTCGCCGGGGTCCGGGGCGGCGCATCCGTTGTGTGGTGTCGAGGTTAGTCCTCCTGCCGTCAGCGGGACAGGAGTTCCTTGACCAGCGGTGCGATCTGCTCGGTTTCGATGAGGAACGCGTCGTGCCCGTAGGGTGACCGGATCACCCGCACGCCGTCCGCGCCGGGAACGCCGGCCGCCAGCTCGGCCTGTTGATACAGCGGATAAAGCCGGTCGGAGTCCACCCCGGCGACCAGCGTCCGGGCGGTCACCATGGCCAAGGCCGCCGCGACCCCGCCGCGCCCGCGACCGACGTCGTGCGCGTTCATCGCCTCGGTGAGCACCACGTAACTGCCCGCGTCGAACCGGCGGACCAGCTTGTCCGCATGATGATCCAAATAGGACTCAATGGCGAAGAGGCCGGGGTTTTCGGCTGTTTGTGGCCGGCGACCGAATCGGGTGGCCAGTTCCGGTTCACTGCGGTACGTGACGTGCGCGATCCGGCGCGCGATGCCCAGTCCGGCGACCGGAGCGGCGCCGGCCAGGTGATAGTCGCCGCCGCGCCAGTTCGGATCGGCGCGGATGGCGTGCAACTGTGGGGAGGCCCAGCCGATCTGCTCGGCCGAGGCGGCCGCCGGACAGGCCAGCAACAGCGCCCGCTCCACCCGCTCGGACAGCCCGACCGCCCATTCCAGCGCCCGCATCCCGCCCATCGACCCGCCGAGCACCGCGGCCCACCGGCGAATGCCCAGCGCGTCGGCGAACCGCGCCTCGGCCAGGACCTGGTCGCGGACCGTGATCCGGGGAAACCGGCTGCCCCACGGCCGGCCGTCCGGCGCGGGCGAGGACGGTCCGGTGCTGCCCCGGCAGCCACCGAGCACGTTCGGCGCGACCACGAAGAACTCGTTGGTGTCCAAGGCTTTTCCGGGCCCGATCAGCCCGTCCCACCAGCCGGGCGTGGGCTGGTCCGGCCCGGCCGGGCCGAGGACGTGGCTGTCACCGGTGAGCGCGTGCAGCACGAGGACGGCGTTCGAGCTGTCCCCGTTGAGTGCTCCCCAGGTCTGGTAAGCGATCCGCACATCGACCAACTGCCCGCCGCCCTCGAGATCGAGAGCGGCGGGCAGGGCGACGGACTTCCTCACACGTGTGCTTTCGCGGCCCGGAAGCCGGATTCCAGGTCGGCCTTCAGGTCCTCGATGTGCTCGATGCCGACCGACAGCCGGACCAGTCCCGGCGCGACCCCGCTGGCCAGCTGCTCCTCCGGGGAGAGCTGACTGTGCGTGGTGCTCGCCGGGTGCACGATCAGGCTGCGCACGTCACCGATGTTGACCAGCAGGCTGTGCAGTTCGGTACCGTCCACAAAGGCCCGTCCGGCGTCGACTCCGCCGCGCAGCTCGAAGGACACCACCGCGCCGGCGCCACGCGGCAGGTACTTCTGCGCGGCGGCGTAGAACGGGCTGGACGGCAGCCCGGCGTAGTGCACCTTCTCCACCTCGTCGCGCTGCTCCAGCCAGTCGGCCAGCGCCCGCGCGTTCGACACGTGCCGCTCAAGGCGCAGTGACAGCGTCTCGATCCCCTGCAGGATCAGGAAACTGTTCAGCGGGGAGATCGACGCGCCGGTGTCGCGCAGCAACTGCACGCGCAGTTTCGCCGCGTATGCGCCGGGGCCGAGTGCCTCCCAGTACTTCAGGCCGTGGTAGCTCGGGTCGGGCTCGCTGAACTCCGGGAACCGCCGCGGGTCCGCGCCGAAGTCGAACGAGCCGGCGTCGACCACCAGTCCGGCGATCGTGGTGCCGTGGCCGCCGAGGTACTTGGTCGCCGAGTGCACCACGATGTCCGCGCCGTGCTCGATCGGCCGCAGCAGGTACGGCGTGGGGACCGTGTTGTCGACCACCAGCGGCACGCCGACCTCGTGCGCCGCGTCCGCGACGCCGCGCACGTCCAGCACGTTGCTGCCGGGGTTGGCCAGCGTCTCGGCGAAGAACAGCTTGGTGTTCGGCCGGGCCGCCGCCCGCCACGAGTCCAGATCGTCCTGATCGGACAGGAAGGTGACCTCGACGCCGAGCTTGGGCAGCGTGTAGTGGAACAGGTTGTAGGTGCCGCCGTACAGCGACGGGCTGGACACGATGTGGTCGCCGGCGACGGCCAGGTTGAGGATCGCGGCGGTGGTCGCCGCCGAGCCGGAGGCGAACGCCACCGCCGCCACGCCGCCCTCCAGCGCGGCGACCCGCTGCTCCAGCACGTCCTGGGTCGGGTTGTTGATCCGGGTGTAGATGTTGCCGGGCTCGGCCAAGGCGAACAGGTCAGCGCCGTGCTGGCTGTCCCGGAACACGTACGAGGTGGTCTGGTAGATCGGTGTGGCGCGGGCACCGGTGGCCGGATCGGGCGCGGCCCCGGCATGGACCTGCTTGGTCTCGAACGACCACGATGTTTCGGTGCTCATCGATACTCCTGGGGTGCCGGAAAAGGACATGATGGGTCGCGAAAAGGGCGCTGTCCGCGCCCGGAAATGTGATCCGGCGATAACGCTAACCAGGTGCGAGGGGTGCGGCCAGTGCGCCCACATGGTGGACGGAAATGGTCCACGCAGGTGAAAATAATGCTCGTTCGCCGAGCTATTTATTCGGTTTCCTGGCCGGCGAGGAGTTGGTGCACGCGCTGCGAGCCGATCGACAGCAGCAGGGTGGGCAGCCGGGGTCCGGTGTCCGACGAGCACAGCAGCCGATAGAGCGCGGCGAAGAACGACCGCTGCGCCTTCTTCAGCTCCGGGGTGGGCGGCGTGTCCTCGGGCAGCCCCTGCAACAACTTCGGCACCGCGTACACCAGGGTGGTCAGGCCGTCCAATGTCCAGGCGTCGTCGATCCGCTCGGCCAGCATCCGCACGCCCTTGCGGGTCGGGTCGTCCAGTTCGCGCCAGGCGTCGACGTTGAACTCGGTGCGGATGGCGGTGCGCTCTTCCGGCGGCAACAGCTTGGTGGCGTAGTTGATCGCGCAGGTCAGCCGCGGCTCAAGCTGCTTCAGCAGTTCGTCACCGGCCGGCGCGTCGTCATCGAGATGTTGGCGGACCAGGCGTTCCAGCTGCTCGACGTTGGCCGCGGTGATGTCGGCGGCCGAGGACAGCAGCCGGAACGACACCGGCCGCTGGCTGTGGTCCACCGTGCCGGCGGAGGTGCGTAGGCACACCGCACGCAGGTGCGACTCGATGGAGTGCGCGCCGGCGGCGCCGGCCTGATCGCCGAACCGGTCCCACTCGTCGTAGAGGCGCTGCACGGCGCGCGGGGACAGGTCGATGGTGAAGGACTGGGACGGCGCGCGACGCACGTACAGCCAGCGCAGCATCGCCGGTTCCAGGACGTCCAGGGCGGTGGCCGGAATCGCCGCGCCGCCAACGGAACTGGACATCTTGCTCGACCCGCCGGCCAGGCCGACGAAGGTGTACGCGAACGAATACGGCGCGGTGCCGCCGAAGATCTCCCGGACCAGGACCTGGCCGGAGGCGTAGCTGCTGGACGGCGCGTGGTGGTCCTCGCCGGCCGGCTCGAAGTCGACGCCCTCGTGCACCCAGCGCATCGGCCAGTCCACTTTCCACACCAGCTTGCCGGAGATCGGCGCGCCGTCGGCGAGGCTTATCTCGCCGGAATGGCCGAACCGGCAGTCGTAGCGGACGGTCGTGCCGGCATAGCCGGTGACGGTGGTGAAATCCTTGTGGCAGGTCTGGCAGTAGGGCTTGAACGGATAATACTCGGCCCGCCGTTCCTCGACCGGACGGTCGTGCCGGCCCTCGGTCTGGAATCCGGCGAGAATGTCGAAAACGTCGGCACGACGATCCATTGCCCGGCGAACGGCGGCGTTGTAGGTTCCGCGCGGATAGTTCTCCGACTGTCGCACCTCGTGCATGCGCACGCCCATTCGGGACAGTGCCTCGGAGAATTCGGCGATAAAATGCGAGGCGTAGGAGTCACGCTCGCCGTAGGGGTCGGGGACGGCGGCCAGTGGCTTGCCGACGTGCTCGGCGAGGCTTTCGTCCAGACCGGCTGGCACCTTGCGGAAGCGGTCGTAGTCGTCCCAGGAATGCAGGTGCACCGCGTCCAGACCCCGGGCGAGGATCTCCTCGGCGACGAAGTGCGCGGTCATCACCTCACGCAGATTGCCGAGGTGGATGGGGCCGGACGGGGACACGCCGGACGCGCACACGATCTTCTTCACGCCCGACCGGTGGGCGTGCTCGATCGCGGCGTCGGCCGCCCGCTGAATCCAGCTCAATTCCGTCTCGGCCACGAACCCTCCGCACGATTTCGCCATCACCGACCGTCACCACTTGACAGGGGTGCATCATCACACGTTCGCCCCACTGTGGGGCGAGCGGGCTTTCGGCCGCTGCCGGACATGGTGACCGCAAGAGGATCGCCCAACCGATCCGTGATCTTGGGGTTGAACAGGATCGGGGTTGAGCAGGAGGGGCCTGTCTTCGTGCCGTGATCACTGCCTACAGGTCAACGGGGAGCACGCGGAAGGCGTCGTGGCGTCTCGATAGCGGCGTGACCGCCCGAAAGTGGCGCTGGTCGGTGGTAAGCACCTCATTGGTGGCATAGCGGTCGGCCAGCACCACGTTGACGGCATCGGTGAGACCGATCTTCAGGTCCCGATACCGCGCTATGAGGTCACGTCCCAAACATATGTCGTCAACGTCCAACTCGGCCAGATCGTACGCGCCTCCGGTCAACTCATCGATTACGGCGGTCTCTTGGTCGACGCCGAGCCGGGTGAGGACCATATAGTCGATCTCGGCAAGCACCATGGGGGACAGTACGGGCGGCTCATCGACGCTGGCCAGCACACGCCGCACCGCATCGCGATCCGGATGGCGCGGATTGATGCTGACCAGGTACCCGGACGTATCCAGGATCAGGCGGGCCACACGTCCTCCGCGATGCCGTCGCTGCCGAACCCGGCGGCCAGATACTCGTCCACTCGGTTCACGATCTCGGGGTCGAACGCGAAGGTCGGGGGATTTGGCTTAGGTCGCTCCGGCTCGCTGGCCAGTAGCAAGTCGATCGCGTCCCGGATCAACTCGGCCTCGCTGCGATGGCGACGTCGCGCGGTCTGAGCGAGCCGTCGCTTTGAGTCTCGCGAAAGGTAGACCGTAGTTCGCAACATAGTCATGACATATATGGTGCCATACATGCCACTGCTTGCGCCACCGGGCGCGTCCCCATGAGTTCGTGCTCCGCAGTCGGGCGCAACTAAGCTGGGTGGCGAGAACTCCTGCCGTGGTGGCTCGTCCCGGGCAGGAGTCTGTTCGCGTGGCCCGACCAGGGCCGAGATGAGGGGTTCGTCGTGTCCCAACCTGGACGCTTGTCCGGTTTGTTGTCCGCCCTGCTGCCCGACGCCGGCCTGC